>CAMNSU010000119.1 GCA_946555455.1 uncultured Clostridia bacterium | reverse complement strand
ATGGAATGAGATAAACGTTTATCCGGTACATTACTTATCATACCCGAGGGGACTTGAATATCTATAAATTAACTATTAACTTTTTATTAAATCTTGTAAACCTTTTCTTGACAGACAGATTTTTCCGCAAAATCATCTATCATAACTATTTTTTTGACACAGTATTTTAAGCAACCGGCTGTCCGTTTCCGTCCAACAATGCCGTCCGGCAAACAGACTGCACCTCGAGTGCACAGCCTTGCATATATTGTTCCAGCGCTTGCAGCAGCAGTTCCGGTTTCAAGCTGGGCTGTCCGGCTTTGAGCACCGCTTTGAGTACAGTGGCATTCTCCCACGGTACAAGTTCCAGACATTGCACCATGGGGCGGATATTGACCTGCTTCTCCCCTTTTTTGGAACGTTTCAGCATGAGAATTTCTTCCTGCTTCATGAAATCCTCTAATCGTTTCTGTGATATTGGTGTTGTAATACATATCTCATAAGCCGCCCATTCTAAAGCAGCAAACGGAGATTTCTTCTCATTTTCACAGTAGTTTAAAATTCCAAATCCCTCCGGCATGGAATGGGAAAATCGTTCCTGCTCTTCCGTACAGAGCGGGCGGTCAAAGGCAATTTCCACCAATTCGCTCTTGCTGGAAATCCCCACGCCAAGCGGCTGCGCAAAGGTAATGAGCGGATGCGGATGAAATCCCTGACTATAGGAGGCAGGCAGTTTTGCACGCCGCATAGCACGTTCAAATACGCGCAGCGTATCCAAATGGGACACATATTGTACACGCCGGTTTTTGCTGAATGTATAGATATATTTCACTGTTTTTTCCTCCATTCCATGCAGTCCAGCCGCTGCGCACCGCAGCCGCTGCACGCTTCGCGGCAGTTCGGCGTCACCTGTTCCACATAGGCGCGTTCACATTCCCGCCGCAAAAACGCCGTCGTCACACCGCAGTCAATATGCGCCCACGGAAGCGCTTCTTCAAAAGAACGCTTGCGCGCCGTATACCACATAGGGTCTACGCCCGCTTTTTCAAACGCTTCCATCCAACGCCCATAGACAAAAAATTCATCCCAGCCATCATATTTACAGCCTAACTGATGTGCCTGTTCCAATACGCGGCACAATTTTCTGTCTCCACGTGCAAATACGCCTTCCAAATGACTGACATAGGACTCATGATAGTTATAGGTAATGTGGCGCGAATGAATCGCGTCTTTCAGCAGTTTCTGTTTTTCTTTGAGCGTCTGGATAGTGTCCTGCGCTTCCCATTGGAATGGCGTAAACGCCTTGGGAACAAATGAGGAGACGCTTACCGTGACGTTCACAAATTTTGCTCGTTTACTTTTATCGACAGCGTAAAAAGTATCTACGACTTTTTGCGCCAAATCCGCAATGCCCAGAATATCTTCTTCCGTCTCCGTGGGCAGTCCAATCATGAAATATAATTTGATATGCGACCAGCCGCCCTCAAATGCAAGCCGCGCGCCGCGCATAAGGTCTTCTTCCGTAATCCCTTTGTTAATCACATCGCGCAGCCGCTGTGTTCCTGCTTCCGGCGCAAAAGTCAGTCCGCTTTTACGCACCTTCTGCACTTTTTCCATCAAATCCAGCGAAAAATTGTCAATGCGCAGCGATGGCAAAGACAAACTCACGCGTTCTTTTTCCGAAAACGGCAGCAAGCCTTCCATTAAATCCGGCAATTGCGTGTAATCGCTGGTACTCAGGGACGCCAAGGAAATTTCGTCGTAGCCCGTTGCGCTAATAAGTTTTTCGGCATAGTTACACAATGTCGTGCTGTCTTTCTCCCGCACCGGACGGTAAATCATACCTGCCTGACAGAAACGGCAGCCGCGGATACAGCCGCGAAACACCTCCAGCATAACGCGGTCATGCACAATTTCCATGTAGGGCACCACCAGTTTGTCCGGAAAATAGACATGGTCTAAATCTCGAATAATTCGTTTTTGGACAGTTTCCGGCACGCCCGGCCGGTTGGGCGTCAGTCCTGCAAAATTCCCCTGTTTGTCCCACTGCACATCATAAAACGCCGGAATATAAATGCCCTGCACGCTGGCAATTTGTTCCAAAAACGCCTGCCGCGGTGCGCCGGACGCTTTCCACTGCGCAAATATATCCAGCACCTCCGGCCAAATTTCTTCTCCTTCTCCCAATAAGAAGAAATCCACAAAATCCGCCAGCGGCTCGGGATTGAACGCACACGGTCCACCCGCGCACACAAAAGGCATTCCCTCGTTTCGCGCTTCGCTGCGCAGCGGAATATTTGCTAATTCCAGCATATTTAGAATATTGCTGTAACTCATTTCATATTGCAGCGTAAATCCAACAAAATCAAATTCCGATACAGCATCTCTGCTTTCCAACGCAAACAGCGGAACGCCCGCCCGGCGCATTTCGGTTTCCATGTCCTCCCACGGCGCAAACACGCGTTCCACCCAAGTATCCTCACGTTCATTGAGCAAATGGTATAGAATTTTCATGCCCAAATGCGACATACCAATTTCATATACGTCGGGAAAGCAAAACGCAAAACGGGTCGTAACCTGCGCCGCGTCCTTCATGACGCTGTTTAATTCGCCGCCTGTATAGCGCGCCGCTTTTTGTACTTTATGTAGTAGTGGTTCTATTTTGGTCATCTTCAACGCTCCATTGTCATATATTTGGTCTCTCCTACTATCATACCTGAAAATTGCTCATCATGCAAGTATTTTCATAAAAAAAGCCTCCGGCTTTTGCCGGAAGCTCTCACCTGAGACATTCTTTTACCAGAATGCCGCCTCCATACTGTTCCATTTTATGATAGAGTCCGCTTGCTGTAACAAATCCCTGTACTTCTCCTTTTCCGTCAATCACGATACCAACAGCCGTTGCAGGCAGATACCCTGCCGCCTCAACTGCTTTGGTTTTTTCACTGATAATATAAGAAGAAGTGCGCTGCATATCACTGTTTTTGACCAAACCTGCTTCCATGACAGGATTGATAACATCTTTTCTTGCCGTATACAATATAAAAATTGCAATCAGCAGCAGCGTAAAATTAAATTTCGTGACAAACAAAACATATCCGCCCGCCAATGCAAGCAGACCGCCAATCATGACTCCCATCACCTTGAGAATGCGTTTCGCCCGTTTCCGTCCCTGCCGCATGGACAAAATAGAATAGAAAATTTGTCCCCCATCCAATGGAAAAACCGGCAGCAGATTCATGACCGCCAGCGCGATATTGGGCGCTACCCAGATGTCCCAGCCATAGTGCCACGCTGCTATTGCCAGCAGCAGATTCATTAGAGGCCCGCTCGCCGCAATGGGAATCATTTGCCGCGGCGGAAACAGACCGTGCTTACCGGTTTCAATTTTCACACCAAAGGTATGGATAATCACACTTTTGGGAATTTCTCCTACTAATTTCAGCGCCACACAATGTGCAAGTTCATGAATGAATACGCTTGCCAGAATCGCAACGCCCGCCATGCCGGGCTGCAAGCAGGCGAAAGCGCCGACTGCAAATAATATGGAATAGTGCACAAAAATAGATTTATAGATTTTGATAATAACTACCATCCCCTTCGCTGATTTGAACCGTAGAGGACGCCCGTATCAATCTATGGTGTCACTGCGGGCGGCGCCTGTTCAGACGCGGGAGATGGTTCAGCGGTCGTTTCCGGCGCAGGCGTTGCTGCGGGAGATTCATTTGGCGTGGGAGTCGTCTCTTGTGCCGGCGATGCGTCCGGCTGCACAGAAGCAGAAACAGGCGCTGTCTCTGTGCCGCTCTCCGGCAACAGACGTTTCGCATCCACAAACCGTTTCACATATTGCATTGTTTCTTTCAAATTTGTGGTCTCCGACAGGTTCGCTTTGACATAATCACGGACTGTCTTATCGTCATGCACCACCATACCTTGCGTAAATACAAAAGCAATGACAATCATAATGCAAACCAAAAGCTGAATGATAATTTTATATTCTTTCCAGATAGAAACCTCTTTTTCGTTTTCCCGCCGCCGGCGCATACGTTCTCTGTCCCTTGTTCTTTTCACTGCCATCTTTCTTCCTCCCCATCGTCTTTTGGATGTTTTCTTACCGACAACCACCTCGAAAATTTTTTCTTTCGCACAGGTGGTATCTATTCTATAAATATTGGAGAGGTGTGTCATTTATGCCGATTCCGGCAGATTCTGTTTCAGGAAAACAAAATTCTATCCATTTATGTATAAGCTGCGGCAGATGCCCGCTCTTGACAAGAGAGGGTACCATCGCAAAATGGCTGCTTTCACTATCTATCTAAATATTCCTCAAGACAGATGTCCCTTTGGTATAGTTCAGCCGCTGCCTTCTCGCCGACATAGCGAAAATGCCAAGGCTCTGAACTGATACCGGTAATATCTGTTTTATCTTCCGGATAGCGCAGAATAAAACCGTAGCGATAACTGTTTTTATGCAGCCACTCCCACACAACAGCAGGCTTCTGTTTCTCTTTGTCAGCGCTTGTAATATCGAGGGCAAGTCCTATCTGATGTTCGCTGGTGCCTGGACGCGCTACCCATGTCTCCGCAATTTTTTTCGCCTCCCGACTAGAATATCCTTCCTGCCGGTATTTGTTTATTTCATCTTCCATCAGCTGTTGTTGTTTTTGCGTTGTCCGATAGGACGAATATATCATGGGAAGAATCCCCTCCGCGCGGGCGTCATCAAACATTTTTTGCAAATCCGGATAAATCCGTTCATCAACTTGGTGTCCGCCCGAAAGCGTTACCAGCTTAACATCAAATCCATCTGGAATTGGATTCCATCGGTTTACCAAAAGCAGCTGCCAATCCGTCTCCGCAGTTTGTCCGAAAACAACGCCTTTCAAACTGTTCCAAGAGACCAAAAGCTTGTCCGTCATGTCTTCAAAAAATGGGCTATGCACTACCTTCAAGACTGCTGTTCCCATCGCCAAAACCAAAAATATCCCTAATACTGTTCTTCCTGAATGTTTCTTTTTCCTGTTGGAACGTCCTTGTACCATCTGATATTGCACCGCCTTTTTCATTTGAATCGTTCTACTTAAGCAAATTGCGTCCTTGTCTCATTTTTTATACTAACAGACAAGGACTAAATTTATTTTAATATTTGGTTAAAAATTTCCTGCGAAATTATTAAATAATCATTGTTTTTATCGTAGTGCCGAACTTTGTCTAAGACATTATACATGAAAATTTTTCAAGCGGTTCCACCCTATACAGATATCTTCCATCAAAAAAGACCTGCATATGCAGGTCTTTTGGGGCATTTATTCACCGACAATTTTTTTCGGTTCTTCTGTTTCAATTTTCTTCCGAATGAGTTTTGGCATTTTCCGATTCTTGACACAATTTTTATCCACAACACATTTTTCCACGTCTGTCATACTCGGAATCTGATACATGACTTCCATCATGGTCTCTTCTAAAATAGCACGAAGTCCGCGCGCACCGGTTTCCTTTTCAATCGCTTCCTGCGCCACTTCTTTCAGCGCTTCATCTGTAATTTCCAGTTCCACACCGTCAATCTCAAAAATCTTTTGATATTGTTTAACAATCGAATTTTTGGGTTCTTTCAAAATGCGCACCAGCGCATCTTCATCCAAAGAATCCAATGATTCCACAAACGGCATACGTCCGATAAATTCCGGAATCAAGCCAAATTTAAGCAAATCCTGCGGCACAACTTGCGAGAAAAGTTCTCCCAATTCATGCTGTTTGTTGCCGCGCACATCTGCTTCAAATCCCATGGCTTTTTTACCGATTCTGCTTTCAATGATTTTATCAAGACCATCAAACGCACCGCCGCAAATAAACAAAATATTGCTGGTATCAATCTGGATAAATTCCTGATGCGGATGTTTCCGACCTCCTTGCGGCGGTACGGAAGCAACCGTTCCCTCCAAAATTTTCAGCAACGCCTGCTGCACGCCTTCGCCGCTGACGTCCCGCGTGATAGAAGCATTTTCTGATTTTCGGGCGATTTTATCAATCTCGTCAATATAGATAATACCGCGCTGGGCACGTTCAATATCGTCATCCGCCGCACGGAGCAGTCGGAGCAAAATATTTTCCACATCTTCTCCCACATATCCAGCTTCCGTCAGCGACGTTGCATCTGAAATGGAAAACGGCACGTCCAGCACCTTTGCCAAAGTCTGTGCCAAAAGCGTTTTCCCGCAGCCGGTCGGCCCCAGCAGTAAAATGTTGCTCTTTTGCAGTTCAACATCGTCGTCTGTTTTTGTCTGACCGGTCTGAATGCGTTTATAGTGGTTATATACCGCGACCGCCAGCGCTTTTTTTGCGCGGTCCTGCCCAATCACATATTGGTCTAAATGCTCTTTCATCTGCTGCGGCGTAGGCACGTTTTCCATACTGTTTTCGGAAGCGTTTTCCGCCTCCTGCTGTGCTGCAATAATTTCATTGCACATTGCGATACATTCATCACAAATATATACGTCCGGCCCTGCCACAAAATTTTTAGCAAGTTCCTGCGGTCTGCCGCAAAAGGAGCAATGTATTGAATTTTTGTTTGTTTCCCGCATGATTTCCACCCCACTTTGGAAAATTCCTGTCCCAAATTTACATTACCGCTTGGTAATTACCTTATCCACCAAACCATATTCCAGCGCTTCCTGCGCTTCCATGTAATTATCGCGTTCTGTATCGCGTTCTATCACGTCTAACGGTTTGCCGGTGTTCTGCGACAGAATCGTATTCAGTTTCTTTCTTGTTTTGATAATAAAATCAGAATAGATTTTAATATCCGACGCCTGACCTTGTGTTCCGCCAAGCGGCTGGTGAATCAAAATCTCACTGTTCGGCAGTGCCAGACGTTTTCCTTTTGCGCCGGAGGACAGCAAAAAGGAACCCATGCTCGCCGCCAATCCTACGCAAATGGTCGATACATCACATTTGATGTAGTTCATGGTATCATAAATAGCAAATCCCGCTGTTACAGACCCGCCCGGGCTATTGATATAAAAATTAATATCTTTGTCCGGGTCTTGGCTTTCCAAAAACAGCAGTTGTGCAATGATAACAGATGCGGAATCATCTGTTACTTCACCGTTTAAAAATATGATACGGTCTACCAGCAGTCTGGAATAGATATCATACGACCGTTCGCCGCGGTTTGTCTGTTCAATGACATAAGGTACCGGAATATAACTCATAATAGATTTTCCTCCTTTTTTTCAAAACCAGAATAGCGAAAGCCGTCCCGCTGGGTACGGCTTTCTTATGTGGCTATATGCTTATTTTTCTTCTTTTGCTGCGTCCTCTTTTGTCTTTTTAGTGGTTGTTTTCTTTGCCGTTGTCGTCTTTGTTGTTGCTGTCTTTTTGGCAGCAGTTGTTTTTTTGGTGGTCGTTGCCGCCTTTTTAGTGGTTGTTTTCTTTGCTGCCGGTTTCTTTGCCGCTGCTTTTTCTGTTTTATCCTCTGCGTTTTCTTTGCTGTCCGCCGCTTTTTTCGCAGTTGTCTTTTTCGCTGCCGGTTTCTTCTTTGCAGCAGTCAATTTTGCACTTTCACGCAGCATGTCAACCGTTTTGCGCATCATAATGTCATTTTTCAGCGTTTCCAGACTATCCCCTTGGAACACTTCTTTGACTTTGTCAAGTTCCATGCTGTATTGTTTTGCCAGTTTTTCCATTTCTTCCTCAATATCCGCATCTGTTGCTTCTATTTTCTCTTCTTTTGCAACTTTCTCCAGCACCAAAGAGGTTTTCACATCTTTCCATGCACGGTCTTTCATGCCTTCGCGGAAATCTTCCAAAGTACTGCCGGTATATTCCAGATATTGTTCAAAAGTAATGCCGGGCATTTGGGAACTGA
>CAMNSU010000118.1 GCA_946555455.1 uncultured Clostridia bacterium | reverse complement strand
TTAAAAATACTTGAAATACGCCAGTATTCCTGCGTATTTTTGCCTTGCCTACAAATAAAATCTGCTCCTAGGGACTTCGTAGAACCATGCAGGAGAAAATTTTTTGTAAGGCAAGGAAAAGGTTCCTTTGCATACTGGGCGTATGGAAAGCGGTTCTTTGACGCTGCATTTACGAAAAATTTTCCCTGCATGGCGTATAAGATTCGATTCCCTTATGCCTAGACGTCTCATACCTTGCGCGAAGAAAGGGCAAAATAGAAAAAAGGACAGGCTATTTGCCGCCGCAACTGTAATTTTTTACAGATTTAGCAAAAAAAATAACGGAAAGCCTTGACTATGGGGACAAACCATAATATAATAGTATCATATGATTGCCGTGGGACAGGTCTGTCCAAAGTTTCAAAAACGCGGCATAAGAGAGACGCAGTGTGAGGGTACGTCTCTTAACAAGAGGAGGAAAAAACATGAAAGGGAAAAGCATAGTTAAGCTTGTAGGAATGCTTCTCATCATCGGTATTATGATTTTTGTTGCGGCATTTGGCGTAACGCTGGGAAGCTGGAAAATTAATCCTGCAATGAATGGCATCAAAAAAGGATTGGATATTGCGGGCGGTTCGTCTATTCAGTATGACGCGGATGCAGACTCCATCACAGACGAGCAGAGAGACACCGTGGTTTCTATTTTAAGAACACGTCTCACAGAACAAGGATATACAGAAGCGAATGTACAGAGTCAGGGAGATAAACGGTTCTATGTTGAAATTCCGTCTGTTTCCGACCCGCGTGAAGCGGTGGAACTGTTGGGTAAAACAGCGCAGTTGTCTTTTGCAGACCCTGAGGGCAACACTGTTATGACGGGAGACGATGTGGATACGGCAACAGCGAAGTTTGACAAACTCAGTGAAACCTCTGCGCCGGAAAACTATGTAGAACTGAAATTAAAAGATTCCGGTGTGCAGAAATTTTCCGAAGCGACCGGTCGTTTGGCAGGACAACCGGAAGGACAGAACTTCATTGCTATCATGTTGGACGACCAAGTGGTTTCCAGTCCGCGTGTGCAAACGCAGATTACTGATACGACCTGTATCATTTCCGGCGGAAACTTCACAGTAGAATATGCGCGGGAACTGGCAGGATTGATTCGTGCAGGTCAGCTGCCATTTAAGCTGAAAGAAGTTGGCGTGAGCAGCGTTGGCGCAACGCTGGGAGAAACGGCGTTTAACAACAGTATTATGGCGGCGTTCATCAGCTTGATTTTAATCATGCTCTATATGCTTATTTTCTATCGTCTGCCAGGCTTGGTGTCCGCGATTGCGCTGTCATTCTATACGGCGCTGACGGTATTGCTGCTGGGCTGGTTCAAAGTGAATTTGACCTTGCCCGGTATTGCAGGTATTATCCTGTCTATGGGTATGGCGGTCGACGCGAATGTCGTTATCTTTGAACGTATCATAGATGAACTAAAACTTGGCAAAACGCTAAGGGCGTCCGTGGAAGCGGGCTTCCACCGCGCAATTGCGGCGGTTGTGGACTCTAACGTAACAACTGTGATTGCGGCGGCAGTGCTGCTGTGGCTGGGCTCCGGAACCGTGAAAGGGTTTGCAGTGACGCTGCTGATTGGTGTGCTGGTCAGTATGTTCACAGCAATCGTCATTACGAAATTCCTGCTGGTGCAAATAGTTCAGTTGAACGTGAAAAACAGAAAATTATATGGAATAGGTGTAAAATAAGAAAGGAGGTGCTGTTAAAATGGAACGCAAGTTTAGTATTATGAAAAATTATCCGAAATTTCTTTGCCTGTCGTTGGCAATTATCCTGATTGGCGCAGTCTTTTTGATTGTGAACAAAGGATTTGTGACTGATATTGATTTTTCCGGCGGTACCATGATGCGGATTGATATGGAAAATCCGTATGAGGAATCAGCACTTTCCTCTGCGATTGAACAGACTATCGGTGAAAAACCGTATAGTATCCAGAAGGTTGGAGACGCGAACGAGGTTATCGTCAAAATGAAATCTCTGGAAACTGCTGCGCGTGACGAAGTGTTTCAGAAGATTAAAACAGATTTTAACTTAACAAGCGACCAGCCGCTGGAAAGCAACAACATCAGTGCGGCAATCAGCGATGAGATTTTGACCGGCGCCATTATGGCGGTTATCGTTGCGTGTATCCTCATGCTGATTTATATCACAATTCGTTTTGAATTTACATCCGGTGTGGCGGCGGTGATTGCGCTGATTCATGATACGTTGATGATGATTTCGTTTTATGCGATTTTCCGTATTCCGGTCAACGCTTCGTTTATCGCAGCGATTCTGACCATCATAGGGTATTCTATCAATGCAACGATTGTCATTTTTGACCGTGTGCGTGAAAATAGAAAATATCTGAAAAAAGAAGGATTTTCCGAGGTTTGCGAAAAGAGTATTTTGCAGACGCTGCGCCGGTCTATTAACTCTTCCGGTACAACGTTTGTAACGTTGGTAGTCCTGTATGTGCTGGGCTCTGAATCGATTCGCGGATTTGCACTGCCGCTGATGGTTGGTGTTATCGTGGGAACCTATTCTTCCATCTTTATCGCCGCTCCGACATGGAACATGCTGCGCGGCAATAAAGGCGGCACAAAGAAAAAAGCGGCTTAACGGCTGATATTATGTAAAACAGAAAGGACGCGCGACGATGAAAAAAGTCTTGAAAATTTTTGAGAAATATCAGGTTTGCGTCGGGTTAATTTTAGTATTGATTTTTGTGGCGGTGGGTGTGATTCCATTTGCAACAAAACGGTTGTTTGGCATTCAGATTACGCCGTTTTTGGTGTTACTGCCGATTTTGCTGGGAATCGGATATGCAATTATCGTGTCCTATGAGCAGCCGAACATGACAGAGAAAAAGAAGTTTATTTTTAATCTGATAAAAGCAATTTCTTTTGTTGTCATATACGCATTAACCATTGCACTGATTATATACGCATTTATTTAAGCAAAGAACACGTTTCTTTGCTGAATGGAAATAGGCATGAACGAAAAACAGTTCATGCCTATTTTTCCATTTCTGCTATGAAAAAAATATCAGATAGCGGGAAACTGCTTTAGCGGACAGTGCATACACTGATATCTGTTAGATAGCGGAAAGTAGAAAAAAGGGAAAGAGGTAGAACCGGTATGAAATATAACGAAGAAACCGTGGACAGCAGAGTGATTTATGACGGACGTATTATCCATGTAAAGGAAGATACCGTTCGGCTGTGCAACGGAAATCTGGCAAAACGCGAGTTGGTGGAACACCCGGGCGGCGTGGGGATTGTCGCCTATACGGAAGAGGGAAACATCATTTTCGTGCGTCAGTTCCGCAAACCCTATGATGAAGAGATATTGGAAATTCCGGCAGGAAAACTGGAACGCGGCGAAGACCACGGCGTATGCGGGCGGCGGGAGCTGGAAGAAGAAACAGGGTATCGGGCGCAGCGGTTTGACTATTTGGGCGGATTCTATCCAACGCCGGGATATTGCGGCGAAATCATTCATATTTATTATGCGGACGGTTTGACATTAGGGGAAACACACCCTGACCCGGACGAATTTGTGGATGTGCTGACGTTTTCACCGCAGCAGGTGGAACAGATGATTGGGAGCGGCGAAATTAAGGACATGAAAACAATTGTGGGATACTTTTTGTCAAAAGCAAAACGGCAGCAGGGCTAGAGCAGTGGTTTCGGCATAAAATATGCGGTTTTGTTTGCCGAACGCTGTCAATAGTATAGAAAATAGATGGATTTTGCATGAGATAAGACATCTATTGTTTGAATAGGCGGAAAAAGGAGGGAACCCCATGAACGTATTGCTGGTTGCCATGGCGGCAAAATATGTGCATAAAAGTCTGGCAGTGCGCAGCATCCGCGCCTATCTGCAAGCACAGGGGCTTGCGGCGGAGGTGTTAGAGTTTACAACCGCACAGGAAACCATGCGGATTGCGGCGGAAGTTGTTCGTAAAAAAGCGGACGTTATTGGGTTTTCCTGCTATATCTGGAATGCGGAGAAAATATTGGCGTTGGCGGAAGTTGTGAAAAAAGCGGCGCCGCAAACAATGGTTGTTTTGGGCGGACCGGAAGTAGCATATACGCCGGAGGCAACCTTGGCGCGCTGTCCGTTTGCAGACGCAGTAATGTGTGGGGAAAACGAAGAAACCTATGCGGCGTTGCTGCGCGGCGAGAGAGAAATTCCGGGACTTGTCCGCCGCGGCGGCGCTGTCAGTAAAGCGGCGCCTATGGATTTGGCAAAAATACCGTTTCCCTATACGGCAGAAGAATTGGCGGAAAAAGAAGCCATTTTTTATTATGAGAGTTCGCGCGGTTGTCCCTATCGCTGCGCCTATTGTTTGTCCGCAGCGGAAACGGGCGTGCGCTATAAGCCGCTGGAGATGGTAGAGCAGGATTTCAAAACATTTGCAGACCACGACGTGCGGCTGGTGAAATTGGTAGACCGTACGTTTAACAGCGATGATGAACGGGCACAAAAAATTTTGGATATCATTGCACGGCTGGACGGGCAGACGGAATTTCATTTTGAAGTTTCGGCAGATGTTTTGTCCCGCGCGCTGATGGATAAATTAGTACAGTTGCCGGCTGGGAAAGTGCGGCTGGAGGTGGGTCTGCAAAGCGTACACGAGAAAACGCTCCGCGCAGTAGACCGCCCGTGTCGGGTGGAACAAATTGCGCAGAATTTAGCATATATTGGACACAGCGGAACTGTGGAGGTGCATTTAGACCTCATTGCAGGATTGCCGCATGAAACCTTTGCGGATTTTCGCAGTTCTTTTGACAGAGCAATGGCAATGCAGGCGAATGAACTGCAATTGGGATTTTTAAAAATTTTGCCGGGTACGCCGCTGGCGCAACGAACGGCACAATATGGTTATGCATGGAGTGAAAAACCACCCTATGAAGTGGTGAAAAGCAATGATATTTCGTTTGAGGAACTGGCACAGCTTAAGGAAATAGAAGAAGTGGTAGACGTTTTTTGGAATCAGGGTGCATTTGTGCGTTTGCGGCGTTTGCTGGAGAAAAAAACAGACAGTGTGTTTGATTTGTGTCAGAAAATCGCAGAATATATGGCGCGGCAGGGTTGGCTCAGCGCGCCGCACCGCCGGGCGCAGCGGTTTGAGCAGATTGTCAGTTTTTTGCAGGACGCGGGAATTTGGACAGATGAAATGCGTCATGCGGCAGTTCAGGATTTTTTGGTGGATTGTCCTGATGTACAGTTGCCGGCATGGGCGGCAGATTGGTGTAAAGCGCGGCTTCGGCTGACAGAGGTGCTGCAAATGCCGGATATTACAGCGGTTATAAAGCCAAACGGAGAGAAAAAAATGTGGCACCGCCGCTATAGTCTGTGGGAAAATCAAGGCGGAATTTGGTTGGTTGATAAAACTGCAAAAGAAGTATGGAATATTACTGCGTATTTTTAGGTAGATTTTTCGTTTATTTTGTGGTATGATAATACAATAAGGAAGTTTATGCGGAACGAAAGAGAAAGGCGGGAGCGGTGAATGAAACATCAATTGGTAATCGTATTGGATTTTGGTGGACAGTATAATCTGTTGATTGCGCGGCGGGTTAGAGAACAAGGCGTCTATGCGGAGGTATTGCCGTATACAACAGATTTGGACACGATTCGGGCAAAACAGCCCAGCGGCATTATTTTTACAGGAGGACCCAACAGCGTCTATGCGGCGGATTCACCTCTTTGCAGCAAAGAACTGCTGGAGATGGGGATACCAATTTTGGGGATTTGTTACGGCAGCCAATTGATTGCGCATATTATGGGCGGTAAAGTTTCTACTGCGCCGCAGCGTGAATATGGAAAAACACAGGTGAAGCTGGGAGATAGCCCACTGTTTCGGGATATTGAAACGGACACAACATGCTGGATGAGCCATACGGACTATGTGCAGCAGATACCGGAAGGGTTTGAGATTACGGCAACTACCGATAACTGTCCTGCTGCGGCGTTTGAAAACAGAGAAAAACAGCTTTATGCAGTGCAGTTCCATCCGGAAGTGGATCATACGCCGCGCGGCAAAGATATGCTGCATCATTTTTTGTTTGATGTGTGCGGCTGTACCGGCGACTGGCAGATGTCGTCTTTCACACAAGATACCATTGCTGCGCTGCGGGAAAAAATTGGCGATAAAAAAGCGTTGTGTGCGTTGTCGGGCGGCGTGGATTCCTCTGTTGCAGCATTGTTGGTACATAAAGCGATTGGCAAAAATTTAACTTGTATTTTTGTAGACCATGGTCTGTTGCGCAAAGATGAAGGCGATACGGTAGAACGCGTCTTTAAAGATACGTTTGATTTAAACCTCATTCGGGTGAATGCAAAGGAACGTTTTTTGGAAAAACTCAGCGGCGTCAGTGATCCTGAAACAAAACGGAAAATCATTGGCGAAGAATTTATCCGCGTCTTTGAAGAAGAAGCAAAGAAAATCGGAACAGTAGATTTTCTGGTGCAGGGCACGATATATCCCGATGTGGTGGAAAGCGGCGTGGGCGAATCTGCCGTGATTAAAAGCCATCATAATGTCGGCGGACTGCCGGATTATGTGGATTTCAAAGAAATTGTGGAGCCGCTGCGCAGTTTGTTTAAAGATGAAGTGCGCAAAGTCGGACTGGAACTTGGCATTCCGGACGAATTGGTATACCGGCAGCCGTTTCCAGGGCCGGGACTTGCTATTCGTATTATTGGCGACATCACAGAAGAAAAATTGCAGATTTTACAGGATGCAGATGCCATTTTCCGTGAAGAAATCGCAAATGCAGGACTGGATAGAGATATCCACCAGTATTTTGCTGTGCTGACCAGTATGCGCAGCGTTGGCGTCATGGGAGACGAGCGGACATATGACTACACTTTGGCGCTGCGCGGCGTACAGACAGGCGATTTCATGACCGCCGATTGGGCGAGAATCCCATACGACGTTTTAGAAAAAGCCTCCAGCCGTATTGTCAACGAAGTGGGACACATCAACCGCATTGTTTATGACATCACAAGCAAGCCTCCGGCAACGATCGAGTGGGAATAACGATAAAAACATCAGAAATGCCGTATTTATGCGGTTTTCTGATGTTTATTTTTGTTTGTGGCTCTATTTTGGCTCTAATCTATTTCAGGACGCATATTTTCAAGTTCATCAGCAAGTTCCCTGTGCTTGTTCGGATATAAATGTCCGTATGTGTTTAACGTGGTTTCAACATTCTCGTGTCCAAGCCGTTCCGATATGATGAGAATGTTATACCCTTTTTCTATCAGCATTGAAGCGTGAGAATGACGAATATCGTGTACCCGAATATTTTTAACTCCTGCTATTTCGGCGCAGCGTTTCATTTCTGTATTCAGATGATGTTTTGTAAAATAAAATATGCGCTCATCAGCCTGTATCTCATAAACAGAGTTCATATATTCGTATATTTCATTATAAAGAAATTCGGGTATCGTTACCGTCCTGTTTCCCTTTGGCGTTTTTGGCGGAGAAACAATATCCTTTCCGTCAAGCCTTGTAAAGCTTTTGTTTATAACGATAGATTTATCAGGCAATATGTCTGCAGGAGTCAGAGCGAGAAGCTCCCCCGAACGCATACCCGTCCAGAATAAAATCTCAAATGCGAGTTTGCTTGCAGGTTTATCTTCGGCGGCGATAAATTTTTCAAACTCATCTACAGTCCATATATTCATTTCCGAGGCGTGTTTCTTTCCTACACTACCGGCAATATGGCAAGGGTTTTTTGGTAAGTCGTAGTATTTAACAGAATAATTTTATAAAGCCGAAAGCTGATTGTTTATATTTTTAATATATTTATGCGAATATTCGCCGCTCAGCAAAAACTC
>CAMNSU010000117.1 GCA_946555455.1 uncultured Clostridia bacterium | reverse complement strand
GCGGAACCGCTGGTGACAGATGTTGCCGTGAAAGGTTCTGTGAATGGCACCAGCGGCGTGACAAACCAGATTTCACTGGTGCAGCAGACGGTGGAAGGCGCAGACAAAGGTTATTTGGCGAATATCAAAAGCAATGAAGTAGCCTATGCACAGCTTTCTTGGAATCAGGCGGAAGAAACCGAAATGAATATTGCGCCGGCGGGTGTGGAAAAAGACAAATTTTTTGCTGTTGCGGACAACAAAGAAGTGACACTGACGGCAGAAAAAGCGGAGCAAACAGAAGTACATAAAATAAAATTTAACTATGTTCCGCAGGTAAAACAGGCAGTTGAAAGTCAAAGAACAATCGTTATCGGCAAAGCCTTTACATTGGATTTAAACGAAATATTTGAGGACAAAGACGGCGATACGCTGGCGTTTGCCTATCAGAGAGCAAGCGAGAGAGATTGCGTGGCAATTGAGGGAACGCAGTTTACCTATACGCCTGATAAACTTGGCACGGAAAATATCACGTTTTATGCAGAGGACGCAGGCGTGGCGGCGGACAGTTCCGTTTCCAGTGCGCTGCTTCGCATGACCATTAACGTACAAAATGACGCGATGATTTCCAGTCTGTCGTTCAGCTATCCGGGCGTAGATTCAGTTGCTCTGTCGCCGCGGTTTGAATCTAACACAGACCAGTATGTGCTGAACATTCCGGACGATATTCCCTATGTTGTGCCAAGCTACGCGGCAGGAGAAGCGGAAAAATGCTATATTGGCGCAAACAATAATGTAAATTCGGTACCAACAAATCAAAAATCGTTTGTGATAACCTATAAAGAAGGCGTATTTGAAAAGAATTATACCTTTACCTTCAACCGGTTACCCAAATACGTCGGTGAAGATACCCTTCATGTGGAACAGGGAGAAACCGTTACCATTCCGCTGTCATCTTTGTTTACCGACGCGGACGGCGACGCGCTGACAGTGACGGCAAGCGCAGTAGAAGGCGCAGCGGTGCAGGAAGACAATTGGGTTTTCACACCGGCGCAGGGCAGTCAGGTAAAAGAGGTGACGTTCACAGCAAATGACGGAAAAGGTTCCACAGCGAAAAAGGTAGCAATCAATACCATTGTGATGGATGCTGCAATGCTGCGGTCGCTTTCCATTGGAACTGCGCAAGCGCAGGACGGCACCTATGAAACAAAACCTTTTACAACGGCATTTTTGCCCAACCAATATGCCTATGTGTTTGAAATAACCGGCGCAACCAGCTATGGAAAAGTGACGCTGGAAAAAGCGGGCGAAGAAACAGAAGTATCCATGCGCCTGCAAAAAAATACAACATCTTCTACTCCGGTAGAAGTGGATACGCCGTTTGAAATTCCGGTGCGGGATAATGCAACATTGATTATCACCGTGACGGACAAATCGGAAAATCCGGCTGAGGCAAAGACCTATCGTGTGTTATTTAACCGTCCGCCGGTATTTTATGACACATTTCCGGATAAAATTGAAGGAATTGCAACGGGACAGGAATTGTCGCTGCAATATGAAGCGTTGATTGCAGACACCGATTCGGCGCGGGTACCTGCGTTTGCGGCATATGACACCGCGACAGGCAATGCGCTGGGAACGCTTAAAACAGATGAAGACGAGAAAAAAGTTTGGGTCTATACACCGGCGGCAGACGGAACGGTGAATGTGAAGTTTGTGATTACGGACGCAGAAGGCTCCAAAGCGGAAAAAATTGTGCCGGTAACGGCAGTGAAAGATACGCAGGCGCCTGTTTGGGGCGGAGATAAAATTGTTGTGCGGACAACCGGCAACACCACTGCGGAAGTGCGCTGGCCGCGTCCGACGGACAATGATGTGGATATTAACGGTGCAGGAAATATCCCCAACATTAAATCCTATACGGTCTATTACCGCAAGCCGGGCGCAATCAAACAAGGCTCGGTTACAGTGAGTGCAGGAAAAAATATAGAGCGCAGAGTTACAGTGAAAGATTTAACCCCCGGGACAAGATATGAATTTTATGTTACGGCGGAGGACAGAAGCGGAAACGTATCAGAGCCAAGCGGATTGACACAAGTGACAATGCCGTCCGGCAGCAATGTGGGCGGCAATACCGGTGGCGGCACGAGCGGAGGTTATACGCCGACCACACCTGTTACGCCAACTCCGACTCCTACGCCAAATGTGCCGTCCGGCGGCGGAACATTTACAGACATGACGCAGGAATATGCATGGGCGCAGACAGCGGTGACAGCGCTTGCCGGTGCAGGTGTTATCAACGGAACCGGCGACGGTATGTTTTCGCCGGGCAGCGAAGTGACACGGGCAGACTTTTTGGTAATGCTGTTCCGTGCATTGGGCATTCAGCGCGACGTTGCTGATAATTTTAATGACGTTCCGACAGGAAGCTATTATTACCAGACGGTTGGTATGGCAAAAGCAATGGGCGTTGCAGCGGGTGCAGGAGACAATATGTTCTATCCCGAGCAGTCTATCACGCGCGAAGAAATGATTACACTAACGTACCGTACATTGCAGCAGCTTGGGAAACTTTCTGCAACAAGCGGCGGACAGTCGTTCGGAGATTTGGCGCAGGTGAGTGAATATGCCGTGCAGCCGGTTTTGATGCTGAGCGCAAATGGTATTATTGCAGGAGATGAAAACGGAAACGTGAATCCAAAGGCAAATACACAGCGCAGTGAAGCGGCAGTGATGATTTACCGCATTTGGAGCAATCGGTAAAGCAAAATATAGATTTTAGTAAAAAAGTTCCGTACTGCTAAAGTGGTACGGAACTTTTTTTATGCGCAGAAGCGTGGCAATATTGGCGGATATCAGTGCGGGCGTCGTCAAAGAAGCGCCAAAATTCATGCGCTGTGCGAGGAAATTTTATTGCAAATGCCATGCCGATGAACCGCTGTTCAGATAGACTTTGTTCATAGATTGGAAGGAAATATTTAAGAAAATAGAAAAAATCATTGCAATTGGGCACATTTACTGCTATAATATATCTGTTAAGGTATGATTAATTTTTTTTTCAGATAGAATGAGGTAGAATATATTGAGGAAAGCGGGGGGCACCAATTGGAGAGCTTGGTGATAAACGGCGGACGGCGGCTGTGCGGCGAAGTGGATATCAGCGGCGCAAAAAACGCGGCGGTTGCGATTTTACCGGCAGCATTGCTGACAAAGGGACGCTGTAGAATTGAAAATGTGCCGGATATTAAAGATGTGAACCATATTTTGGAGATTATGCGGCAATTGGGCGCAACTTATGAAAAAATTGACAGAAACACAATTGAAATAGACGGTTCCGGCGTGAATCAATGGGTGGCGGAATATGAAATCGTCAAACGAATGCGCGCTTCCTATTATTTGGTGGGAGCGCTGTTGGGACGTTTCAAAAAAGCGAAAGTGGCAATGCCGGGCGGCTGTAATTTCGGAGAACGTCCCATTGACCAACACACCAAAGGATTTGAAGCGCTGGGCGCAAAGGTGTCGCTGCAGCAGGGTATGTTTGATTTGGAAGCGGAAAAATTATGTGGAAATGCCATTTATATGGACGTTGTCAGCGTAGGCGCGACAATTAATATCATGATTGCGGCAGTTTTGGCAGAAGGACTCACGGTGATTGAAAATGCGGCAAAAGAACCCCATGTTGTAGATGTTGCCAATTTTTTGAATTCCATGGGGGCGAATATCAAAGGCGCCGGTACAGATGTTATCCGCATTATGGGTGTGGAAGAATTAGGAAGCTGTACATATGCACTGATTCCGGACCAGATTGAAGCGGGAACTTTTATGATGGCGGCAGCAGCCAGCGGCGGAGATGTTTTGGTGAAAAACGTGATTCCCAAGCATTTAGACGCTATTTCCGCGAAATTGGTAGAGATGGGCGTGGAGATTGAAGAATATGATGATGCGATTCGTGTGAAGCGCAGCGGAGTCTTGCACAAAGCAAATGTGAAAACCCTGCCATATCCAGGGTTCCCGACGGATTTGCAGCCTATTGTAGTGACGCTTTTAACAACAGCAGAGGGGACCAGTATGGTGAATGAAGGCGTTTGGGAAAACCGCTTTCAATATGTAGACGAATTGCGGCGGCTTGGCGCGAACATCAGTGTGAGCGGCAGGACGGCGGTGATAGAGGGCGTATCCAAGTTGATGGGCGCCTATGTGAAAGCGACAGATTTGCGTGCAGGTGCGGCAATGATTATTGCGGCATTGATGGCGGAGGGAACGACACGAATCACAAATATTCAGTATATTGACCGTGGATATGAACACGTAGAAGAAAAATTCGGAAAACTCGGCGCGGATATCAAACGAGAGAAAATGGAAGATGAAGAGTGCTGATTCCAGCACTCTTTTTTGCAATGAGGAAGAGATATGCTAAAGAAAAACGACATTTATACAGTTGAAATCACAGGCTATGGCACCGGCGGAGAAGGAATCGGACGCGTGGAGGATATTGTGGTCTTTATTCCGTTCACAGTGGTCGGTGATGTGGCGGAGGTGCGGATTGTAAAAACGCATCAATCCTATTGCTATGGCAAAGTGGAGAAACTTTTGTCGCCTTCTGCGCAGCGGGTAACGCCGCCGTGCAGTGTGTTTGGAAAATGCGGCGGTTGTCAGGTGATGCATATGGAGTATGCGCAGCAGTTGGACATGAAACGGCAAATCGTGCAGGATTGCGTTTCGCGTATTGGGAAACTGAATTGCCATGTGGAAGAACCCATTGCCGCGCAGCAGCTTTACCACTACCGCAATAAAATACAGATACCTGTCGGGCAGGGGAAAAACGGCGAACTTGTCACCGGTTTTTATCGCAGCGGCAGCCATGATATTGTGCCAAACGAATGCTGTCTGATTGAGCCGGAAGAGGTGGAAGCGGTGAAAAACGCGGTGCTGGCGTGGATGCGGCTCTGTCATATTGCACCCTATGACGAGCAAAAAAAGCGTGGAATTGTGCGGCATATCTATATTCGTATTGCGGAGGGAACGGGAGAATTGATGTTGGTGCTGGTCACAGCTCAAAAAAAGCTGCCCTGCAAAGAAGAATTGCTGCAAACGTTGGCGCAGACAGAGGTGAAGATAACAACCGTTGTGCAGAATATTCAGCCCAAGCCGACCAATGTGGTGCTGGGAAAAGAAAATATTGTGCTTACCGGCAGCGGAAAAATCAGAGATGAAGTGGACGGATTGCAATTTTTAATTTCGCCGGGCAGTTTTTATCAAGTGAATACCAAACAAATGGTGAAACTCTATCAAGCGGCAATGGAGATGGCGCAAATACAAAAGACCGATACCGTTTTTGATTTATATTGCGGAACGGGAACCATTTCGCTGTTTGCGGCGCGGCAGGCGAAAAAAGTGATTGGTGTGGAAATTGTACCGGCGGCAGTACAGGACGCAAAGGAAAATATGCGGCTGTGCGGCGTGACGAACTGTGAATTTCATTTGGGAGACGCGGCGGAGGTGACAGCAAAACTATATGAAAAAGGGGAGCGTGCAGATGTTGTCATAGTAGACCCGCCGCGCAAAGGGTGTTCACCGGAGGCACTGCAACTTTTGGTGAAACTGGCGCCGCGAAAGATTGTATATATCTCTTGCAATCCCGCCACCTTGGCACGTGATTTGGCGTTGCTGGAGAGCCAAAACTATCATACACAGAAAATCCAGCCGGTGGATTTGTTTGTCCACAGCGCACATATTGAAACAGTGGCGGTAGTGACGCGGGAGGAAGAAGGTATAAACAATTAGCAGCGGAAAGGGTGAACAGCAATATGATAAATTCAACATTTGATAATAAAACAAAGCCTTTCATTACGCCGGAATCTTTTTATGGGAAACACGAAAAAATATGTGATGTATGTGTCATTACATTCTCTTATAAAGTGATAGAGTGGGCACAGTCGCATCTGCAATGTAAAAAAGTGAAAGAAATTAGATGCTGCAACGGGAATCATCCGATTTATTTGACAGAATGGAAAGGGAAAAAGATTGCTTTTTATATGACTGTGGTTTCTGCTGCGGGAGCGGGTACCTGTCTGGAAGAAGCATGTTGTTTAGTTGGGTGTACCCACTATGTAGTATTTGGCACTTGCGGTACTTTGAATAGTCGGTTGACAGACGGAAAATTGATTGTACCAACGCACGCCTATCGTGACGAAGGACTTTCTTACCACTATATAGAAGCTGATGATTACATTGCATTAGAATGTTGGGAGCAAACAGCAAAATTTATGGCAGAAAACAATTTGCCGTATGTAACGGGTCGCACATGGAGTACGGATGGTCTCTACCGTGAAACAACAGGAAAAGCGGAACAATTAAGACGGGAAGGATGCATTGCCGTAGAAATGGAGTGCGCGGGTATGCAGGCGGTTTGCAGCTATCATCATTTACATTTATACAATTTTTTATTTGCCAGCGATTGTCTTGAAATAGGGGAATGGCATAATGAAATATTGGGGAAAAAAGAGGAATGGGATAGTCAAGTAAAATATTTTATGTTAGCACTGGATTTAGCGGCATCGTTAGAGACGGATTGATAAAAAATAGAGACAGTCAAAAAGCCGGAGAAAGGAGGCGTGCAATGATGGACTTGCCAATTGATTTTTGCCGGCGCATGGAACAAATGCTGGGAGAAGAATATCAGGCGTTTTATGACAGCTACCGACAGCCGCGGACGCAGGGGCTGCGGCTGAATACAGCAAAGGTGGAGGAAAAAGAGTTTGTAAAACAAGCGCCGTTTACATTGGAAAAAATTCCGTGGGCGCGGCATGGATATTATTATCCGGAACAGCAGCGTCCGGGAAAGCATCCATACCATGAAGCGGGACTGTATTATATTCAGGAACCGAGCGCAATGGCGGTGGTAGAACTGCTGGAGCCGCAGCCGGGGGAGAAAATTTTGGATTTATGCGCCGCGCCCGGCGGAAAAACAACGCAGATTGCCGATAGGTTGCAGGGAAAAGGATTTCTGCTGTCCAATGAATTTCATGCGGGACGGGCAAAAATATTGTCTCAAAACGTGGAGCGTATGGGGATTCGCAATGCGGTGGTGACGAATGAATCGCCGCAGCGGCTTGCAGAGCGTTTTACAGGATATTTTGATAGGGTACTGGTGGACGCGCCGTGCTCCGGAGAAGGCATGTTCCGCAAAAATCCGCTTGCGGCAGAGGAATGGAGCCGGCAGAATGTGGAACTTTGTGCTGCGAGACAACTGGAAATTTTACAAGCGGCGGCTTCCATGCTGAAGCCGGAGGGAAGAATGGTATACTCCACCTGTACTTTTTCGCCGGAGGAAAACGAAAGAGTGATAGAGCAATTTTGCGCGTTATTTCCACAGTTTGAGATAGAAAACGTGAAGGGAAACACTTTGTTTTCGGCGGGCAGACCGGAATGGGGAAACGGCAATGAAACGATTTGCAGAACGTTTCGCCTGTGGCCGCACCGGTTGCGGGGCGAAGGACATTTTATTGCTGTTTTGCGCAAAAAAGACGGCGCCGCGGAAAAGGTGACACAATACCAAGCTAAGCCGGTCGAGCGTGCTGTTTTGCAGCAGTATCAGGCGTTTGCGGCGGAATATTTGCGGACAAGCATGGAAGGCGAGGTTTCTTTGTTTGGAGAATCGCTCTGCCTTGTCCCGCCGGAAATGATAGACATGCAGCGGCTGAGGGTACTGCGTCCGGGACTGCAAATGGGAATGGCGAAGAAAAACCGTTTTGAGCCGTCTCATGCGCTGGCATTGTCATTGCAGCAGCAAGAGTTTGCGTTGTCGGCAGATTTTGCCGCCGATTCAACGGAGATTATGGACTATTTGAAAGGGCAGACAATAGCGTCGGAAGGCAAAAAAGGCTGGTGTTTGGTGACGGTAGACGGCTATAGCT
>CAMNSU010000116.1 GCA_946555455.1 uncultured Clostridia bacterium | reverse complement strand
ATCATAGCCCATATCCCTGTAATATTCCGCAAACGTAATGCCTGTATAAATCGACGCTTCCCGCGCCGCTACCGGCATATTCGATGTGTTTGCAATGATAATCGTGCGTTCCATCAGCGGTCTTCCGCTTTTGGGGTCTATCAGCTTTGTGAAATCCTCCAATACCTGCGTCATTTCATTGCCGCGCTCGCCGCAGCCGATATAGACAATGATATCCGCATCACACCATTTTGCAAGCTGGTGCTGCGTCATGGTTTTTCCTGTTCCGAAACTGCCCGGAATTGCCGCCGTACCGCCTTTGGCAATGGGAAACAGCGTATCAATAACCCGCTGCCCTGTCACCAGCAGTTTTTCAATCGCACGGCGCACAGCATATGGTCGTCCCTGTCGGATAGGCCATTTTTGCAGCATGGGTATTTCCAGCAGTTCACCGCCATCCGTTTTCACCGTGACAATCGGTTCGCAAATGGTATAGCTGCCGTCCGGCTTTGCCTCTGCGACAGTGCCTTCCACACCGGGCGGAATCATGGCTTTATGCATAATCAATGCCGATTCCTGCACCTCGGCAATCACCGTTCCGCCCGTCACCTTATCCCCCGTTTTCACCGCGATATGTGCGTCCCACTTTTTCTCCATATCCAACTGTTCCACGTCCACGCCGCGGGCAATAAATGCGCCGGTCTTTTCCGCAATGATATCCAGCGGGCGTTCAATGCCGTCAAAAATCCCGCTGATGATACCTGGTGCAAGCGTGACGGACAGTGGCATACCCTCTCCCACCACCGGTTCTCCCGGTCTCAAGCCTGCCGTTGCTTCATAGACCTGAATGACCGTGTTTTCACCATCAATTCCAATCACTTCGCCAATCAGCTTTTCGTTCCCCACTTTCACCAGTTCTGAAATGGAAAAGCCTTTCACGTCTCTGACCTTGACTACCGGTCCATTGATTTCATATATCGTTCCTTTTACCATGTTCCAAAACACCTTTCCTTACCCGCCCCCTGCGGAGCGGGTATCTGCACCATTATACCGGCTGGATACGAAAATCCGCTTCTTCCAAAAAATGTTCCTTTTCTTCTGCAATACATTTGGCAAGAGAACGGTCGCTCACCACATTGCGCGACCGGTTCAGCACCCGGCAGCCGCCCAAAATATCCATCGCGTCTTGTTCCACAGGGACGCCGAGTTTTTCCAGCGGCGTTTTCTGCTTCAAATCCCGTTTATCAATTAAAACAACAATGTCTCCGCTGCCCACTTCCTCCAGTCCCGCTTTGGCACACCGGAGCAAAAACGCCGTATAGTCTTCTGTTGCCCGATACTCTTCAACGCGCTGCACTAATTGCTGAAAGACATTTTGAATAATTTCACCGCGGCGATTCAACACCAGACGTTTGCTGTCGCTTGCCGCTTTGGACAACCGTTCATTTTGTTCCCTGCGGATTTTCCCGAGTTCTTTTTGAATGGTTTGATAGGCTTTTGTGAGAATTTCATTTTCCTTTTGTGCAATACGCGTTTGTTTTTCCCGCGCTGTATCCTGTTCAATCGCCGTCTTTTTCTGATTGGCTTCCTTTAGAATTTCTTGTTCAAATACCTGCAATTTTTCTTCCATCTGACGCACCTTTGCCGCCTCCTTCTCTAAATCTTCACGCCAATCGCTTCTTTTACGTAGGACGTAATGGAATCCGGTGCACGCCCTGTACCATGTCTGTCCGGAATTTCCACCACCAACGGCAGTGATACACTCATCTTTAATTCCGAAACCGTTTCGGAAAACTCCTGTGCCAGCTTCTCTGTAATCAGCAGCACACCAATTTCCTTGTCACCCAGAGCGTCTTGAACCGCTTTTTCAAATTCTTCTCTTTCATGCACAACAACGCCTTCTGTGCCCGCCAGACGCATCCCTGTCTGCGTATCCACATTGTCGCTTATCACAAACAATTTCATACCTGTTTCGCCTCTTTCCGACAGGTCTTACAGATTTCCGATAATCATAAAGGAAATCAGCAGACCATATAACGCAACACCTTCTGCCAACGCAACGAATACCAACGCTTTTCCGAATACTTTTTCATTTTCACTGATAGCGCCCAGCGCCGCTGACGCCGCCGCGCCTACGGCAATACCGGCGCCAATCGTCGCCATACCGGTTGCCAACCCTGCCGCCAAATATCCCATACCGGAACTCATGGACGCCGCTGCCGCTTCTTCCGCGCCAACTGCGCCTGTGCACATCGCAATGACGGACGCAACCATCAAGGTAAAATACATTCCGATATTCGTAAATAGGGCAACTTTTTTGCTTTTCACACCTTTTTCGCTTTTCACATAAATCAAAACCGGAATCGCAACCGATAAAACCAATGCAATCGTGACTACTGTTACCAATGTACTCATATCCATTTCTCCTTTTCTGCTCCTATCTTATTTCTCTAAAATTGTTTTATATGGTACAAACGGTTTCCCGTCTCCGTCAAAAAACCGTCCGAACATTTCATAAAATTCCAAACGCAGCGTCTGAATGCAAACAATAAAACCTTCCATGCCCATGACGAACAGATTCCCAAATACCAACACAACCGGTCCGCCCGCGCCTGCCATTTCCACAAAACTGTACACCACCATCATCATACCTGCATGTACCAGCGCAAACGCGCCGATACGGATAAACGAAATGGTATTGGTAATGTAACTCAGCAGGATTTCAAAGAGTTCAAAGAAATTTTCCGTGATAAACTCGCCTTTTCGCTCCGGCATCCACGATTTCTTTTTCTCCAGCAGCGCACCCAGCGGCTTTTGCAAAAAGATAAGCAGCAGCGGCACGCCAAACAGAAAAATCCCGACAGTCACCGGCACGCTTGCACCTTTTGTAATGGTACTAACCACCACTGCAATCACTGCCACATAAAAGACAAGTCCCGCCAATCCGTTTTGACTGAACAACAGCCTGCCGCGGTTTCCTGTTTTAATGGCATTGAGAATGTTGGCTATCATAGCAATCAACAGCATTATCACACCGAATGCTACCGCCAAAATCAGCAACGTATTCGTGCTTTCCATGGGGTGAATCAGTCCCGGCAATAGTTCTTCGTTGCCGAAAATGCTGCCATAGACAAATCCAAACAACGTACCGCTCACGCCCACCATGGATACAATTCCCGCAAGGCGGATTTTCTTCCATTTATATAGGATAAAACCTACAATAGCAAGCACCGCGCCCTGCCCCACATCTCCAAACATCATGCCGAACATGAGAATATAGGTGACGGCAAGCAGCGGCGTTGCGTCCATTTCACGATAATTGGGCAGTCCATACATTTCCACAAACATCTCGAACGGCTTCGCCCAGTTCCAGTTCTTCATTTTGGTCGGCGGCACCAACTCTTTTTCCAGTTCGCTGGGGTCTTGACTTACCAGCATCACATCTTTTTCTTCCTCCAGCGCCTGTTCCATCTGTTTTGCTTCTTCACGTCCCGCCCAGCAAGCCACATAAAAGCTGTCCTCCGTATGCGCTGCTTTTGCGCGAATCTCATGCACATAAAACTTCCGTTTATAATAACTGTACCACCGCATAATTTTCGGCAATTCCACCTTCATTCGTTGTTTCAGTTCTAATGCATTCTGCTCTGCCTGCCGCTGCAGCGTCTCATTTTCCTGCTCCAGCATTTGCAGCGCGTCGCGCGGTTTCCCTACCGCCTTGTCTGAAATGCGGATGCGCTCAAAATTCAGCGTTGCAAACACATCATCCACATGTTTGCTGCTGCCATGCGGCGTTAAATACATGCCGTATATATAGCCTTCTTCCTCCGCGCCTTTGACAAACACCGTCGGCAGTTCTCCAAGATAGGTTGTCAATTTCGCATAGGCTTCTCTGGTTAGTCTGCCAAACCGGAACCGCATAAACTCAAAAGAAAACATTTCTTCCAGCGGAATATCAATCTCTCGCATATGCTCCAAATGTGCTATCAATATTTTGTTCTCTGCGCTCCGCTTTGTCCAGTCTTTCACTTGTTCCATTTTCTCCGTGATATCCCCGCGCAGTTGTTCCAGATACGTTTTCACATCTTCTTCCGGTTTCTCCGCCCCCGGTATATATTGCGGTTCCACCTCTAAAAACTGGCAAATATCTTTTAACGCTTTGAACATATCGCCATATGGATTCATCTCCGCGAACCGCTGCAAGCCTTTGATGTTGTGCGTCACCTTCATGGCGTCTTCCATTTGCACATCTCTGTCCATCACATATTGTTCCATCACGTTATCAAACTGTTCTACCGGCCCCATCATATGAATCAATTTCATTTTCTGTATTGCCATCTGCCCTCACCTGCCTTCTATACGACGTACCGCCACATTTCTTCCTTTGGTATCCGGTAGCGGATACATTCTATAATTGAACCGATATTATCCAGTTCCAACTGTTTTGCGCCGAGATATTCAAATGCAGCGGTCAGCTGATAGGCATTGCCGCCGTTCATTTTTTTCATCAATTTCAGTTGAAGCTGCAGCAACGTCCTCTCATAAAGTCCATTGTCATGTTTGCTGAAGATATCGGTATATTTATTTTCCTTCGCAATCGCTATCAGTTCTTCCGGTGACTCCGCTTCCACCAAACGTTTGATTTCTTTTTCCCGCAAACGCCCGTGGACAGGAATCAATAGCGCATAAATAAAATCATGCGGCATGTGATAATATTTTTTGCTGCGGTAAATCCAGAGTAAATTTAATATGTCCGCCTCATAGCCAACATATTGTTCCATTTTTTTGCGATTCTTTCCTTGCAGTGACCGTTTGATTTGCCGCCAAAGATTGGTATAATAATAAATATCAAGCTGCGTCTCCATATCAAAATATGCGGTTTCTCCATTTTGCGTTTCTTGCCCATAGGCAGCCCGCAGCACTTGCTGGTAAGGAATACCATGCAGCGCCTCAATAACGTCGTCTACTGTGTGCGCCTGTTCCATTTTGGCAAAATCAATTCTGGATATCGCCTGAAATTCCCGCGGCACTTTATAGATAACGCCATGGAATGCTTCGCCTGTTCCCACACGGCGGATAATCAGTTTCAGCATGTTAATTTCATGCCGCACCAACCAGGTTTGCAAAAACCGCCGGTCTGCAATATTCATAAAATGTTGCAATTTCACAAAATCCTCAAATGCGCTGATATGCAGCAGCCACTCCAGCAAATCGCGGTGCACCTCTTCTTCTCTGACAGGCTCCAATACCTCGCGGTATGCCGTATCATATTTCAGATATCCCACCGCTTCCGTCACCGTTTGTTTGCTTTTTAGGTCCTCCAATTGCGCCGCGGTGAGCAGTTTCCCTGACATGGATTTGAGTTTTGTTGCCAACGCACCATAGCGCAGCAAATCGGAAAAAGACATTCCCACACCTCCCTTACCGCAGCAACTTGGGTTTTATGCCCCATCTGCGGTTGTTCTGTAAAAGCCGTTTTTGATTTGTTTTACAAACCGGTACTAAAAATGTCCTCAAACAGCATATCCACCCATTTTTTCTCATTTTCCTGATATAACTGTTCCAATTTATTTAACTGCATTTGGGTATTCGATTCTATCTGCGTCAGTTTTTCCTGTACTATTTTCGCTTCCTGCGCGCGCAGCGTTTCAATTTTTTTGTTCATTTTAGCCGTCCATTCTTGTTTTAATTCCCGCACCGCGCTTTCCACGTCCTCGTCCAGATGGGTCTGTTTTTCCCGCGCTTCTTCTACAATATCGTGCGCCTTTTTTTCCATATCCAGAATTTGTTTAATCATGTCTTCCATCTGAATTCTCCTTCTTCCGCTATGCGCATTAGTTGCGCAAACTATGAATCGGCGCCGGAATCCTTCCGCCGCGCCCTACAAATGTCTCGCTGGAATAACGGCTGACCGGCATCACAGGCCCGCTGCCCAGCAATCCGCCGAATTCCACCGTATCGCCCACCTTTTTGCCGACTGCCGGAATGATTCTCACCGCCGTCGTTTTGTTGTTAATCATACCAATCGCGCTTTCGTCAGCAATAATTGCCGAAATGGTTTGCGCCGGCGTATCGCCCGGTACAACAATCATATCCAGCCCAACCGAGCAAACGCAGGTCATTGCTTCCAGTTTTTCCAGCGACAAAGCGCCGCTGCGCACTGCGCTAATCATGCCTGCATCTTCACTCACCGGAATAAATGCGCCTGACAGCCCGCCCACATGCGAACTTGCCATAACGCCGCCTTTTTTGACAGCGTCGTTCAGCAGCGCCAGCGCCGCTGTTGTTCCGTGCGCGCCGCACTGTTCCAGACCCATTTCTTCTAAAATGTATGCCACACTGTCGCCCACCGCCGGCGTCGGCGCGAGCGACAAATCCACAATGCCAAACGGTACATTCAACCGGCGGGACGCTTCATGCGCCACCAACTGTCCCATTCTGGTAATTTTAAACGCCGTTTTTTTAATGGTCTCCGCCAGAATATCAAAAGATGCATTTTTTCCCAATTTTGCAACCGCATTACGCACCACGCCGGGCCCGCTGACGCCGACGTTAATCACGCATTCCGGCTCGCCAACGCCGTGAAATGCCCCCGCCATAAACGGATTGTCCTCCACTGCGTTGGTAAATACAACCAACTTGGCGCAGCCGCAGGAATCCTGCTCTTTGGTCGCTTCCGCAACCGCTTTGACCATTTCTCCCATTTCGCGTACCGCGTCCATGTTAATGCCCGCTTTTGTTGTCCCAACGTTCACGCTGGCACAAACGCGTTCTGTTTCTTTCAGCACTTGCGGCAAAGAATGAATCACTTTTTCATCTCCCGCCGTATATCCTTTGTGCACCAACGCGGAATATCCGCCGATAAAATTGACGCCCGTCTGTTTTGCCGCCTCATCCATTGCAAGCGCAAGCGGTGTGCTTTCCCCCGCCGCATTTGCCGCAAGCAGCGAAATAGGCGTAACAGCGATTCGTTTATGAATAATCGGGATTCCATATTCCCGTTCAATTTTTTCGCCTGTCTCTACTAAGTATTCCGCTTTTTTCGCAATTTTATCAAAAATTTTCTGCCGCATGGTTTCCATGCTTTCACTGCAACAGTCCAGCAAAGAAATTCCCATTGTAATGGTTCGGATATCCAAATTTTCATCTGATATCATATGAATGGTTTCCATAATTTCACGGTTGCTCAGCATATCTTGCCGCCTCCTTTGTAACGTTTTACAACCGCAAAATGCAGATAGTCACATTTTGCGGTTGCCGCTTTTTATTTCTATAATAACTTTGTTAAATTCGATGCATGGACTGGAACAAATCTTCATGCTGTATCCGAATAGAAACACCCAATTCCTTTTCCAATGTTTCCAGTTTTGCAGCGACTGACTCAAACGCCGCTTCCGAACCGGAAAGGTCTACCAACATGACCATTGTAAACAGTTCCTGCATAATCGTTTGTGAGATATCTAATATATTGATATTCTCCTGATATAACAACATGCTTGTTTTTGCAATAATTCCTGTCTTATCTTTCCCAATCACCGTAATAACCGCCCGCATGGCTGCACCTCTTTCCTGACTTTCTTTTGTTTCATTACTATTGTAGCACAACTCCCAAAATATGTCTATCATTTTTTTCACAAAATATGCGCCGCTTCTTCTTTATATTTTTATCACCCTTTCCGCTTCTTTATTTATGCATACTGAAAAACTTTTTTTCGTTCTGCCGTAACCATTTATGCTGCATTGCATATTATGATAGCGAGAAGGCAATATCAGCTACAGTGCAAAGGTTAGTATTTATTTTTAGCGGAGGTGAATCTTTATGTTTAAAAATTCTTTTAGCGGAAACGGATGCGGCGGATGCGGAAGTGAAATCTTATTCTTCCTGGTTGTCATCTTGGTCGTTCTTGGCAATTGCAACATTTTCGGCGGCAACGAATGCTGCTAAAGCACACTACAAACGTATTCCATAATTAAAACGTAATGAAGGAGGTTTCTTGTATGAACTTTAAAAATTTATTTGGCTGCGGTGACTCCATTTTATGGTTCATCATCCTGTTCTTATTGCTCTTCTTCTGCAACTCTTGCGGCTGCGGCGGGAATGAATGCTGCTGCGACTAATCGCACAGTTCCCCTTGGCTCTTAAGCGGAAAGCGGCGGACAGGTACATATTCAGATAGTTTCTAAAAAGTACCTGCCGCTTTTTCGCTGAAAAAAAAAGATTTGGAGAAAGGGGGCGGGACATATGGGTTGCAACGGTAATGGTGGTTTCTTCGGAGACGACAATGCTATCATCTGGATCATTTTAGCTGTTATTTTGTTCTTCTGGATTTTTAACGATAATAACAACAATTGCTGCGACAATGATTGCTGCTGCTAACATAGATTCCTATAAAAAGAAGAACAGCCA
>CAMNSU010000115.1 GCA_946555455.1 uncultured Clostridia bacterium | reverse complement strand
ATACGGTGCCCGTTCCAGACACAGGTGGTTGCAGCAGATGTGATAGTAATACCACGTTCCTGCTCCTGTTCCATCCAGTCCATTGTTGCAGCACCATCATGGGTTTCACCGATTTTATGCACCTTACCAGTATAGAACAAAATACGTTCTGTCGTGGTGGTCTTACCGGCGTCAATGTGCGCCATGATACCAATATTCCGCGTAACGTCAAGAGAATATTCTCTCGGCATGGAAATTCCTCCTTTTGCAGGACTGCTAAATAGCTAGTCCCACCCATTGCATCGCTCTTATCAAAAGTTCTGTTATTTTCGCGAATCTTTTCGTGTACGCATTACCATCTGAAATGTGCAAACGCTTTGTTTGCGTCAGCCATTTTATGCGTATCTTCGCGTTTCTTCACTGCCGCACCTGTTCCGTTCATTGCATCCAGAATTTCTGCTGCAAGACGTTCTTTCATGGTTTTTTCACCACGCGCTCTGGAATAGGTTGTCAGCCAGCGTAATCCCAAGGTCTGTTTTCTTTCCGGACGCACTTCAATCGGCACCTGGTAAGTCGCACCACCAACACGGCGTGCTTTTACTTCCAACACAGGCATAATGTTTTCAAGCGCTTCTTTGAACACTTCCAGCGGTTCCCGACCGGTTTTTTCCTGGATAATTTCAAATGCCTGATACACGATTTTCTGTGCCACACCTTTTTTACCGTCCAGCATGATATTGTTGATTAATTTGGTGACCAGTTTACTGTTATAAACCGGATCTGCCAAAACATCTCTTTTTGCTACATAACCTCTTCTTGGCACTGTATCTTCCCTCCTTCATTACTAAAATGATCTCACAGGTACTCGAAAAAATTCTTTTTTCGCTCGTGCCGCTACATGTTTAGGATTAGCCATTTATTTATAGTAATCCGCAGCCGCACCGAAATAGTCCTACTGTGGTAATAATCATCTCAAAAGTTTGACCTCACACTGCGTCTTATTTTTTCGCAGCCTTCGGTTTTTTCGCACCATATTTAATTCTGGACTGGTTGCGGTTTGCAACGCCCTGTGTATCCAGACTTCCGCGGATGATATGGTATCTTACACCAGGGAGGTCTTTTACCCTGCCGCCACGGATTAAAACAACGCTATGCTCTTGCAGGTTATGTCCGATACCCGGAATATAAGCAGATACTTCGATTCCGTTTGTCAGTTTTACCCTCGCCAGTTTCCGCAATGCAGAGTTCGGTTTTTTCGGCGTCATTGTTTTCACCGTTGTACAAACGCCACGTTTCTGCGGAGAACTCTGATCAATCGCTTTTTTCTTCAGCGAGTTCAGACCTTTTTGCAGAGCCGGTGCTGTGGATTTCTGTTCCACGGTTTTTCTTCCTTTTCTCACCAATTGATTAAATGTTGGCAATCTTTTCACCTCCTGAAAATAGAAATTTATGGTAAACAAAAGATAGGCTTAGGATATGGTAAAATACCCTAAACCTATCATATTGTATATCATTTGGCTCGTTTTGTCAATACCTTTTTTAGATTTCCATCAAATTTATTTCATTTGAACGGATTTCTTTGACGTCAATATTATTATATACGGACATTCCTGTTCCTGCCGGAAGCAGTTTCCCGATAATAACATTTTCTTTCAAGCCCACCAACGGATCAATTTTACCTTTGATTGCCGCTTCTGTCAGCACTCTGGTCGTTTCCTGGAACGATGCCGCCGACAGGAAGGAATCCGTTGCCAAAGATGCTTTGGTGATACCCAGCAATACATCCTGACATACCGGCGGATTCTTACCTTCCGCTTCGCATTTTTCAACCAATTTTTCAAATTCGTAGCGGTCTACCATTGCGCCCTGCAGCAGTTCTGTATCGCCCGGTTCCTCTATCCGCACTTTGCGCATCATCTGACGAATAATAACCTCAACGTGTTTGTCATTGATTTGCACACCTTGCAGTTTATACACTTTTTGTACTTCCTGCACCAGATATTCCCGCACAGCTTCCGCCCCGCGGATACGCAGCAAATCATTCGGGTTGATGGAACCTTCTGTCAGTTCGCCGCCCGCTTCTACCACATCGCCGTCTGCGACTTTCATATGCGCGCCATAGGGCACATTATATTCTGTCACATTGCCGGTCTCATTATTTGTCACTTCTATGACGCGGCCTTTTTGTGTATTGTTAATGGAAACCAAACCGGCTTCTTCTGCAATGATTGCAAGTCCTTTCGGCTTACGCGCTTCAAACAATTCTTCAACACGCGGCAGACCCTGTGTGATATCGTCTCCCGCGATACCGCCGCTATGGAACGTTCTCATGGTCAACTGCGTACCGGGCTCCCCAATGGACTGCGCCGCGATAACGCCGACCGCTTCTCCGACATTTACCAGTTCGCCGCTTGCCAAGTTTGCGCCGTAACATTTTGCACAAACGCCAATGTCCGCACGGCAAGTGATGACAGAACGCACTTTGATTTCTTTGATACCAGCTGCCACAATTGCTTTTGCTGCATCAGCAGAAATCAATTCGTTTTTCGCCACCAAAATCTGTTTTGTCTTTTCATCAACAATATCTTCAAATGCCGTCCGCCCTACTGCACGTTCTTCCAGTGTTTCAAGCGGCTTTGCATTACCTTCGCCACGTTTTTCCGCATAGATATCGCGCAATACCATGTAGTTTTTGGTGCCGCAGTCATCTTCACGGATAATCACTTCCTGACTGACATCAACCAGTCGTCTGGTGAGATAACCGGAGTCTGCTGTACGCAGTGCCGTATCCGCCAAACCTTTCCGCGCACCATGTGAGGAAATAAAGAACTCGATGATGTCCAATCCTTCACGGAAGGAAGATTTAATCGGGATTTCAACCGTCTTACCGGTCGTATCCGCCATCAGACCACGGATACCCGCCAGCTGACGAATCTGTCCTGTGTTACCACGCGCACCGGACGTCGCCATCATGTTAATCGGGTTATATTCACCCATGTTGTTCATGAGTGCTGTGGTGATGTGGTCAATTGCTTCCTGCCACACGGTAATCGTCCATTTATACCGTTCTTCATCTGTCATGAGACCTTGCTCAAATTTATCTGTGATATCGTCGACCTGCGCCTGCGCACTTTCCAGATAATACGGTTTAGAAGCAGGAATTTCCATGTCCGCGATACTAACGGTAATCGCGCCGCGTGTGGAATATTTAAAGCCCAGTTCCTTAATATTATCCAGCATAACCGCCGTTTCTGTCAAACCATGTACACGGATACAACGGTCAATAATTTTCTCCAAATTCTTCTTTGTTCCTTTGAAGGTGATTTCCAAATCAAATTTGGTTTCTTCATTGCTGCGGTCAACAAAACCTAAATCCTGCGGTACTTTATCATTAAAGATGATACGTCCCACCGTTGCATGGATAATGCGGCTCTGCCGTTCTCCATCAAATTCTTTATATACCCGCACTTTAATCGGCTGATGCAAATCCACAATGCCATTATCATACGCCAAAACCGCTTCTCTTTTGGATGAGAAGGTTTTCATCGTCAAATGACGGTACGTTGTGATGGTATCATCACCGTCAACAATACCTTCCGCCTGCAAGCTGTTCGGCACTTTAAAGGTTTCATATTCTTCTATTTCGCCTTTTTCAAACGCCTCTACCGCCGCTTCCTTGGTATCAAAGGTTTTCATTGTCAAACGGGCAATATTATACACTACGCCATCAATTTCAAACAAATCATGCAGACCGATATCCCGCCGTCCATAGGCTTCAATCGCCGCTTCCTTAGATTCATAGTGAATTGATGCTGATGTTTCCGTAATAGGTTTCGCACCGTCCAGTTCGCTTTCCCCTTTTGCCATGGTCAAATAGTAGCTGCCCAAAACCATGTCCTGTGTCGGAACAGTAACAGGCGTACCATCCTGCGGTTTCAACAGGTTGTTGACAGACAGCATCAGGAATCGCGCTTCCGCCTGTGCCTCAGGCGACAACGGTACGTGAACCGCCATCTGGTCGCCGTCAAAGTCAGCGTTATACGCTGTACATACCAATGGGTGCAGTTTGATTGCACGACCTTCTACCAGCACAGGTTCAAACGCCTGAATTCCCAAACGGTGCAGCGTGGGAGCGCGGTTGAGCAATACCGGATGCTCTTTAATCACTTCTTCCAAAACGTCCCATACGGTATCGTCCGCACGTTCCACTTTCTTCTTTGCATTTTTAATGTTGTGCGCACCGCCGTCTTTCACCAATTTTTTCATGACAAACGGTTTGAACAATTCCAGCGCCATTTCTTTTGGCAGACCACACTGATAAATTTTGAGGTTCGGCCCGACCACGATAACGGAACGCCCTGAATAGTCCACACGTTTTCCGAGCAAGTTTTGACGGAAACGTCCCTGTTTCCCTTTCAGCATATCGGAAAGGGATTTCAGCGGACGGTTACCCGGGCCCGTTACCGGTTTCCCGCGGCGACCGTTATCAATCAAAGCGTCTACTGCTTCTTGCAGCATACGTTTTTCATTGCGCACAATGATATCCGGCGCGCCCAAATCCAAAAGCCGTCTGAGCCGGTTATTTCGGTTAATCACGCGGCGGTATAAATCATTCAAATCAGATGTCGCAAAACGTCCGCCGTCAAGTTGTACCATAGGACGAATTTCTGGCGGAATAACCGGAACAACGTCCAAAATCATCCATTCCGGACGGTTTCCGGATTCACGGAACGCTTCCACAACTTCCAATTTTTTAATAATGCGTACTTTTTTCTGTCCCTGCGCCATTTCCATCTCCTGACGCAGTTCCGCTGCCATTTCTTCCAGATTAATTTCACTCAGCAAGTCGCGAATTGCTTCCGCGCCCATTGCTGCTTTAAATTTATCCGGTCCATATTTTTCCAAATTATCCCGATATTCTTTTTCTGTCAGCAGTTCTTTTTTCTGCAAATGCGTTCTGCCCGGGTCGGTTACAACATAAGCCGCAAAATATAAAATCTTTTCAAGTGTCCGCGGCGTCATGTCCAAAATCAGTCCCATACGGCTCGGAATCCCCTTGAAATACCAAATGTGGGACACCGGCGCCGCCAATTCAATATGACCCATACGTTCACGGCGTACCTTTGCGCGTGTTACTTCCACGCCGCAGCGGTCACATACCAGACCTTTATAGCGAATCCGTTTATATTTTCCGCAGTGACATTCCCAGTCCTTGCTGGGTCCAAAAATCTTTTCGAAAAACAACCCATCTCGTTCCGGTTTCAAGGTTCTATAGTTGATGGTTTCCGGTTTCTTTACCTCGCCATGGGATAACGACCGTATTTTTTGCGGAGAAGCCAGCCCTATCTGTATCGCGTCAAAATTATTATACTCCAACAATTCTCAGCTCTCCCTTCGTTCTTTACCGTTTTGATTCCGTTTCCTGTTTGTTTACGATTGTTTTAGATATCCTCGTCCATATCAGAGAATTCCAGTGGTTCCAGTCCGCCGATTTCGGACAGTTCATCCGCATCCTCATCCAATTCCTCAATCATAAACGCAGGATCGGCAATATCATCCGATTCCTCAATTTCATCCAGCGTGAATTCTTCCTCTTCACTATCGTCGTCGCTTTCGCCAATATGTGTCAGGAAGTTTTCCATACTGCTGGTATTATCATCTTTCCCCATGACTTGTTCCAATTCTTCCGGATTGATGTGCGGTACGTCATCTTCATCTTCCTTCAACTCGATTTCATTGCCCTTGTCATCCAGAATCTTCACATCCAGCGCCAAGCTCTGCAATTCCTTAATCAAAACCTTAAAGGATTCCGGTACGCCCGGACGCGGCACATTATCGCCTTTGACGATTGCTTCATAGGTTTTCACACGACCAACAATATCGTCGGATTTGACTGTCAAAATTTCCTGCAATGTATATGCTGCGCCATATGCCTCCAGCGCCCATACTTCCATTTCCCCGAAACGCTGTCCGCCGAACTGTGCTTTACCGCCGAGCGGCTGCTGCGTAACAAGTGAATAGGGACCTGTAGACCGCGCATGAATCTTGTCATCAACCAAGTGTGCCAGTTTCAAATAATACATATATCCAACAGTAACCGGATTATCAAACGGTTCACCGGTTCGGCCATCATACAGAACCGTCTTTCCGCTCTTATCATAGCCTGCCATTTCCAGCGCATTTTCAATGTCTTTTTCGTTTGCACCGTCAAAGACCGGCGTTGCAATTTTCCAGCCCAACGCTTTTGCTGCATAGCCCAAGTGAACCTCCAGCACCTGTCCGATATTCATTCGGGACGGCACACCCAATGGGTTCAGCACGATTTGCAGCGGCGTTCCGTCCGGCAAAAACGGCATATCTTCTTTTGGCAGAATACGGGAAATAACACCCTTATTTCCGTGACGACCTGCCATTTTATCACCCACAGAAATTTTTCGTTTCTGTGCAATATAAACACGTACCAATTGATTCACGCCGGGCGGCAATTCATCGCCGTTGGCACGTTCAAAAATTTTCACGTCAACAATGATACCACTTTCGCCGTGCGGCACCCGCAGAGAAGTATCACGCACTTCACGCGCTTTTTCGCCGAAGATTGCCCGCAGCAGCCGTTCCTCAGCCGTCAGTTCCGTTTCCCCTTTCGGCGTCACTTTCCCGACCAGAATGTCACCGCTGCGCACTTCCGCACCAATGCGGATAATACCGCGTTCGTCCAAATCTTTCAGCGCATCTTCACCGATATTCGGAATGTCGCGCGTAATATCTTCCGCACCCAGTTTCGTGTCACGCGCTTCCGATTCATATTCTTCAATGTGAATAGATGTGAATACGTCGTCGCGCACCAATTCCTCACTAATCAAAACAGCGTCTTCATAGTTATAACCTTCCCAGGTCATAAATCCAATCAGAATATTGCGTCCCAGCGCGATTTCCCCATTGTCTGTGGAAGGACCGTCTGCAATGGTATCCCCTGCTTTGACTTCGTCTCCCTTGCTCACAATCGGGCGCTGGTTCACGCAAGTTCCTTGGTTGGAACGCATAAATTTAATCAGATTATAAACATCCGCCTTACCGTCTGTGTTGCGAATCACAATTTCACTGGAGGACACTTTTTCCACCACGCCATCGTTTTTCGCCAGAATGACAACGCCGGAATCTTTTGCTGCTTTATATTCCATACCGGTTCCGATAATCGGCGCTTCCGGTTTGAGCAGCGGCACAGCTTGTCTTTGCATGTTGGAACCCATCAAGGCACGGTTCGCATCGTCGTTTTCGAGGAACGGAATCATTGCCGTTGCAACGGAAACAAACTGTTTAGGCGATACGTCAATATAATCAATGTCTTTGGTTTCCACTTCCAAAATGTCGTGGCTGATACGTGCTGCCGTTTTCTTATTGAGAAAATGTCCTTTCGCATCCAGCGGTTCATTTGCCGGCGCTACTACATAACCATCTTCTTCGTCTGCTGTCATATAGACAATTTCATCTGTTACAATGCCTTTTTCTTTATCCACTCTGCGATATGGCGCTTCAATGAACCCATATTCATTCACGCGCGCATAAGTCGAAAGCGAGTTGATAAGACCGATGTTCGGTCCTTCAGGCGTTTCAATCGGACACATTCTGCTATAGTGCGAATAGTGGACGTCACGCACCTCAAACCCCGCGCGTTCTCTGGAAAGACCACCCGGTCCGAGTGCACTGAGTCTTCTTTTATGTGTCAATTCACCCAACGGATTGATTTGATCCATGAACTGCGACAACTGGGAACTTCCAAAAAATTCCTTAATTGTTGCCACAACCGGACGAATATTTATCAGGTTCTGTGGGGAAGCTACATCTAAATCCTGAATTGTCATGCGCTCCCGCACCACGCGTTCCATTCTTGCCAGACCAACGCGGAATTGGTTTTGCAGCAATTCGCCCACACTGCGCAGACGGCGGTTGCCCAAATGGTCAATATCATCCACATTGCCAACACCCATATCCAGCGCCGATACATAATTGATGGACGCCATGATGTCGTCAATGGTAATATGTTTTGGAACGAGTTCATCTTGACGCTGTTTCAGCGCTGCCAGAATGTCCTCTTCCGTTTTATTTTCCTCTAAAATTTCTTTCAGCACAGGCTGATAGACCCGTTCGGTGATTTCCAGTTCACTGACGTCAAAATCCAGCACATGCGACAAACTGACCGTGTTGTTGGAAAGCACAACCACTTCTGTGCCGTCTACATTCAACACCACGCGCGATACGCCTGCATCTGCAATCTTTTGTGCCGTTTCCCGCGTAATCATATCGTCCGTACCCGCCAAAATTTCCCCACTATATTCATCAATAATGGGCTGTGCAGGTTTATAACCGACAATGCGAGGATTCATGCTCATTTTTTTATTCACTTTATAACGTCCGACACGCGCAAAATCATAGCGTCTGTCGTCAAAAAACATGTTGTTAATCAACGTTTTGGCGCTGTCAACTGT
>CAMNSU010000114.1 GCA_946555455.1 uncultured Clostridia bacterium | reverse complement strand
CGATTTGGTATTTTTAATTACCATCTCCCGCTGCGCTTCGTAGCCCACCAGCGAATCCAACGAAATCGGGTCGGGGTTCCCCACACCTTCCAATCCGCCATTCCAGCAACACACATCATATTTCGCAAAAATGCCGTATCCGTGCTGCTTATGATAGGCTTTCACTTTTTCTATGTCTAATCCAAGCGGTGTATTTTCCCATTCCGGCAAGCCTGCCGGAAGCAGTCCCTTTGCTGCTTTCTTCACTCTGTCGGCAGAAATTTTCGCCACTTTTTCAAGCAGTTCCAAATCAAAGGCTGCTGCCTTTTCCAAATATGCCGGTGCCTCTAAAATATTGCGGTTGAAACTGTTTTCGTCCTCCAAGACGCTTCTTCTCAAATAAATGCCCAAATCATTGGTTCCCGCTTCATATAACGCGTGCAGAACGCCGCTGTAGCATTCGGGCAGCATTTCCTCTTCCTGTCTGTCCAGCGCTGTGCAGAGCCGGCGGAATTGCCGCAACACTTCCGTATCCTGCAAGTTCCGATACACTGTTAATAAATCCAATCCGCAATCAAATTCTTTTGTCACTTGTCTCCACCTTCTTAACCCTTTGCTATTTTCAAAGAAGGCATGACCCGTCCGGTCAGGCCCACTGGCTGGTGACATATGTCACCGGCCTGCACGAAGGGGACTTCAGCGACTGTAAAACAGTCTCCCGTCCCCCTCGTGAGCTCCCCCTAGTTCGGGACGCAAGTTCGCACAAAACTCGTATTTCATACGAGTTTTTCGTCCCGCAAGGTGCAAAAAGTCAGGCGCATGTCCTGACTTTTTACATATTTTATGGAAGGGGACACCCCTTCCAATCCCCGTTCATTCATACTTTATTTAAAATTTCTAAAGTTTTTTACTATGACCCGTCCGGTCATGCCCTCGTTTTATGTAATTTATTTTGCCCGTTTTTTTCTCTCGTCGCGTTTTTTCAGCAATTTATAATCCGGTTCTACATAGAGCGGGCTGACAGATACATCTTCATAGATACGGCTGATGGCTTCCGCACAAATCGGCGCCACAGACAATCCTTTGATAATATCAAGTTTTTTCGCATTGGGCAGCGGAATGGTATCCAGCATAACCAATTCTTTGATGGGAGATTCTTTCAGGCGGTCAATTGCCGGTCCTGACAAAACGCCGTGCGTACAACCTGCATAAACTTCACGCGCGCCGCGTTCCATGAGTGCATGTGCGCCTACGGTGATGGTTCCCGCCGTATCAATCATGTCGTCCACCATGATACAACATTTATCTTTGATATCCCCGATAATGTTCATCACTTCCGAAACATTGGGACGCGGACGACGTTTATCAACAATTGCAAACGGAACGTTCAGCCGCTGTGCAAACTGCCGCGCACGCGCCACGCTGCCGTGGTCAGGCGAAATGATGCAGACATCTTCCATGCGGTCTTTAAATTTCCGTTTATAATAATCTGCCAAGAGCGGCACGCCCAGCAAATGATCCACCGGAATGTTAAAGAACCCTTGAATCTGGGGTGCATGTAAATCAATCGTCAGCACACGGTCTGCGCCCGCCGCCGTAATCAAATCAGCCACCAATTTCGCTGAAATCGGATCACGCGCTTTCGCTTTTCTGTCCTGTCTGGCATATCCGAAATATGGGATAACTGCCGTAATTCTCGCCGCTGACGCGCGTTTAAACGCATCTATCATAATCAGCAATTCCATGATATTATCATTGACCGGATTGCAGGTGGACTGCACCAAAAACACATCAGAACCACGAACAGTCTCGTTGATGTTCACATAAATTTCTCCGTCGCTGAAGGTTTTCACTTCGGAATTCCCAAGTGTTAAATCCAGTCTCGCTGCAATGTCCTTTGCCAATTTTTTGTGCGAATTACCTGCAAATATTTTGATATTATTGCCGTGTGTCGCCATCATTTGTTATCACTCCCAAATTTGTTTTTTTTCCAGCCCTCTTTTACCACCTGTCTGGAACGTGCAATCGCCAGCGCGTCTGCCGGCACGGTGTCCGTAATCGTAGAACCCGCCGCAATATAAGAATCTGCTTCCACAGTAACCGGCGCCACCAAATTGGTGTTACAGCCGATAAAACTGCGGTCGCCGATTGTTGTCCTGTGTTTTTCCTGTCCGTCATAGTTCACGGTGACAGTGCCGCAGCCAAAATTTACTTTTTCACCGACATCGCTGTCGCCGACATAGGTCAGGTGGGAAATCTTAGTCCCTTCGCCAATCACGGAATTTTTCACTTCCACAAAATCGCCGACTTTCACCTGACTGCCAATCGTACTGCCCGGACGCACATAAGCAAACGGCCCGACATTGGTATTGCTGCCCACCGTACTGCTGCACAAAACAGAACTTTCTATTTTTGTGTTCTCCCCAACGGTAACGTCCGTCAAATGCGTATTGGGTCCAATGACCGAACCGCTTCCGATTTTGCAGTTTCCTTCCAGCAGCGTTCCGGGATAAATTACCACGTCCGGTTCCATTTCCGTCTCCGGCGAAATATAGCAGGAATCAGGATTGATAAACGTAACGCCCTGCAACATATGCTCCCGAATAATTTTCTGTTTCATTGCCTCATTCGCCTGACTGAGCTGCACTTTATCATTAATTCCCATGATTTCTCTGTCGTCCGCCAAGCGGAACGCACCTACGCGATAACCTGTTTTGAGCAAAATTGCAATAGTATCCGTTAAATAATATTCGCCCTGTGCATTATCGTTACTCAGTTCTCCAAGCGCCGCCCGCAGCAAACCGGTATCAAAACAATAGAGTCCCGAATTGATTTCCGTCACCACTTTCTGCGCCGACGTGGCATCTTTTTCTTCCACAATATACTTCACAGAGTCATTTTCATCCCGTATCACTCTGCCATATCCTGTCGGGTCTTTCACATCCGCCGTGATAATCGTCGCTGCAAAACGGTTCTTCAAATGGTAGTCCACTGCCGCGCGCAAAGTTTCCTCTGAAATCAGCGGAACGTCTCCCGACAGCACCAACACACAACCGCCGTCATCAATATTTGGCATAGCGGATTTCACCGCGTCGCCCGTCCCCAGTTGTTTTTCCTGCAAAGCATAGAGTTTTTCCTCTCCCAAGCACGCTTTCACCTGCTGCGCTTGATGCCCGACGACTGTTACAATTTTTCCAGCTCCCGCCCCTGCCGCAGCCTGATACACCCACTCGACAATGGGTCTGAAACACACTTCATGCACCAGTTTGCTTTTGGACGATTTCATCCGCGTACCTGCTCCGGCTGCCAAGATGATAGCTGACACGTTCGACAATTTTAACGCCTCCTATCTGCTTTTCCACCTGGGAAAAAATCTTCCCTTTCCGGACAAACTATGACATTTTTTGAAATTTTTCTTCCCATTTCTGTTCCATGCACGATAAATTCCTTATCTATTATATCATTAAATCTTTTCTTTTTGAAGAGACTTCCGAAAAAAAAACGAAAAATTTATGCAAGAGAATCCGCCCTATTTTTATACAAAATAGATAAATAAAACGAAAATTTGAAACATTTTCAGCTCCCCTATTGCAATTTATTTGTTTCATGTTATAATGAAATTATATTGCCTTTCGCCGCTAGAAAAATGACGGCGAAAAAAATACATGCTGCCGACAGGCGCTGATGAAAAAGGAGTTTGTTCCATGAAAAACATCACAGATGAGGGAATCAAAAACAAAGCAAAATTTGAAAACATTCCACCGCTGACCCAGGAAGAGGTCAAAAATGCGCTGGATTTTATCATCAAAAAAATTGATGAAAGTCTGGATACCTTTACGCACAAATATCCGGCACCTGCCAGTGTCAATAATGTCTATCCTGCGATTGACAACATCGAATGGACGAACAGCTTCTGGACAGGTATGTTGTGGCTCGCCTATGAATATACCGGCGACGAAAAATATCGCAAAGTGGCCGAAATCCAATGTGAAGATTTCGCAAACCGTATTGAAAAACAAATTTGCGTAGACCATCACGACCTTGGTTTCCTGTATACACTGTCCTGCGTTGCAGGCTACAAGCTGACAGGCAACGAAAAAATGAAAGAAACGGCAGTGAAAGCGGCAGATAAACTCATCACCCGCTACAAAGAAAAAGGTCAGTTCATTCAGGCATGGGGCGCTGTAGACGACCCGAAAGCATACCGTCTGATTATTGACTGCTATCTCAACGTTCCGCTGCTGTATTGGGCAAGCGAAGTAACCGGCGACAAAAAATACTATGAAATCGGTTATAATCATGCCAAAACAGCGCTTGAAAATGTTATCCGTGATGATAGTTCTACTTTCCACACCTTCTATTTTAATCCGGAAACCGGCGCGCCGGATCACGGTGCAACCGCCCAAGGGTATTCCGACGATTCCAGTTGGGCGCGCGGTCAGGCATGGGGTGTTTACGGATTGCCGCTGTCTTATATTTATACAAAAGATGAAAATTTCTTAGATGCAGCAGAAAAAGTGACAAACTTCTTCTTAAACCGTCTGCCGGAAGACTATGTTTGCTATTGGGATTTGATTTTCGGAGACGGCAGCGGTCAGTGCCGCGATTCCTCGGCGGCAGCAATTGCTGTCTGCGGCATGATGGAAACCATGAAATATATCAATGACGACTATAAACCGGTTTACGAAAATGCCTGCCGGGCAATTGTCCGCAGCCTGAGCGAAAACTATACGACTGTAACCGCACCGGAATCCAACGGTATTCTGCTGCACGCTGTATATGCTATGGCAAACGGCGTTAATAAAGGCAACGGCGTAGACGAATGCAATATCTGGGGCGACTATTATTATATGGAAGCGCTGATGCGCTACTACAACAAAGATTGGAAACTCTATTGGTAAGATTTCAAAAAAATTGTTTGGCGGTGCACCTCTTGGGTGTGCCGCTTTTTTTATCGCATACTCTCTTTGGCTGTTTTGCTCTTTTTGCCGTCTGCCGCCACTTTTTTCTTGTTTTTTTATATCATTTCCGCTATAATAAAAATAGGTCTGCCATTGGAAAGGAGGAAGCGCCATGTACAAAATTATGATTATTGAAGACGACGCCACCATTGCAAATGCGCTTTGTGACTATTTATCCAAATGGGGATTTGACACGTCGATTGCAGACGATTTCGCACATATTACGGAGCAGTTTATCCGCTGCGAACCGCAGTTAATTTTATTGGATATTTCTCTGCCCTATTTTAATGGATTTTATTGGTGCAGCGAAATCCGTAAACTTTCTAAAGTGCCGATTATTTTTATTTCTTCTGCCGGAGATAATATGAACATTGTCATGGCAATGAACATGGGCGGCGATGATTTTATCGCAAAACCCTTCAACCTCAGCGTTATCTTGGCAAAAATACAAGCACTGCTGCGCAGGACATATTCGTTTCAGGGCGAACTCTCTTTATTGGAGCACCGCGGCGCGGTATTAAACCTTGGAGATGCGACCATTCGCTATCAAGACCAAAAACTGGAACTGACCAAAAACGAATTTAAAATATTACAGCTTTTGCTGGAAAACAAAGGGCGCACAGTTTCCCGCGACGCCATCATGCAGCGTCTTTGGGAAAACGACAGTTTTGTGGACGACAACACGCTGACCGTCAACATGACCCGTTTGCGCAAAAAACTGGAGTCTGTCGGTTTAACCGACTATATTACAACCAAAAAAGGACTCGGCTATCTGGTGGGTGATTTGACATGAAATGGGGTTCTCTGCTCAGGGCATATATCAAACGCCGCACCAAATTGCTGCTTGGTACGTTGCTGATTCTGCTGATTTTCGGCGTTGTCTGCTATCTTTACGGTCACCCTTTGGAACCGCTTATCTATGCTGCTTTGATTTGTCTGTTCTTTGGACTTTTGTTTGGCGCCTATGATTTCTACAGCTTTGCCAAAAAGCATTTTGCCCTGCAAAATATTTTGCAGAGCATTGAAGCGCATCTCGGCACATTGCCTGCCGCCGGCAATCTGTTGGAATCGGACTATCAGGAACTGCTTCACACATTATATGCCAAAAATTGTCACTTACGTTCCTCTGCGGACGCGCGCGAAAAGGAAATGCTGGACTACTACACTCTTTGGACGCACCAAATCAAAACGCCGTTGTTTGCCATGCGGCTGCTGCTGCAATCCGAACCGCTTTCTCCGCGGGAGTTGGAACAGGAATTGTTTAAGATTGAAGAATATACGCAAATGGCGCTCTATTATCAACGGCTGGAAAGCCTGTCCTCCGACCTGCTGCTGAAAGAAATTCCGCTTTCCTCCCTTATCCGTCAGGCAGTCAAAAAATATGCCGGCGTTTTTATCTTTAAAAAACTGCCGCTGACAGTGGAAGAAACCAACGAAACCGTTTTGACAGACGAAAAATGGTTGGTCTTTATTTTGGAACAACTTCTCTCCAATGCACTGAAATATACTGCCACAGGCAGCGTCCATATCTATGTAAACGCCGGAAAACAACCTGCGCTCATCATTGAAGATACCGGAATCGGTATCCGGCAGGAGGACATACCGCGGCTTTTTGAACGCGGATTCACAGGTTACAATGGACGGTTGGATAAAAAAGCTTCCGGTTTGGGGCTGTATCTCTGCCGCGAAATCTCCCAAAAGCTGTCTATTTCACTTTCCATTACCTCAGAAGTGGGGCGCGGCACCAAGGTATCCCTCACATTTCCTGCACACACACGGCTATTGGACTGATATTTTCTGTGCAATAGCCGCATCCGGAGGGTGCAATCTTACAAAAATGTAAGGTTGCACCCTCGTCTTGTAAGCTAAATCTATGGCAAACGGCGGAGGATTCCGTTATAATGAGACATAAGGGAGTCGAATATGTCTCATTTGGCTCGCTTACAAAACAAGAAACAGGAGGAATCACTATGCCAATTTTACAAGTCAACAACGTCCGAAAAATATATACAACGCGGTTCGGCGGAAACCATGTGCAAGCATTGTCCGGCGTCAATTTTTCCGTGGAAGCGGGTGAATTTGTCGCCATCATGGGCGAATCCGGCTCCGGTAAAACAACGCTGCTAAACATACTCGCTTCGCTGGATAAACCGACCAGCGGCGAAGTGCTGTTAAACGGAAAAAATATTGTCACCATGCGCGACCGTGACCTGTCCGCCTTTCGACGGAATCACTTGGGCTTTGTTTTTCAAGATTTCAACCTGCTGGACACCTTTTCATTACAGGACAACATCTTTCTGCCGCTGGTGCTCTCCGGCAAACCTTTTTCCGAAATGAAACGTCGTCTGGTCCCCATTGCCGCTCAGCTTGGAATTGAATCCATTCTGCACAAATTTCCATATGAGGTTTCCGGCGGTCAAAAACAGCGCTGCGCCGTTGCTCGTGCATTAATTACCCAGCCGGAACTGGTGCTTGCCGACGAGCCGACAGGCGCGCTGGATTCCAAGGCAGCCGCCCAGCTTCTTTCCTTGTTTTGCGAAGTCAACGAAAGCGGACAAACTATCCTGATGGTAACGCACAGTCTGCGCGCTGCCAGCCATGCCGGACGCGTCTTGTTCATCAAGGACGGGCAGGTATTCCACCAGATTTATCGCGGAGCGCTTTCTTCCGACGCTATGTATCAGCAAATTTCCGACACACTTTCCGTTTTGGAGGCGGGAGGTGAACAACATGCGTAACACTATGTATCTCAAACTTGCTCTGGTGAATTTGAAAAATAACCGGCGTACTTTTGTGCCATACCTGCTCGCCTGCATCGGCTGTGTCCTGATGTTCTATAACATGCTCATCCTGCGCTATAACCCGGGGCTTTCCGAAATGCCCGGTGCCGCTATCCTTGAATCTATGTTTCAGTTTGGCGTAGTCATCATCGGTATCTTTTCGCTGATTATTCTGTTCTATACCAATAGTTTCCTCATGAAACGCCGCAAAAAAGAAGTGGGACTATATAGCATTTTAGGGCTGGAAAAACGCCATATCGCCAAAATTTTGTCCTATGAAACATTGTTTACCGCCTTTTTGGCAATTACCGTGGGACTGCTCGGCGGCGTGTTGTTTGGTAAACTGGTGTTTCTTGTGTTGCTGCATTTGACGCAAACACCGCTGACGCTGGAGTTCATTGTGACGCCCGCCGCCGCGGTTTATACTGCGCTTCTTTTTCTGGGCATTTTTCTTTTGACCCTACTGGTGAATCTGCTGCATATCCATCTGTCCAATCCTATCGGATTGCTGCGCGGCAGCAACGAAGGGGAAAAAGAACCAAAAGCGTCTTGGATTTTAACATTCCTCGGACTTGCCGCGCTGGGCGGCGGTTATGCCATTGCCGTCACGGTAGATACGCCGCTGGACGCAATCTCCCTCTTTTTCTTTGCGGTTTTGCTGGTGATTATCGGCACCTATGCCCTCTTTACCTCCGGCAGTATCAAATTGCTGAAATTACTGAAAAAGAGCACTTGGTGTTAATATAAAACGCGCAACTTCTTGTCCTTT
>CAMNSU010000113.1 GCA_946555455.1 uncultured Clostridia bacterium | reverse complement strand
ATTATTTTTTTAAACAGGCGGCTGAAATAATAAATATCATCAAACCCTACGCTTTGCGCCGTCTGCGTGACGTTGCAGCCGCCGCTTTGCAAAAGGTCGCGCGCCATATTCATTTTTATCTTGTTATGATACTGTATTGCAGACATGCCCGTGCTTTCCTTAAACAGCATATGGAAATGGGATTTACTCACGCCCGCCATTTTGGCAAGCTGCTCTATCGTGAGATTTTTGTCGTAATTTTCTATCATGTAATTCTTAATATCTTCTATCATTCCGGTGCGCGAACGGTTCTGTTCCCGCTCCAGCATACAAATCAATTCCATCATAAGACTGCGGCACATTGTTTTATATCCCTTGTTTTTCGCCGTCCATTCATAATATAATCTTTGCAGCAACTTTTCGTAACGATAAAAAGCCGCCGCCTTTGTCCTGAGCGGGAGTCTGCCGTCACAATCCAAGTCAAACGCAATGGAATAGTATGACCATGGCTCATGCTCTGCCGTCGTCGCGGAATGCACCTGCCCTTTTTGAAAAAACAAAATGTCTCCGCGTTCTATTTCAAATTTTTTGCCGTCAATATGATAAAACGCTTTCCCATCTATCGCAAATGCTAATATATAAAAATCTTTGTTTGCCAAATGTTCTATTTTCCAGTCCTTATTTTGATTTCTCGCCACTACAAAATCTATATTTGTTACCGTAAAATCGTCCATTTCCATTTTCTTCACCTCTTGATATATTGTATCACATTTGTGTCTGCAAGTCTATCCCAAAATCAGAGTTTTGTGCAAAAAAATCATGGTTTTGTGAATGGAACTCTCCTATTGCATTGTATATAATAAAATGCAGAAGGAGGGACGGAACATGAATTTAGAAAACTTAATCCGTTCAAGAGAGGTCGGCGAATTGGAGAAATTTCCGGTTTCTGACGCGGAGATGTGCTGGCGGTACGAAAACGTTACAACCGCTATGGTGAACGATGTTCTGCGCGAAATGGAATATCTCTATCAAACACTGCCCAACACAATATTACCGCTGCGTGATGAAATGAAAGTAGCGGGCGTCGCGTTTACTATCAAAGGCTCCAAAAACCTCGATTTAAAAGACGAAATGGAACAACGTGCAAAAATGTTGGAAGCCATTCCTGCCGACAGTGTGTGCGTTTGGGATACCGGCGGCGATGATGAATCCGCCCAGTGGGGTGAAATCATGACCATGGCGTCCAAAAAGCAAGGCTGCCGCGGTGCGGTGGTAGACGGCGGCGTGCGGGACACCGACAAGGTTTTGGAACAAAATTTTCCTGTTTTTTGCAAGTACCGCTGCTCTAACGGTATGTTGGGACGGTTCCGCATGATTGGATATCAAATGCCTATCATGATCGGAAACGTACATATCTATCCCGGCGATATTATTTTCGGCGATATTGACGGCTGCATTGTGGTACCCAGAAAATTGGCGTATGAAGTGTTGGAGCGGGCAGAGCAAATCCGCGACAATGAAATTGGGATTAAAAAAATGGTAACGGACGGCATCACCCCCACCGAGGTCGTAAAAAACGGTGGATATTTTTAAATCTAACGATTATTTTGGAGTTAGATTTGGTGCTTTTTGCACAGAAAGGAATGATTAACGCTTTATCCGCCCACGATAAGGACGTTAGAATTTTTCATTACTATTTGTGGGCGGAAAGGCTATGGTGATTATTATGATGAATTTAAAAGGAAAAAATGCGCTTGTAACAGGCGCAAGCGGCGGTATGGGACTGCTGCTGTGCGACATGATGGCAAACGCAGGTATGAACCTTGCATTGTGCTCGGTCGACAAAAGCGGTCTGGAGGCACAAGAGAAAGCTTTGACCGATAAATACGGCGTCAAAGTGGTAAGCGAAGTTGTTGACTCGACAAATGAAAATGAAGTGGCAAGCTTTGTGGAAAAAGCGGCGAATACACTCGGCAAACTGGATTTTTTGGTAAATCTCGCCGGATTATCCATTCCGAATAAGTACAACGAAACTGATGTGAGCGTATATGAAAAGGTCATGGACGTTAATATCAAAGGCTCGTTTCTCACCAGCAAGCACTTTGCAGAGGCAGCAGCTGATTCTGCGCTGATTATTAATATTGGCAGTATGGCGGCGCGCAAAACAAATGCCAACGCACCCATATACTGCATGGCAAAAGCAGCGGTCAACAAACTTTCCGAAGGGCTTTTGCTGCAATACGGTCAAAAAAACATACGTGTTACCACTATCAATCCGGGCGGAGCGGATACGCCGTTTTGGGGCACCAGAACCGTGGACAAAACCAAACTCATGCAGGCAGACGATGTTGTAAGCGTTATTTGGTTTGTTTTAAATCTGAATGACACCATTCAAATGCATTCCATTGATTTTGAAAGTTTTGCAAGATTCAACTAAGGGGGTCTGCGCGAAATGAAAACACTTGACATGTGCTTCCGGCTTTTTGAGCGCTATGAAAGCATAGAAAAAGTAGAAAACTATTACGGACTTTTAGCTCTTTATGCGCTTGCCCAGTCCTCCCGCGCGGCAAAAGATGACAAACAACTGCAAAAATGCATGGATATGCTTTCACTGTATCCCGACCGCTTCGACCACCCCCATTATAACTTTTCCTGTTATGAAGTAGGCGGCAACGGCAAGGCTTGGCTTGTCTATCAGGGACTTTGGGACGAGGAGCGTAAAAACATTAAAAAATATGCGGAAATGACGCTCTGCGCGCCGACAGATGCGCAGGGAATCCTTTGTCACCCGCAGTTTCTGCCCGACAGCAATAAAATCTGGATTGACGTTGTATACGCTGTCGTACCGTTTATGCTTTACGCCGGACTTGCACTCGGGGAAGAAAAATATATTGACTTTGCAGCGGAACAGTGCTTCAAAATGTACGAGGTTCTTTTGGATCGCACCTGCGGTTTGCTGCACCAATCGCGCGGTTTTATGCAAAATCCTAAATTCGTTTCTCACGACCACTGGAGCCGCGGAAACGGCTGGGGATACTTAGGACTGACCGAGTTGGTCCTGCACTTGCCCAAAGATTCTAAGCACCGCCCGAAAGCGGAAACCTATTTTAAAGAGTTATCTGAAGCGTTCCTTCCTTTCCAAACGGAAAAAGGCGTGTGGCGGCAGGAAATCACCTGTGGTTACGCGTGGGAAGAATCCTCCGGCACAGGGCTGATTGCCTACGGGCTGGGCGTTGGTCTGCGTCTTGGTCTGCTGGAGAAAGAACGTTTCAAAGAACCGTTTGAAAAAGCAATTCGCGCCATCTGCGCATGGTTTATCCGAGATGATTTTTCCACCACCATGTGCTGCTGCGGCTGCCTATGTCCGGGCGACGGCGCGGATAAGGGCACTATAAAAGCATATCTGACCGTGGTTCGCCCTATCACGGACGAACACCACTCCTACGGCTGTCTCATGCTCGCGCTGCTGGAAGCGCACAGAAACGGCATTGTGGAGATTGAAAAAGACGGCAGATAGACCGCTATAGTCTCTTTCTCAAAGGTTGTAGGAGAGAGTAAAATACGCTATATGATAAATCCCCCAAGGGAATGCGCCTGCTTCGGTACATTCTCTTGGGGGATTCTTCTATGTGCTGCCAATCAATCGGCATTTTTTGCAGAAACTTTACCTAGCATTCTGCTGATAACAGCAAACGCCTGATCGCGCTGTGTGTTTTCTTTGGGCGCGAATCTATTGTCTCCCATACCGTTTACAATACCCATATGGTGCGCCTGATACACATATCCTTTTGCCCAGCCGCTGATATCGCTGTCGTCGGCAAAGGTAAAACTGTTCTCTGAAACCGTATCTTCTCCCAGCGCCATGACAATTATTTTGCACATCTCTTCGCGCGTGATACTGTCGTTCGGACGGAACATGCCGCCCTCCCCTTCCACAATTCCGTTTTCCATTGCAGTGTAAACATATGGCGCGTACCATGCATCACTTTCAACATCTGAAAAACCGGTCAAGTTTTCGCTCGTTTCCATTTGCAGCGCGCGCACGATAATTGCCGCAAACTCCGCTCTGCTGATATTATCTTGCAGTCTGAGTCCGTTATCGCCTGTGATAATTCCATTTGTGATTAATTCATAGATTTCTTTTTCCGCCCAATGCCCTTTCAGTTCCTCCGGCACTGTATTTGGCGGATTCGTCGGTTCTACAGGCGGATTCGTCGGAACAGCCGCCGAAGAACTGCCATTCCCCCTGCTTTGGCTGGCGTGCGCTTCCCCTTTGGTACTGCCGCCGCCCGCGCCTCCTCCCGATGGGTTATTATTGTCCGGCTGTCCGCTGCCGGTTCCTTCAAATATCGGTTGTTCCCCAAAATAGAGATAACCGCCGTCAGCCAGCTTACCGCCAAGCACTTCGCCATTGAGGATACCACCGCGAATTTTACGATAGTTATAAAACGTCATGTTTTTCGCGTTGTCAGCATTCACGCATGTCGAAAGGATTTCCAGCGTCTGTCCGTTGGGGCGGAAGGAGATGGACGGAACCTGTTCTTTGCTTTTAAACAACACTCTATCTGCGAGGGTGGTATCCTCAAGATAAGTGCCGTTCATCAAAAATACCGACTGCACATTTCCTTGCTTATCTTCTGTTACATACATGGCTGACGCGTCTGTTTTGTATCTGCCCACCGTGACGTCACCTTTTTGGCTAAGGTCATTCAAATGGTAATAGGTAGAAGTTGTGTAGTTCCCTGTCTTTTTATCGGTTAAGCGGTAAGTGAAACTGTTTGCCGCGCCGGCAGGCAGACCGGTATCCAGCTTTGTGGTTTGCGTGCTGAAATCTTCTCCTATATTCTCCGGCACAACCACAACGTCATATGTTACGTCTCCCACCGTCTCCTTGTGGTATACCGCTTGATTCATTGACTGGAACGAACCTGCGCCGCCTGAAAATGTTGCGCTTTCCAAAGACGCTTCCACAAAATCCTCCGGCGCAACCGGCGTAATTTCCACGTTTACATCTTCAAAATGACTTCTGGCAACACTCGTTCCTTCGTCAATCGAAATGTTTGCAGCAGGCAGCATATGCCAGCGCTGCTGATAGGTTTGCGGCGCCGTTTTGTTTTTGGGTCTGATATAGTCGCTGATGATAAACAGCTTTTGCTTTTTATCATAGAGCACAGACCGCTCCTGCGTATCTGCATCCGGACACAGCGGCGTAGAATAGGAAACAAAATCATATAAATCCGTCAGTTCCTGTCCAAGATATTTGCCGTCTATCGTGGACGAAGAAAGCGTCTTATTATTCATGGTCACCATGCTGTGGTTTTGCGATGACATCATTTGATTCCGAATGTCTCCGCTAAGCACGGCGCCGTAGCCGTTGTCGGTGATGAGAAATTTACCGTAGGCATACATTGCAACCGAAAGCTGATCCCAGTGCTTATGGCTGCCCTCCGCTTTCGTTCCGATTTGAAGCGCAATTGCTTTGTCCGTCCAGTCGGAGCGCATGACCGTTCTGAGACCGTCCGGCATGATAATAGAGGTGAAGTCCGGAACGTTCTTTGAAGTTCCTTGCGTGGCGAAATATTCCAATTCCGGCATATCCCGCAGTTCGGTATTATTATACCATTTTTTCGCCTGTGTGTTCACGCTGGTGTCTGTGTATTCGGTATCATCACCCCAGTTGAAGGACTTAAATCCGGGCGCCATGGTGTAACAAAACGCCCTCACCATTTTACGTATTTGTTGAATGTCTTCCTCCTCATACGGCATTTCGGTATCCGTTTGCCCCGCAATGGCAACCGGATTATAGAGCGTGGTAAGCAGCGTATCTGTATATCCGTTTGTTAGTTCCACGCTGGAACCGTCCTCCAGCGCAAGGATTCCATTCAGGCGCTGGTTATCCTTTTTGGTCAAAGCAAGCCATTCATCAAACACTGCAAATTCTTTATACCGTGCAATGACTGCATATACGCCCAGCGTGGCAAACGTTCCCCAGTTGTTCGTTGCTTCTCCGTAGTATTCAAGCGCCTCCCATTCCGCCATCAGCCACAAATGTTTCAGCAAGGCGGTAAATATCTCGGGCGACATATATTTGCTGGAAATCACCTGATAAACATTTTGGGAAACAAATCTCAAATGGTTGGACATATCCAGCGCATTCATCACATTCGTATCCACGCCGATGGAATTAATAAGCGCCATTTGCTGCCGCAAAAATGTGTACGCATAGTCCTCTTTTTTGGTGTAATCATACACGTTTGCGGGAATACCTAAAATATTGCCGCGGTGCAAAAAACAAATTTTCCCCTTAATTTTTGTATTACTGCTGCCTTTATAGTCCCATGCATCGTCTTCATGGCAAGAAAATGTATAGTGTTCGGAAAAGCTATTCCAGCAGACGCTGTTTTCCTCCCAATCCGAATCATTATATTGGTATACCATCAATTCTTTCGTACCTGTTCCGCTTGCATTGCGCCCGCGCAGTATCAGCACCGCGCTGTTGATGACGTCCGTACTGTTCAGCCCCGAAATATCAAATGTCACATAGGGTCTGTTTGTCCCCTCGTCTTGCTGAAACGCCATATTTTCATCTAACGTCATTTCGCTTTCACTTGCCAGCATTCTGCTTTCTCCGCCATAGTTCCTGCCCGCATTTGCTCCCGCCGATATATAGGTGTCGCGCTCCGCTTCCAGTTCCATGGAGGTGGTATTGTTGACCCTCAGTTTCAAAACAGGTGCACAACCGCCTTCTTTTGTCATAAATTCCGCCGCTGTTATCCTGTCGATGGAATTTATCATAAAGGTTCTGAACTTCTCTTGTCCTGCCGCTGCGGTTATGCTGTCTTTCACGTCGATTTGAATATCTTTCCATTCATTTTCAACTTCAAACATATCAATGACCGAACCGTTATACTGCACAAAATAGAAGTTCTTGCCAAGCAGTTCCGCCGTAACAATAAGCTGATTGCTGGTGGACGTTGTCGCGGGATACCTATCATATCTGATACCGCGATAGTATTCCAGCAGCTCATATTCTGCGTCTTCATACCGTCCGGCTTTTGCCGCGCTTTCCACCTTTGCAAGTTCCGGATAGCGCGCATAATTGAAATACGGCGGTCTTACCCATGTATTGGTGATATCGCTCCACACACCGAAAAAATTTTCGTCACTGATGTAATTCGGGTCGCCAAGCAGCGGATAGTCGAAGGTGGTCTCTCTTTTCGGCGTTTCGCTATCTACTCCGGAAACCACCATTTCACCAAAATCCTCACTGTTTTTGACTGCTTCTTCAAACGCTACGTCTGCCGCGTCGTTATTTTCGGTTAAAACCACATCATGGCTACCGTTTTCTGAAACGAAAACGCCTTCCTCGGCAGCAGCGCCAAAAGAAATCAGCATACACAAACAAAGGCATATTATCCTTTTCATCATTTCTCCTCCTACTATCATTGACATCAATCAACAACCGGACGGACATCCTAACCGTTGATTATGTCATACAATGCGGATATTACTACTGCCGCTTCTGCTCTGGTCAGCTTCTCCTGCGGACTGAATCTGTTGTCATGCCCTTGCAAAATGCCGAATGCTTTCAGCTTGTAAACCGCTTCCAACGCATATTCCGCTATTTCGCCGTGGTCGGCAAATTGCGTGCCGTCGCCGTTTGGCTGTAATTCCATACCGCTCAATACCCGCCATATCATGACGGACATATCCTGCCGCAAAATGTTCTGTCCCGCGCCAAACAGCGTGTCTGAAATGCCGCTCACAATACCTTCCCGTTTCGCCGCGCTAACATATCCAAAATACCAATCATCGGGCGAAACATCATCATATTCAGCGCCAGATACGCCTTCCAGCGGCGCTATATGTTCCACCTCCAACAGCATTTTCAAAAACTGCTCTCTGGTGACTGCGCTGTCCGGTTCAAAACTACCGTCGCCAACGCCATTCACAATGCCCGCCTCTTTCAGCATTTTGATAGCGTCATATGCCCAGTGCGACGGCGCAACGTCTGTGAACAAAACATTTTTTGTTTCTCCGCTTGCAGTCGGAACAATATTCGGCAGCACCGCCGGACTTGACGAACCTCCGCCGCCCGCACTTCCGCCGCTGACAACCTTGCCGCCCTGCGCGCCTTTTGTGCCTTTCACGTTCATCTCAAAAGATTTTGCAATCCGCTTGCCGTCTATCATCGCATATGCTGTCAGTGTTACCTTTGTATCATAAGTAGGTGCGGTATATGCACCAGAAGCGGACAGTACCGCTGAATCAGACGACTCCCAGCTAATGGCGGTGCCATATTTTCCGGTGGTCGGCAGTTCTATGTTTCCGGTTACTTGTTTTGTGGTATCCAGTTGAATAAAATTCAAATCTATCTTCGCCATGTTTTCTTTGTCCGTCTCAAGATACGCGCCGATTTCTGAAATAGATACACTGTTTCTTTCAATATTGTGAAAAGAAAGTTTCAAATATTTCGGATTGACAACGTCAAACGCGATAAGTCTGGAGAGCTGGTCCGTGATACTGCCTGATGCAAGCTCTGTCCATTTGCTGCCGTCGTTTGAATATGCAACCGTATATCCGCCGATTGCAGGCGCGTTCTCATCAATATGT
>CAMNSU010000112.1 GCA_946555455.1 uncultured Clostridia bacterium | reverse complement strand
TAAAAACATAATTGATTATGCAGTTGTTAACGCAAATATTAGAAAATATCGGGAGAAAGCGGAACTTACGCAAGCACAATTAGCTGAAAAAAGTCATATATCACCAAAATATCTATCTCGTCTTGAAAATAATTATTATAATGGTCATTTGCATATTTATGTACAAATTGCTATAGCATTAAACATTACCATATACGATTTAATCGGGAATACAACCGATACAAAAAATGATTTCGTGAATCAAATCGAATTACTTACGCGTGACATGACGGATAATCAAAAAGACGCGATATTTGAAAGTATTAAATTAATAAAAAAATATAATTTTTAAAATTGCTTGAAAATTGGAACGCGTTAAGTCCAAATATGTGAAATCATAGTCTTGACAACTGCATTTGTTTTGTGTATAATAAAATATAGAAAAAGGCAAGACCTCAAACGGTTATGCCAAGTAGAGTTCTTAAGATAGCCCTAACTTTAGCAGGTGGGGGCTATCTTACTTTTATCGTAAGTGTCATCAAAAATACGAGCGTTAAAATCAAAATTCTAACTATGTACTTCGTCATAACAACCACCCCCTTTCGGGAATGGCATAACCGCCCAGCTTTTACACTGTTTTCAGTCTTACCTTAGGATTATTATATACAAACTGAAAGGCTATGTCAAGAGATATCTGTCAAAAAATATTTATACCTTCATTTTTTGCCGTTTTTATGTGAAATCATAGTCTTGACAACTGCATTTGTTTTGTGTATAATAGAACATAGAAAAAGGCAAGACCTCAAACGGTTGTGCCAAGTAGTGCTTTTTTAAGATAGCCCTAACTTTGAGCGGTGGGGGCTATCTTACTTTTATCGTAAGTGTCATCAAAAATACGAACGTTAAAATCAAAATTCTAACTATGTACTTCATCATAACAACCACCCCCTTTCGGGAATGGCATAACCGCCCAGCTTTTACACTGTTTTCGGTCTCACCTTAGGATTATTATATACAAACTAATGGGTTGTGTCAAGATATATCTGCCAGAAAATATCTGAACCTGAATTCCCTGCTGTTTTTATGTGGAATTATTACTCTTGACAACTGCATTTATTTTGAGTATAATAGAACATAGAAAAAGGCAAGACCTCAAACGGTTATGCCAAAATGTGGTTATAAAAAAATAACGTCTCATTTTAGCGGGTGGGCGTTATTTTTTTATGGAAACTATCAAAAGTAATAGAACAATCATAAACAATATTATGTATTCTTTATCCATAAGCTATCACCCCCTTTCATGGAGATGACGGCATAACCGCCCAGCTTTCACACTGTTTTCAGTCTTACCTTAAGTTTATTATATACAAACTGAAAAGGCATGTCAAGAGATATCTGCCAGAAAATATCTGTACCTTCATTTTTTGCCGTTTTTCTATAAAATCGTTTTTTGTTGTGTGTAATTATTGACAAATTCAATATGTTGTGTTTCAATATAATGGAAGAATAGGTGTGAGGGGAACCTTTATAAAGAAATCCCAACGAAAGACTTCGCGCGAAAAGCGCAGAAATATAAAAACAACGGGACAATACATGTTCCCGCAGAGGAAGAGGAATTTATGCAGGAAAACATCAGAAATTTTTGTATCATTGCACATATTGACCATGGGAAATCCACCTTGGCAGACCGTATGCTGGAGTTGACGGGCGAAGTGACGGAACGCGAGATGGAGGAACAACTGCTGGATAATATGGAATTGGAGCGTGAGCGCGGTATCACCATCAAAGCGCGTGCTGTCCAAATGATTTATCGGGCGGACGACGGGCAGGACTATACCCTCAACCTGATTGACACGCCGGGGCATGTGGACTTCACCTATGAAGTGTCGCGGTCGCTGGCGGCGTGTGAAGGGGCGGTTTTGGTGGTGGACGCGGCGCAGGGCATTGAAGCGCAGACGCTGGCAAACACCTATCTTGCCATTGAACACGATTTGGAAATTCTGCCCGTCATCAACAAAATCGACTTGCCCAGCGCACGTCCTGATTTTGTGAAAGAAGAAATTGAAAATGAAATCGGTATTCCGGCAGAGGACGCGCCGCTGATTTCCGCTAAAACAGGCGTGAACATCAAAGCGGTTTTGGAGGACGTGGTGAACAACGTCCCTGCGCCGCAGGGCGACCCGAAGGCGCCGCTGCAATGCCTGATTTTCGATTCCTATTATGACAGCTACAAAGGTGTTATCGTCTATATCCGCGTCATGCAGGGGACTGTCCGCACAGGAACGCGTATCCGCATGATGGCAAGCGGCGCGGAATTTGACGTGGTGGAAGTGGGTCATCTCATGCCGTTCGGCATGAAACAGACCGCAGAATTGTCGGCGGGCGACGTCGGTTATATTGCGGCAAGCATTAAAAATGTGCGCGATACCGCGGTGGGCGACACCGTAACGGACGCGGCGCGTCCGGCGGCAGAACCGCTGGCGGGCTACCGCAAGGCAGTACCAATGGTGTTTTCCGGTATCTATCCGGCGGACGGCGCAAAATATCAGGATTTGCGTGACGCGCTGGAAAAATTGCAGCTCAACGACGCATCGTTGACGTTTGAACCGGAAACCTCCATTGCGCTTGGATTTGGGTTCCGCTGCGGTTTTTTGGGACTGCTGCACATGGAGATTATCCAAGAGCGTTTGGAGCGGGAGTATCATCTGGATTTGGTAACGACCGCGCCCAGCGTTGTGTATAAACTGAAACTGACCAACGGGGAGGAACTTTGGCTGGACAACCCCACCAACATGCCGCCCCCGCAAAATATTGACTACATGGAAGAGCCTGTTGTGGCGGCGGAAATCATCACGCCGACGGAGTTTGTCGGTAACATCATGGAACTGTGCCAAGACCGCCGTGGCGTGTATAAGAATATGAAATATCTGGATGAATCGCGCAGCCTGCTGACCTATGATTTGCCGCTGAACGAAATCATCTATGACTTTTTTGACGCGGTGAAATCACGCACCAAAGGCTATGCGTCCTTTGACTATGAAATGAAGGGTTACGAACGATCGAATCTCGTGAAACTGGATATTTTGCTCAACGGTGAAATCGTGGACGCGCTGTCGTTCATTGTGCATCAGGACAAAGCCTATGCCCGCGGGCGGCGGATTGCGGAAAAATTGAAGGAAAACATTCCGCGCCAGTTGTTTGAAATCCCCATTCAGGCGGCAATCGGCAACAAGATTATTGCACGCGAAACGGTCAAAGCTATGCGCAAAGACGTGCTTGCCAAATGTTACGGCGGCGATATCACGCGGAAAAAGAAACTGTTGGAAAAACAGAAAGAAGGAAAAAAACGGATGCGCCAGGTGGGCAGCGTGGAGGTGCCGCAGGAGGCGTTTATGTCCGTGCTGAAACTGGACGAATAGGAGAAGAATTCAGCGTGAAACAGCCGGTGGAAGCGGATTTTCCGGACTCTGTTTTCCCAAAAAGGAGGCAAGACACAATATGAAAAAATCAATGGGTATCATTTTGATTGGCGCTCTTATTTGCTGCAGTTTGCTTACCGGCTGCAACAGAACGGTGCAGAATAAGCAAATGTCTCTAAAACTTGCCTATGGAGAGCGCAGCGGAACCTATACAGGAGAAATTACTTTATTGGAAGGATATCCGAATGGCAGTGGCAGATTTGAGACGCAAGACGTGTCCGGTATGAAATGGTATTATGAAGGCGAATTTACAGACGGAACCATTACCGGAAAAGGAAAATGCGTTTGGGAAGACGGACAGATGAAAGAAGGCAGCTATATTGAAGGAGAAATGGTTGAGGGAACCGTTGTCAATGCTGCCGGTATTAAAATTTATGAAGGACATCAAACCGGTGAAAAATATGACGGGGAAGGCAAGTTCTTCAATAAAAAAGGGGACATTGTCTATCAGGGGAAATTTACCGCCGGAAAACCGGAAAAGAATTCGTTTATCAGCACATGCACAAAGGCGAATTACATGGAATTGAACCGGAATCCGGAACGATATATCAGAGACTGTTTTTCGTTTGACGGCAAAGTCCAGCAAGTGACAGAAAAAGAAAACGGTGCTGTCGGCTATCGCATTGCGGCAGGGGAAGCGGAGCATGATGTTATCTATGTAAATTATGCACGCGGCGAGGGCGAAGGGCGCATCTTGGAAAATGATATGGTTACGGTTTACGGTATGTCAGAAGGGTTGTTTACATATGACGGGACGTCAGGAGAAACAATTACGGTGCCGTCCATGACAGCTTATTATATTGATATCCTGTCGTCAGAACCACCGGCACCGTCAGAACCGCCTGCTGCCGGCGGAGACGGAGAAAATACAGCGGTGCAGAAAAATACAACTGCAAGCCGTGAGGAATTTCTAAGCAGGGCAAAAGCAATTGAGGAATATGCCAAAACCAATTTGGACACGGCAGTGACACAGGCGGATATGAATCGTGAATCCGCTATAGTGTTTGAAAAGTGGGACAATCTTTTAAACGAAGTATATCAATATTTAAAAACCACTCTTACGGACAGTGAATTTGCGGCGTTAAAAAAGGAAGAATATCAGTGGATTCAGCAAAAGGAAGCGGAAATGAACGCAGCCGGAGCGATGTTTGAAGGCGGTTCCGGAGAACCTTTGGCGCGAAATTCCGTAGGTATTGAATATACCAGCAAACGGTGCTATGCACTGATTATGCGGATTCAGTAGATGAAACAGGCGCGGATAAATCATCCGCGCCTGTTTTGTGTAGTGTAAATGCCGCTGCTTGTTTTATTATGCTTCGTTTATTTTTACGTCGTCAACAGAATTTTCGAGTATAATGTTAATGAGTTCGTTTCTGGAACGGTTACTTTCTGCCGATAAATCATCAATTTTTTGAAGGGTTGTCTTTTTCATACGAACAGAGATTACTTTGTAGCCGTCTTCCCCTTTCTTGTTGATATAAATAACATTTTTCGGCATAACAATATCCATCGCCTTTCTACCCACAAATTGATAAGAAGTAGTTTGACACCCTATCGTGGGCAGATAAGGTGTAAAACGGATAGCTGTGCCCATGCATCTTTTTGCAAAAGACAAAATACATGGACAATCCCCCTCTATTTACGTGATTTTTCACGTAAATGCACCTCTTGTGTTTATTATATTATGAACAACTATTGAAATATATATTATAAATATATTCATTTTATATTGACTTTTGATATTTTGTGTAGTATAATATATAATCATTCTATGATGTTCAAATTAGAAGGAGTAGATAGTCCAATATGTAAAAGTGGAACTGTTCCATGTTTTCATGCGGACGTGAAACTGCCAATATGACAAGATGCCAAGGGGTAGTGTGGAGTTTTCATATAACAAGAGTTCCGGCAGCACTGAAAAAAGCGGCGGAACTGATGGGGGCGGCATGTCATATCGTGGTTTTGCAGCAGACGGAAACCTGAAAAATGTGGCGGCAGTGTCTACAGATAACAGAAAGCCTGAACGATTTTTCGTTCAGGCTTTCTCTATGTGCAAGATAAGCAGACGGGGCAACCCCCCCCAAACCAATTATTTCAGCAGTTTCAGCGCCTGTTCGCGCACTGCCGCAACATTGGTGCTGCGCACTTTTTCACGCAACCGTAGAATACAGGCGGGCGATACGGAAAGCTCGTCAATGCCCATGGCAAGAAACGTCTCTGTCAGGGCAGGGTCAGCGCCGAGTTCGCCGCAAATGCCAATCCATTTGCCTTCCCTGTGCGCATTTTCCGCTGCCATCCCAATCATACGCAGCACGGCGGGATGATGTGGGTCATAAAACCGTTCCAGCGACTGGTTTTGCCGGTCAATTGCCAGCGTATATTGCGTGAGGTCGTTGGTGCCAACGCTGAAAAAATCCACTTCTTTTGCCAGCCGGTCACTCACCAGAACGGACGCGGGCGTTTCAATCATAACGCCCAGTTCCACGTCGTCACGAAACGGGATGTCCTGCGCTTTCAGTTCCGTCTGCACAGCGTGAATCAGTTTTTTGATTTCCAAAACCTCGCCCACCGACGTTATCATGGGAAACATAATGGCAATTTTGCCATAGGCGGACGCGCGGTAGAGTGCGCGAAGCTGCGTTTTAAACAGTTCGGGGCGCGTCAGACAAAGGCGAATGGCGCGGCAGCCCAGCGCGGGATTTTCTTCGTGCGGCAAATGAAAATAGTCCGCCTGTTTGTCCGCGCCAATGTCCAGCGTGCGGATAATCACGCGTTTTCCCGCCATGTTCTGCGCTACCGTACGGTACGCGTGAAACTGCAATTCCTCGTCGGGATAGTCGCGCTGCTCTAAATAGAGAAATTCGCTGCGCATAAGACCAATGCCGCCCGCATCATATTGCAGCGCCGCGCCGGTATCCTTCACATCGCCAATGTTGGCGTAGATGTGGATATGCTGTCCGTCCAGCGTCACATTGTCCTGCCCTTTGAGAGATTCCAGCAGTTTTTGCCGCTGCGCTTCTTCCTCCTGCCGCCGGCGGCAGTCCGCCAAAGTTTTTTCGTCGGGATCCACATATACCACGCCCCGAAAACCGTCTATAATGCAAAGCTGTCCGTCAAAGGAAGGATTGGTAATACCCGCCGCAAGAATGATTGCCGGAATGTTCATGGTGCGTGCCAAAATCGCTGTGTGGGAATTGGCGCTGCCCAGTTCCGTCACGAATCCCAATACCATGGATTTGTCCAGCTGTACCGTTTCGCTGGGCGCAAGGTCGCCTGCCGCGACAATGGACGGTTCCGTCAATTCCACAGCGCCGCCGTCCGCGCCGGATAAAATAGACAGCAATCTGTCGGAAATGTCTTTCACGTCCGCCGCGCGCCCCTGCATATAAGCGTCGTCCATGGCGGAAAACATCTGTGCAAAATTGTCCGCCGTGGTGCCGACTGCATATTCCGCATTGACGTTTTGCGTCTGAATGATGTTTGTGATGGATTCACAGTAGTCAGGGTCGTTTAGCATCATTTGATGAATCTCAAAAATGGCGGCGTTTGCTTCGCCAACCTCCTGTTTCGCCGTTTCATATAACTGCGCAAGCTGCCCGAGCGCCGCCGCCCGTGCGGCTTCAAACCGCTGCACCTGCGCCGCGGCGTCCTCTACGCGCAAACGTTTGATGACATTTTTCCCTTTTTGATGGAGCGACAGTTTGCCAATGGCAATGCCGCCAAATACGCTTTTTCCCTGTATGGTCTGCATACCAACCGTTCCTTTCCATGCTTTTCAATTACGCCGCCGGACGTGCAGGGCGCAGCAATGCGCATATAAAAAACGTCCCGCTGCACAAATTTTTCCTACAGGTTTTCCTTCAAAAAGGTTTCCAGCGTCGCCGCGGCTGCTGCTTCGTCCGCGCCGTCCGCACATACGCGGATTTCGTCGCCGCATTTCACCGCCAGTCCCATAACGGCAAAAATCCGTTTGGCGTCGCCGCTTTTTTCACCTTTGTGAATGGTGACGGCGGATTGGAATTTTGCCGCTTCTTTTACCAATTGTCCCGCCGGACGCGCATGAATGCCTTCTCTGTCTGTGATGGTATACTGAAATTCTGTCATGTGGTTTCTCTCCTTTTAAAATGGCGCGCTGCCGCACCGCTTTTTGTTTGCCTACGCACTTTTGACTTAGTTTGCCTGTTTTTTCTGGAATTATCCCTTTATGCAACCGAAATGACAATTTGAGCAGAATTGCTTGTCGCTTATAGCGTTTTATGATAAAATAAATAAAAAGAATGGAAAAAATACCAAAAACAAACCGGCATTACTTTTTTAGAATTTTTTGGGAAGATAATTGCTAAAATGGCGGAGATGCTTGTATCATACGGCATAACAGCATTTTGAAGAAATTTATGCAGAAAACAGTAAAATTTACTGTAATCTCTGTTCTAAAACATATTTCTAACAGTACGCCCCCTTTTTTTAAAACGGAAAATAGCAGAAAACCGGAACATTGGTTTCTGTTATACTGAAAATATACCACTGTTAGAAAGGATGTATATAGAAATGGCTTCTGTTTTAATGATTGTTAAGGTGCGCTTATGGATTTTGGGAATCAACACTTTCCGACCAATAACCGGAACCAGTACGCGATGGAAACATTGGGTTGTAGTTTTTAGCTTAACCGGTCCATGTATGCGCTGTCTCCTAAAGAGAGGAATCATTTATGCGGTGGAGGAAACACCAAATCCGGCGCCGCCGCTCCATCCGCATTGTCGATGCTTGATTGAACCTATGCCAACTATTTTATGCGGAACTGCAACAATGGATGGTATCCGTGGTGCGGATTATCTGATAAAACGCTATGGACATTTGCCGTCAAACTATTTGACAAAGCAGGAAGCAGAATTAAGGGGGTGGGTTCCTTGGAAAGGGAATTTGCGAAGAGTATTACCAGGTATGACGATTGGCGGAGATGTTTTTAAAAATAGAGATGGAATATTGCCTGATTCCCCAGGACGCATTTGGTATGAGGTGGATATTAATTATCTGAAAGGTTATAGAACACGGGAGAGAATTTTGTATTCCAATGATGGGTTAATATTTGCGACTTATGACCATTATAAAACTTTTTTTGAAATTATATAGTGAGGTATTGAAAATGAATAATGAAAGAGAATATACGGTAGATTTTTCAAAGGTGCAGCGGTGGCAGGATATACACAAGGTTATCAAACAGGATTTAGATTTTCCGGCATACTACGGTGAAAATCTTGATGCATT
>CAMNSU010000111.1 GCA_946555455.1 uncultured Clostridia bacterium | reverse complement strand
GCTTTGTTTGCTTAGTTTGCTGATATTTCCTATCTTCTCATCCTGCCTCCTGCAGTCGTAGCGCCGCCGCTGGTATAACGTCTTGGACGCTGTCCGGGCAGATAGAATGTCACAAATTTGATGGAAAAAATATCACAGACAACATAGTTTCGATTGAGTTCCTCATATAAAACAATAAAACTTCTACCAACAGAATATAAAACGCCTTCTTTTACAGTTAACGTTGGTCCTGTCCCAATAATAAATTCACAGACGACAAACTGTCCAATATTATCTGACAAAATCTGCTGCATAGACCCTTGAAATGCTTCTGTGTTAAAATCGCCCTCCGGCGGCGTCACAATAGAATTTTCTCCCTGGTCTATCGGTGGATTCATAGGCGCCGGTGCAACCCCTCCCGTCTCCGGCGGCGTGTAAGGCGGTCTGATAGTCCCGTCCGGATTTCTGACAATAGGTGTATTATCAGGCGTCACCAAATTCCCATCCGCATCTCTTGGGCAACAATCAAACCCAGAATTTTTAAATTCAAATTCGTTCATAGTATAGACCTCCTCTAAGTATTTGCATAAGCCTCCGTTGGATTATAAAAACAATGGTCACCAATGCGTATTACAAAATATCCCACTTCTGACGGAAAATACTGCCGGCAATTGGGATTGAATGGATTAAAATACCACAGGGCAAAGCCCAAGTTTGGCAACCGGTTTCCGGCAATTGCCCAGTTCGCGATATCATAATGAATTTGTTCTGCCGGTATATTGTAGATATTCTGTGGGTTATATTGTCCGTATAGTGTTTCTCTCGTACAATCAAACTGATATGGTTGATACAACACTTCGCGTATAGACCCGCCCAGACGCGCATATTCTCCATATTGTACATTTACCCTATTCATGACAACACAGGCAACCGCTTTCATACCGTCTATTCCTTCCCCGCCGGCTTCACAGCGTAAAATACGCGCAAACAGTTCTATATCCGTCAAACCACCACCCCCCTTGCCATTCAAAACATTTCTCTTTATCATTATATGCTGTGCCAACTTATTTCATAACCTCTCTTTCACATAGAAGAAGGCTTTCCTATTTCTAGGAAAGCCTTCTTTCATATTTTGTTATTGCTGTGCTTTATGCAGCATTCTGCTGATAACAGTCGCTGCTTCTGCCCTAGTCGCACTTCCATGCGGTCTGAAGGAGCCATCCTCCATGCCAGACATCAAACCGGCATAGTTGGCAAACCGAACATAGTCATTTGCCCATTCACTAATCATATTGATATCTGAGAAATTTGCCTGATAATCTTCCGGCAGCTCGCCTGCAATATTCAGTTTTTTCGCTATCACTGCGACAACTTTACTCATTTCCTCCCGCGTAATCTGGTCATCAGGACGAAATTCTGTTGCCTTAGAAATAATACCTGCTTCCAGCGCTGTCTGAATTTCACTTGCATACCAATCCTCTGCGGATACATCCGTAAATTCACCTTGATAATTCTTCTTTTCCAGTTCCAGCGTCCGCACCATCATCGCAACTAATTCCGCACGCGTCACCGTATCATCCGGACAAAAGCTGTCATTTTCCTTTCCTTTTATAACACCTTTTGCAGTCACATCTTCAATCGCCGACTGTGCCCAGTGACCGGTAATGTCTTTAAATCCTGTCTGCGGTCCTGTTGGCGTGGGTGTGGTTTGCGGTCCGTCACTTGGCGTGGGTGTTGGCGTTGACGGTACAACTGCACCACCGCCGCCACCGCCGCCAAATCCATTGCCTGGATGCGCGTCATTTACCGGTTTATCTTGCTTTGGTTGGTCGGTCAAAGTGACTTTCGTCCCCTCTTGTTTAAACGCCACACTCTTTCCATCTACTTTAACGGTACCTAGCGCATTCTTTGTATTCAAGGTCAATGTTTCCAGATTCATTTTCTGACCACCCGTATACATCAATTCATCTCCGGAGGAATTGATCTCTGCAACATTTCCCTTGTAATTAACAGCTGTACCCTTCAGCACTGTGTCAGAAGCAATAAGCTGCGTGCCGTCCAGCGTCGTCACTTTTGTACCACCGGTTAAGTAAATATCTTTTACTTCTCCTTTTGCATTTTCCACAATCGTGGCAGACTTTCCACACACTTTATAATTTCCAATTGTTTTTTCCTGCAACGGATTGTTCGTGTAGTCCATCACATAGTAGTTGACAGTGGTTTCATTTCCATTCGTCACAGTAAATTTCATTGCTGTCACTTCATAGGTCGGTACACCCATATCAATCCGTTCCACTTTAATATCGCCTTTTCCAACATTTTTATATGGGAACAAAACGGTATCATATGTTGCTTTTCCTGTCACGCCCTTTTTCTCATAATAGGCAAATGGCGCATCTGTAAGCTGTTGATAACTATAATCATAATATCCATCTTCCTCTGTCAAAATCGCATCTTTGTCCGCAGAGGCAACAATAATATTCGCACCGCTATTATAGTTAGAACGCATTGTCATATCTGTTTTATCCACAGTAATTCCCGCTGCCGGCGGCATATGCCAAATTTGTTTATAATCGTTTGCTTTGTTCATATCCTGTGGCGTCATCAAATCGGAAACAATCCAAAAACCCGATTTCACAAACGTAATCGTTCTCTGGTGGTCATAACCCGGTGTGCTAATTGTACTCTGGCTCAGGAAATCATAACTGTCATTGGTGCGGAATTCATGAACCGTTCCGCGGTTTTCCAATGCCGGCGCCGCACCAATTGTCTGGGTTGTATTGTTGATTTCCACCGTATTATGCGCCCTTGATGATTTTCCCCAGATACGGTATGGATCCGTATTCGTATAGGTAAAAATTCCGGCATCGTTTAGCAGTGTTCTGCCATATGCCATTGCGATAATAGCATTGTCATCCGAGTGTCCGTGCTGACCTCCGCCGCGCACATTGGTAAACAAATACAGAGCATTTTTTGTCCAGTCAGACCGCAGATAGGATGTCCGCGACTCCATAAACAACCGCGAAGACCACTCCGGCATGGTTCCTTTTGACCCGCGCGAATCAATATATTCAATTTCATGGTCACCATACCATGTCACAAGTTCCGGATACCGGTTTGTATTATAAGAACCAGCACGTTCATCACCATATTGCAGCTTGGTGCCATCCGGCCCTGCCATCAACAGATTATAATAGGCAAGTTCCTGCAGCCGTTTATCATATTCTGCGGTGACTTCGTGACCGTTTTCCGCCATAATCTTTTTATAATTCAAAAAGTTCGTATAAGCATCCTGGCTATATCCGCCTGTTGCTTCAATATAGGAACCATCATCAAAGGAGTTTACAAAAAGCAAATCCTCTAATTTCTCCTGCGCACCGGAAATCCAACCTTCTGCTGCAATGAATTCTGGGAAGAATAACGCGCCTTGCAAATCACACATATTTTCTGTCTGTACCCAGTTTCCCTGCGTTACTTTAGATTTCGGAAGATTATTGCACATCTCCCACATTCCTTTGAGAATCGCACTGCAACAATCCGGCGACATATAGGGACTCTTCACCAAAGCATTCCATGCGCCGAGCCATCCCTCCAAACGCGATGCTGTATCCAGCGTGCGCGGATAGCCCATACCAATTAAGACTCCTTTGGGCCATTGTCCGCTTCCATTATAGTCTACCGGCTTTCCTCTGTCCCAAATGAAGTCCATCATGTCGCGTATCATGAAATAGGCATATTTTTCATCGCCTGTATAGTTATATTCTGATGCCATACCACGCCATGACAAAAAGCGCGGCGCCTGATAGGTGTACTCTGCGTCACACCCTGGAATTGCATCCCAGAAGTTTCCGCCCGGAATACCGTTCATGTTATAGACATATCCCGACAACGTATTCCACACAACACTTTCTCGTTTCCATGTATTGGTCGGTTCATAGTTGACAATCAGACTCTTCATGTCCACAAAATCCGGCTGCACTTTCGCATGAAGTACCAGTCTTGCCGATGATACCGTATCTGCATCGGAAAGGTCGCTGAAATTAAATTTAATTAAGGTACGATAGGTCTCATCTCCCAAGAATTCCCCAAAGATTTTAACCTTTAGTTCTTCTTCTGCACCATAGTTGGTGTCCATATAATTTCCTGCACGAATCATGGCTGCGTCTACTGCATCGTAAGTACGTGTTTGCCCATTGACCACCACTTCAATTTTGGGTCGAAGCGCTGCATCCGGATAATTCACGCCGGCAATAACAGCCTCACTCATTTCATTATACCGTGCAATGATACTATAGGTGCTGGTTCCACCTTTTGAAATATGGGATTTCCCAATATCAAGGTTCACTGATTGATAATCATGCGACGCTATCATGCCATCGCCTTCATAATAGGTACCACCTTGCAGGTTGTAAACGCCTGCCAGACACATATTCGCCCATCCCGAATTTCTGGAGGCTGTATTGACCGTCGGCGCTTGGTTTCTGATTTTCATATACGCCAGCAATTCTTCTTTTGCCTTTGCATAATCCCCGTCTTTTACCGCTGCTTCCACGCCGGACAGACCGCTGATGGAATAATCAAATTTACCTGTGGTCGTCCACCTTCTGCCATTCCACACCCCAAAGAAATCTTCATCCGAAATCCAACCCGGGTCTGTATATTCTTCATCTTTTAAAACAGTGAGTTCAAAAGACTTTTCTGTTTTCGCGCTGCCTGCTGTAATTGTCGCTGTCATCGTCACTGTTTCATTTTGTTTGTCACTTCTCGGACGAATGACGCGCCCGCTGTTTGTAATGACATTTTGGTTACTGCTTACCCAAGAAATCTTGGTTCCGTAAAGTCCGTTTGTTCTTAAGTCCAAACTGGTAATCACCGCATCTGTCGGTTCACCATACCACGGGAGCGCCTCCAATGCTTCTGCTTCCGCTTCCACACTCTCCTGTTCATTTGATATATTACGTAAAATTCTAAAGCGGAATTCCTTATCCACGCTCAAGCCTCCAATAGATAAATGTGCCGTTACCGTAACTTCTGGATTGTTTGCATTTGCCGGTCGGTTTACCACTCCAACCAAATTTCCGTCTTCGCCCTGTTCAATCCGAATCAACTCAGAATCGCTTGTTTCCCATGTAATATCGCTGTTATAGGCGCCTTTCGTCGGCAGCGACAAATTATGCATAATGATGTTCTCCGAAACATATGCGCCTGTCATAATTCTTGCATCCGTCAGCCACTCCTGATCCATTGCAATTGCATCTTCCGCCGGCGGCTGTGCATAATAAATTTTAAAATCGTCCACTGTCATGGTATTCAAATGATTCCCTTCCAAATACAAACGAACATACGTTAGTTTATTTGCTCCTGCTGCTCTGGAATATACATCTTTCAATACCAGTTCGTCATTCAGCCATAACGAAAACTTGGATGTGGAGGTATCCATATAGGCTTTTACCTTCATGGTATTATTATCATTAAATGATACTGAATATCCTTTTCCATCTACACCATAGGTTTCCGAATGAATACTGGATACCGATTTATTTGCCGCCCATGTCAGCGCTATATAGTCGCTTGACCCTGTCATACGCAGACGCTGTTGTATCGTTTTGGAACTATCGCTGCGGTGCAGTGTATATTCTACGCCCAGCAGTCCAGACACAGCAGTATGGTCTTCCGTCGCGTAAATATCGGCAATTGTTGTTCCGCTGTTTGCGCTGCGGACAACGTTCAATTTTCCGTCGGCAATGTTAATGGAACCGCCATCCGTTGTAAACGTCATATGTTTATCAATTGTTGTATTTGTAAAATCGTTTTCATAAATCATTTCCCGAACAGAAACGCCGCTGTTATCTTCTCCTGCTTTTACCGCTTCTCCAGACTCGCTAAATTCCAGATTTGCCGCCTCATTTTTCACACTCTGCTCTGTTTCCTCTTCCGGCAAAGCACCGTTTTCTTGCAGTTCCGCCGGCAAAACTACCTCCGCCTGCTCTATATCCTGCGCTGAACACCCCAACAACATAGTCTGCGGCAAAAGCATAGCGGATGCTAACAAAACAGATAGCCATCGTTTTCCTTTCATGCTTGTCGCCTCCTAATCTTCAATAATAATAATTACCGTTGCATCGTTATCTTCCATTTGTGCATAAATTTTAGATGCCTTGCTGCCAACCTGACTATATGCAGTGATGTCATCTGCCGTTGCCGGATAGATATATCCGCTGGAACGTTCATATAAGTAAATCGGTTGACCGTCCTCATGATAAATACGGACTTTTTTGATTTCTTCCCCTTCACCAAAATAAAGTGCCAGCCGGTCGATTTCCTGATTTGTCATATAATCATAAGTATCCAAATTAATATCGTATGCTAACCCATACATTCCTTCGCCTGCGTCTGTATAAATTTCTCCATATTCACTCAAGCCTTGTACAGACGCCAATTTTTTAATATTAATCACACGGTTAAAACCATCTTTGGTGTATTGAATTAAATCTCCTTTTCTCAGACCTGCTGCCACCGTATATCCATCACCGGACGCTTTTGTCACTTCCGTTATTCTTTTTTCTCCATTGAGCAGTTCCAGTTTATATACACTTGATCCTTCATCGTCCATAATCGTTCCGACAGAGGAAGTGACATTACCGACAATACAAATATCTGCGCCGCTTTGAATCGGCTGCGGACGTGACGCATCCATCGCGTCTTGAATAATCAATACGTTCACCGGCTGCGCATTCAGTTGTTCTAACTCATCCGCTGGACTCAGTGCAGAAGAAACCGGCGCTGGGAATACGTTCACGCCAAACACTTTGTTTCCTGTTGCGCCATCTGCCAATTTCAGACGTACATAATAATCATCATCTTCGTCGGCAACATCCGGCACACAAATCACTTTCGTCTCACTGTTTGTTGCATAACCACGAGACACGCTTGAGCCGCCAAAAGAAACTATTTTCCCATTAAAATTGTAGCTTTTTGACAACGTAGGAATATCATAGGTAAGCATTTTTTTAATTTGACCGCTGGCATCTGTTGAATAGGCAATGATTTTTCCTTTCAGCGATGCTGCTTCTGCCGCACTCAAAGTTTTTGATACGCCGTTCCATTCCACTTTAGACGCACAGTCATACAACTGAATCATGTCATTCTGGAAATAGTAGGAAATCTTTTCATTTCCCGCTGTGGTTTTCACTTCTTTTTCCGGCGTCAATCCTGTTACAATGCGTAGCTGCGCATTGGTTGACATTGTTCCGCTCATCCCCGCGTCTACAATATATCCATAATTATAACTTCTCTTTTTATCCCCATACATACCAATAATATTTCCAAACATATCCAGTACATACGTCGCTTCATCGCCCAAGTCAATATCTACACTGGTCAAATTCTCCGGATTATTTGCAACTTTATACGTTTGCCCTGCAACAGTAACCGTGTTTTCATCCAGAATTTCTTCCACTTTTCCCGTCACCTGCTGGCGGCTGATAACCACCTTGGCATAGGTTTCATCTCTGGTTGCCATAATGGTAATGCCGTTGCCCGGCGCAACATCTTTCAATTCAATGGTGTCGCCGTCGGTATTGACCAGTTCATAAAGATTCCCTTTTTCTTCATAATCAAATTTAAAACCATTTTTACCGCGGAACAAGGCTTTATTTGCCAAATAAATGGTGTTGTTATCCGTATTCACACGTTCTACGATAAAGCTTTCGGAATTCTGGACAAACACCACGTCAATCGCGCCGTCTCCATTATTATCCAGCAACCGGTATTCCCCATAATTCGCTTGTTTTTCTTCTTCTGTCGGCATGGTTACATATCTGCCGTTATAGAGATACTGTACATTTGCGTCCAACGGATAGCGTTCTGTTCTGCCGTCTTTCACCTGTTCAATGGAGTTTGCAGAGACAACCGCGTCTTCACTGTCAATCACAGTTAGTTCATTGCGGTTTTTGGCAGGACTGATTTTTACAATTTCATATAAATCATCTGCTGTATCCAGCCGCGTATATCCTTCCACATAATATCCCAGATATTCATTTAAGTTGACTTTGGTTTTATATTTTACATTGCCAATGACAATATAACCACTTTCCATATCCGGCACAGGTTTGCGCAAACTGGAAAATTCTGTTTCCATCACAATACCGCTGATTCTCACAATGTCGCTGTGTTCCGTCAATAATTCATATAACGTTTTACCGGAGTCATTGCGAATCACTTCGTTCGTTCCATAGTTTCTTTCCAGCGGCACAATGTCCATTGCATTATAAATTACCTGTGCAATCTCACCGCGCGACAGTGTTTCTTCTTCCTGTTTTACCTGTTTATATAATCCCAAATTACCTGCCAGCGCAATATATCCCTGCGGATATCCGCCCATCTGCTGCGCTGGTACATCGTACCCCAAAATATGTATTAATATTTTCATCACTTCATTCAAACGAATGGGGTCTTCCGGAGAGAAATTGCCGTTACCAGTTCCACTAACCAGTCCCAAATCCGCAGCATATTTCACATATCCGCTTGCCCAGTGGTCTTGCGGCACATCCACAAACGGTGTTTCCTGCTGCTGCGCGGAAGCGTCGTCAATCCGTAATAACCGTGTTGCTATTGTCGTGAATTCTGCTCTTGTAACAGTGTCCCCCCAATGAAAATCGCCTGTTTCATCCGCCCGCATAATACCCAGACCGGAAACACATAATTCCGCTTTTGTATCTGTGGGGAATGCATTGACCGCCACTACACACGGAAG
>CAMNSU010000110.1 GCA_946555455.1 uncultured Clostridia bacterium | reverse complement strand
AACCGGCGGAGATGCACGAAATTATACCAGTCCACTTTGTGGACATGGTATAATAACAATAATCTGTCTTGAAAGGGATATTTTCAAAAAATATGTATCAGCTACGAAAGCAACGCTGCGGCGTTGCTTTTTTCTTTTTTCTCTAAATCACATTTTGTCAAAAAAGAAATGATTTTATCAAAAATTTTAAAATTGCCGCAGCCGTCATGCCATAAGCGGTTGACGCTTGACGCTCCCCTCCCGCACCTGCATTTGCAGGAAATTTTTCACAAAATAGGGTTTACAAGGATACATAGATATGGTATAATGAACTTCGCTAACAGCAATTCAAACACAATATCTAGTGGGGAGGCAAATTTATGAAAGGACAAGAAAGTTGGTTTAATACAACCCTGCAAAATGACATATGGACACGCAAATATTGCTATGAAAATGAAAGTTTAGAAGGATTTTTCCAGCGTATTTCCGGTGGTAATGAGGCGGCAATGCAGCTCATGAAAGAAAAAAAGTTTTTGCCGGGCGGGCGTATTTTGGCAAGCCGCGGGCTGGCAAAAGATGGCAAAAAAATCACCTATTCTAATTGTTATGTGATTTCTCCGCCCGACGACCACATTGAGAGTATTTTTGAATGCGCTACGAAATTAGCGCGCACCTATTCCTATGGCGGCGGCTGTGGTATTGATATTTCCGGTTTGGCGCCGACCGGCGCACGCATTAACAATGCGGCAAAAGAAACTACGGGCAGTGTTTCTTTCATGGAACTCTATTCTCTTGTGACAGAATTGATTGGGCAGTCGGGACGGCGCGGCGCACTGATGATTTCTCTGGATTGCGCCCATCCCGATTTGCTGAAATTTATTGATATTAAAACAGATTTGGAAAAAGTGACTAAGGCAAACATCTCTGTCCGCCTGTCCGACGCTTTTATGAAAGCAGTGCAGGACAATGCTATGTGGCGGTTGCACTACACCCGCCAGGAAACCGGACAGCTTGTTGAACAGGAACTGCCTGCGGGTGAAATCATGGAAAAGATTTCCTATAACAACTGGGATATGGCAGAACCTGGCGCACTGTTTTGGGACCGCATCAAATCTTGGAGCTTGCTCAGCGAAGATGACAACTTTGCATTTGCGGGCGTTAATCCTTGCGCCGAAGAGCCGCTGCCTGCCGGCGGAAGCTGTCTGCTGGGCAGTTTGAATCTGGCGGCATTCGTCACAGACCCCTTCACGCCGGAAGCGGCGTTTGACCACGCGGCATTCCGCGAAGCTGTCCGCACCTCCGTTGCATTTCTCAATGAAGTGCTGGAGGAAGGACTTGCGCTGCACCCGCTGCCGGAACAGCGTGAAAGCGTGAACAACTGGCGGCAAATTGGTCTTGGTATCATGGGACTGGGCGACGCGCTGATTCAACTCGGCGTTCGCTATGGCAGCGAAGATTCTCTCACGCTTTGCAACGAAATCGGTTTTGAAATGGCGGATACTGCGATTGCGGCTTCCGCGCAGCTGGCGGAACAATATGGCTCGTATCCCATGTACCGCGAAGAAGCGGTCATGAACAGTCCCTATTTTATCGCCAACACGACAGAAGAAACCAAAAAATTGGTGCAGCAGCACGGTATGCGCAACAGCCAACTGCTGACGATTGCACCAACTGGTTCCATTTCCACCATGTTAGGTATCAGCGGCGGTATTGAACCGATTTATAACATTTCCTATACGCGCAAAACGGAAAGCCTGCATGGCGAAGACCGGTATTATAAAGTATATACCGAAGTGGTAAAAGATTATATGGAAGCGACCGGAATCGACAGCGAGGAGCGTTTACCGGACTACTTTGCGACCGCAATGACGCTGGATTATAAAGAACGTATTAATATGCAGTCTGTTTGGCAGAAACATATTGACGCTTCCATTTCCTCCACCGTCAATGTCAAAAACGAGTTCACTGTTCAGCAGGTACGCGATTTATATCTCTATGCATGGCAACAGGGGCTTAAGGGCGTGACGATTTACCGCGACAACTGCCGCCGCAGTGGTATTTTACTCAACGATACACCGGCAGCGGAACAAAAACCTTTCCAATTTGACTCCATTTCTCCTGTTGGCCGCGCGGCGCTTGGTAAAACCTATGGGACAACCTCCCGCTATCGCACCTCCTGCGGCAGCCTGTTTATCACCATCAACCGCGACAAGGAAGGCAACATTGTGGAGACATTTGTCAACACGTCTAAAAACGGCATTTGTAAATCCAACATTGACGGTATGAGCCGCATGATTTCTCTTGCGCTGCGCAGTGGTGTGAAAGTGGAAGAAATTATTGACCAGTTATCTTTCATCAGTTGTCAGGCGTGTGTCCGCACCCGTGCCAAAGGGGAAAAACTGGACGGTTCTTCCTGTCCTGATATTATCGCACATGCGCTTGCGGAGGAATATAAAGTCAAACTGACGACGGAGGGAAAAGAGTCCCGGCCCGAAATCAAACTGGAACCGGTTCAGGTTGGCGACACCTGTCCAGAATGCGGCGAAGCATTAAAACATGAAGGCGGCTGCGCCATTTGCAGCTGCGGCTGGTCTAAATGCCAATAGAGGAGGAAAAAATATGAAAAAACGAGGATTTGAAATTGCACGTGGATTTGAAAATGAACATATCAGTTTACCGCGCCGCGCAACACAGCACAGCGCGGGATACGACTTTGAAGCAGCAGAGGATACGTTGATTCCGTCCATTTGGTCACAGAAAGAAAAGAAACCGGCATTTGTGAAAACTGGTGTGAAAGCCTATATGCAGGAGGACGAAGCGCTCTTTTTGTTCAACCGTTCCTCCGGTCCGTTCAAAAAAGGATTGGTGATGGCGAATTCTGTTGGCGTTGTGGACAGCGACTACTACAGCAACGAGGACAATGACGGACATATCATGTTTGCATTTTATAATTTCTTTCCGGAAGATGTTCTCATCAAAAAAGGGGAACGTATCGGGCAAGGCGTGTTCCAGACCTATCTGAAAACAGACGATGATGAAGCGTCCAGTGCCAGAATGGGTGGATTCGGCAGTACACAGCTATAATGTGCCCTAGCCTGGCGCTTCCAATTTAAACACCGATTTTGAAAGGCAAATTTTCCGCAATACTGCGTTGAAATGCTCGCTAATAAAACAATTATTAGCTCCGCTTTCGCCTTGTCTTGCATAAAAATTTGCTCTTTCAAAATTCTGCGACCTAAAACGGATGATATTTTGAGCAGATTTTGGTGCGGAGGATGCAGATAGGCTGGCGCCTATTAAAGACGACAATCCGAAAGATGCTAAAATATCGCCGTTTTAGGCGGGTTCAAATTGGAAGCGTCAGGCTAGATAAACAAAAGATTTTTTATGTAGATTTCTGTTTTCATCTTGACAAGCTTCCACCGGATATGTTAAGATAAATTTAGAAACATGAAATGATTTCCAAATGGTTTTAGAAAAATAAACGAAGGCCTGAAACTGAAAGAAACGTTAAAACGGTATCTATGGTTTACAGGCTTTTCGTATGTAAATAATCCCCATCCCCCTCAGCGGCGAAAGCATTTTTTGACTTCAAGCACAGCAAATATGCCTACGAGGGCAGATGATACTAACAGAAAAAACTCTTTTTCAAGGAGTGAAAAACATGAATTATGTAGATTATATCATCATGGCAATTCAATTGCTTGGTGGTCTCGGCATGTTCCTGTATGGAATGAATATCATGGGAGATGGTTTGGAAAAAGTGGCAGGTGACAAAATGTCTGCCATTATTGAATCATTAACCGGCAACCTACTAAAAGGTGTTTTGGTTGGCGCAGTTGTCACTGCCTTGATTCAAAGTTCCAGCGCCACAACCGTCATGGTCGTTGGGTTTGTTAACGCCGGCATTATGACGCTGCCACAGGCGGCAGGCGTGATTATGGGCGCCAACATCGGAACCACTGTCACCGCGCAAATTTTACGTCTAGGCGATTTACAGGGTGCTTCTGTCATATTAGAATTTATTAAACCAACGACATTAGCGCCGCTTGCCGTTATTCTTGGTTTGATTTTGATGGTCAGCGCAAAAAAAGACAAAATAAAAGAATCTGGTAGTATCGTTTTAGGCTTCGGACTGTTGTTTATCGGTATGGATACCATGTCCGCTTCCGTCAGCAGTCTCGGTGAACTGGAATGGTTTCGCAACCTGTTTGTGAAATTTGAAAATCCTGTTGCAGGTATTCTTGCCGGTACTGGTGTGACCGCTTTGATTCAGAGTTCCAGCGGCAGCGTAGGTATTTTGCAGGCCGTTGCCTCGGCAGGTATGGTGACATTTGCTTCTGCAATGCCTATCATCATGGGACAAAATATTGGAACCTGTATCACAGCGCTTATAAGCAGTATTGGCGCCAGTAAAAACGCCAAAAAGGCGGCAATGATTCATTTGTATTTTAACATTACCGGTACCATTGTTTGCACTGTCGTCTTATATACAGTACACGCATTTGTAGACATTCCGTTTTGGAACGCCACTATGACGCGCGGCAACATCGCAGATGTACACACCCTCTTTAACATCATTTGTGTGCTCATGCTGCTCCCCTTCTCCAAGCTGCTGATTTATCTTGCCAACCTCACCGTCGGCAACCGCGGCGAAGAAGTGAAACCCTCCAAGGTCGGCGCACTGGACAAACGTTTTCTTACAACGCCCGCTGTTGCTATCGGGCAATGTCATAACGAAGCCATTACCATGATGCGTCTGGCAATTGAAAACTTAACACTTGCAAAAAATGCCATGGTGAACAATAACGAGAAAGACGCCAAGAAAATTGCCAAAAACGAGGATACCATTGACGAAATGGAAGTGCAGCTCAACAACTATCTCGTGCTGATTACTGACCGCGATTTAACGGAAACAGAAAGTAAAGTTGTGTCCGGTTTGTTCCATGCCATCACAGATATTGAACGGATTGGCGACCACTGTAACAACATCGCAGGTTTGGCGCTGGATAACATCAAACGTGGCTCCCTGTTCTCTGACAAGGCAAAACAGGAGCTAAACGCTATGTTTGACGCTACACTGGAAATTTTAAACATTACTTTCCGTGCCTATCAGGAAGATGATTTGGATTTGATTCGCAAGGTAGAACCGCTGGAAAAAGTAATTGACAAGTTCAATGTTATGCTGAAAAAGAAACATATTTCCCGCTTGAAACAGCAGGAATGCTCTGTTCGCAGCGGCGTTAATTTCTTAGAAGCCATTAACAATCTGGAACGCGTCAGCGACCATTGCAGCAATATTGCAACCACTGTCGCACAAAAACACAGCGCCACAGACGAATTCGATATGCACGGCTATACACGTGAAGCAACCGAGCGCGGCGGCGCGGAATTTGAAGCCGATTATCAATATTACGAAGAAAAATTCTATGCACCGATTGCATAGGCAAACAAAAATCGAATCTTATGCTTAGGCACGAGAGAGTCAAATCTCATGCCTAACGGACCGTTGTCATGCAAAAAAGACTTCTCACCTAAGCGCGTTGCCCATGTGAGAAGTCCTTTTTTTATACACCATTATCAGTATCCCGTTGTACAAAATTAGTTGCTGCACTGCCAATATACTACATATCTGAATCAAAAAATCTGTCTAATTATTACAAAATATAGGTTAAATATTGAGTTTTGTGTAAAGTTATGTTATAATAATATAGTTAATGCTAAAATGTTCTCTAATTTAAATAAAGAAGGTATGAAAAGCAGTATGCAACAATCAGATTTTATCCATCTCGGTTTATCACAGTCTTTGCTGCGGGCGCTGTTGGAAAAAGGATATGAATCTCCAACAGATGTCCAGATGCATAGTATTCCCGCCATTTTAGACGGTCGGGACGTGATTGCCCAATCACAGACCGGCACAGGGAAAACGGCTGCGTTTGCTCTGCCGGTACTGCAAAAAATCAATCCGCGCATAAAAAAACCGCAGGTTTTTATTTTGTGTCCCACGCGTGAACTCGCGCTGCAAGTATGCAGTGAAATCAAAGATTTTTCAAAATACCAGCCGCAAATCAGGTGCACTGCAATTTATGGCGGCGAACCCATTGGCAGCCAGTTGCGGCGGCTGCGCGGCGGTGTACAAATTGTTGTTGGAACGCCCGGTCGTATGATTGACCATTTGAAGCGCAAAACACTCTCCCCTGCGCTGGTAAGCACCGTTATTTTAGACGAAGCAGACGAAATGCTGAACATGGGATTTTTAGAAGATATTCGCTTCATTTTAAACCTGTTGCCGGAAGATCGGCAAATGCTGTTGTTTTCCGCAACGATTTCAGCGCAGATTATGGATATCGCCAAACAGTATCAATCCCATCCGAAACATATTAATATTTCCAAAACTGATATTACGGTTCCCGCGATAGAACAATATTATTATGAAATTCCATCTCAGAAAAAAATCGACTTGCTGTGCCGGTTATATGAATCTCACCAGCCGCAGCTTGCTTTGATTTTCTGTAACACCAAAAAACAGGTAGACGAATTGACCAGCGCATTACAGCTGCGCGGATATCCCATCAAAGGACTGCACGGCGACATGAATCAAGAAACACGCAACCATGTCATTTCCGGTTTTCACCGCGGGCGGTTTCAGCTTCTTGCAGCAACTGATGTTGCAGCACGCGGTCTTGATATTTCCGGCGTGGAAGCTGTTTTTAACTTTGATATTCCGCAGGATACAGAATATTATGTCCACCGCATCGGGCGGACAGGGCGCGCCGGCAAAACAGGCATGGCGTTTAGTTTTGTCAGTTCCCGCCAAGATTTTATCCAGCTCAAAAATATCCAATATTATACCAAAACAAAAATCCGTTCGGGACAGATTCCTTCCGTACGTTCTCTCACCAACTCACGCGTGGAAAAACTGGTGGAAAACATTCAAAAGATTCTCCAGGAAGATTCTGTGGAGGAATATGAACCGATTATGGATCAAATCATGGACGCGCAGGACTGCACTTCTGTTCAGATTGCCTGTGCCTTGATTAAATCCATTTTAAATGATCAACCGGGTGGCAGTCTGGAGGAACTCAGTCAGACGCATTCCTTTTCCGGCAGCAGCCGTTCCAACGGAAAATCCGGTCGCTCCCGCAAAAAATCCGGTGGGCAGCGGACTCGGCTATTCATCAGCGTTGGTTCTGAACAAAAAGTCGGTGCGGGCGATTTAATCCAAATGATAACCGGTCTCGGCAGTGTCAAAGATGACGAAGTGAAAAACATCAAAGTTTTACAACGGTATAGTTTTGTTGACGTTCCGGCGCAGCATGTAGACCAATTGCTCCGCGCCTCCAAAGGACAGAAACTAAAAGGAAACCGTTTCTCACTCCAACGCGCTGCGGTGAAATAAAGGAAACAAGATATAAGGAGGTTTTATACAATGTCAGGACATTCCAAATGGGCAAATATTAAACATAAAAAAGAAAAAACAGATGCACAAAAAGCAAAAATTTTCACAAAACTGGGACGCGAACTTGCTGTTGTAGTAAAACAGGGCGGTCCCGACCCGAATTCCAACTTCAAATTGAAGGACGTTATCGCCAAAGCAAAAGCGGCGAACATGCCGAATGACAACATCACCAGATGTATCAAAAAAGCCGCAGGAGAAGGCGGCGGCGACGACTATGAAGAAATCACATATGAAGGCTATGGCCCCAAGGGCGTTGCCGTGATTGTGGAAACGTTGACCAATAACCGCAACCGTACCGGCGGCGACGTCCGGCACTATTTTGACAAATTCCACGGCAATCTGGGTACCAATGGCTGTGTGTCGTGGATGTTTGACAAAAAAGGCGTTATCATCATTGACCGCGAAGGCAACGAAGATGAAGAAGCCGTGATGATGGATGCACTGGACTGCGGTGGAGAAGATTTTTCCGCCGAGGAAGAATTCTATGAAATCGTGACCGCACCGGAAGATTTTTCCGGCGTTTTGGAAGCACTGGAGGAACGCGGTTATACCGCTTCTTCTGCCGAAATCTCTATGATTCCGCAAAACTATATCAAGTTGACGGAAGAGGACGATGTGAAATTCATGGACAAACTGCTGGAGGTTCTGGAAGAAAACGAGGACGTGCAGAATGTCTATCACAACTGGGAAATGGACGAAGATTCATTATAATTTTTTCTTTTTGCCTATGATGAAAACCACGCATTCACTGCGTGGTTTTTTTGTATGTAAAGCCAAATGACGCACTTCTCCCTTTTATGAATAAGTCCCGGTGATAAATGCACTTTGGCTTTCCTGTCCCCCTTCCAAAAGTAAACATATTTTACCTTTGTTCAGGGCCGGCAGAAGCGCCAATCCTTTTCAGCTTTTCTCCGTTATCGCAATAGTGGCATATTCCCTGTGAGTGCATTGACTTTCTTTTTGTCTCCACAGACAGCTATACCAAGATAGGATAAATTTTTTTCGGCGCATACTGCCATTTTTTCGGTAAACATCTTATAGGTTTTACACCCCCGTGCCAAATCTGTAAAATCCACAACCGTCAAATCGGCATATTCTTTAGAAAAAAGTTTGCCGCGAATCTGTTTTAGCGTTTCCGCAGTTCCCTTTAATATTGGAACCGGAAATTGAATGATTCCACTATGCTGATTTCCTTCTCTATCTGCCACATCAATACCCACAATTTCAGGTTTCTTTTTTCCCATTGTAATGCCTAAAATTGCCGCTGCATTTGCTATAATACCACGCGGCAAATTTTCGTCCAGAATCATCACACATTTTTCTGTTTCAATGTGCATTCTTTTTCCCCTCTTTTCCCGAATACGTTCCAAATAACAAATGCAGAGGGGAAGAAATTTCCGTAATTACTATGAGTT
>CAMNSU010000109.1 GCA_946555455.1 uncultured Clostridia bacterium | reverse complement strand
CTTTTTCGTTTTAAATTTCTCCCTATTTCAAAATTTTCACGGTTTTTTCCGTTAATTTCTAAAAAAATGCTTGCATTTTTATTTTTCCTGTGATATAATATTAAGGCATAATTACGGATGGTCCTCTGCGCACCGTTTGCGCACGAACATCTCGAAGATAAGGAGAATGAAAAAATGTTGGAAATCGTAAAAGCGATTGGAAACGAACAACTGAAAAAAGAAGTTCCTCAGTTTAACATTGGGGATACCGTTCGTGTTCACAACCGTATCAAAGAAGGAAACCGCGAAAGAATCCAGATGTTTGAAGGTACTGTTATCCGCAAAAAAAATGGCGGAATTTCTGAAACATTCACCGTTCGCCGCCTGTCCTATGGCGTTGGCGTTGAAAAAACCTTCCCGCTGCATTCACCCAACGTGGTAAATGTTGATGTCATCAGACGCGGTAAAGTACGTCGTGCACGTCTGTACTATCTGCGTGACCGTGTTGGTAAAGCGGCTAAAGTAAAAGAAAAACTGGGCTAATCCGGTCCGGACAAAGTGGAAATGTATGTGGTTTTGTTTTTGCAAAAGACTTCACTTTTGTAAAAAACAAAACCATATTTCACATTTACCCAACTTTTCATTCTGACAAACTGATGAAATAAAAAAGTTTTCATGGCATGAAGTGTGGCAAGCGGCAACAGATATCCCCTTGCCCGAGTGATTATCAATAGGAGGACGGTAACAATGGACGAAACAAACAAACGAGATACCTCACCTGAAATAGAACCAACACCGGAAGAAACACCTGATTTTGACTTGCTGGAAGAATCACTGGAGGTTGGTGATGCTTCTGCATCTCCGGTTCAGTCCGAGTCTGCCTGCGAAGAATTGCCGGAAGATATCGATACTTCTGCGGCGCAGGAGAAAGGAACGGAACAAATGAGCGGCTTCAGCCTTGGAAAAGAAATTTTTGAATGGGTGCAGGCAATCGTTGTCGCTATCGTGATAGCAATGGCAATCCGCACTTTTGTGTTTACACTGGTGAATGTTGATGGGCAATCTATGGAACCCACGCTCCACGACCGCGACCGTTTGGTGGTAACGCGTCTGGCATATACGCCGGAAAAAGGCGATATCATTATTTTCCGTCCTGACTGCGACCCCGACCGACCCTATGTGAAACGTGTGATCGCCATGCCCGGAGAAACCATTGATATCAATCCGGAAACCGGCGATGTATCCGTCAACGGCGAAATTTTAGACGAACCATACATCAAAGAACGTATCCGCACGTTCGGAACCGTATCTTTTCCGGCAGTGGTTCCCGAAAACCATGTTTTTGTGATGGGCGACAACCGCAACCATAGTAAAGACAGCCGCTCGCAGGACGTGGGAATGGTTTCCTATGACTCCATTATCGGAAAAGCGAATTTCCGTTTCTGGCCGTTTAGCGACTGGGGCACGCTCTACGAAAACGAATCTGCCGGCGCAGAGTAAAAAAAAGATTTGACAGGCTGCTGCTTTTGCTGGTACCGTCCCGCGAAAACAGCAGTTTTTTTATGTGACTTAGCAAAATGCGTCATATTGATAAAGAAAGGATGGATAGACATGAATCTGCAATGGTTTCCGGGACATATGGCAAAAACCCGCCGTCTCATGGCAGAACACCTGAAAATCACCGACCTTGCCGCCGAATTGGTGGACGCACGACTGCCGCTTTCCTCGCGCAACCCTGAGATTGACAAAATTTTGGGTGCCAAACCGCGGCTGGTGATTTTAAATAAATCGGATATGGCGGACAGCGCCGCCAACGCGAAATGGGTCTCCTATTTTGAAGCGCGGGGTATTACAGCGCTGGAGGTCAGCGCCTCTACCGGCAAAGGCATATCCAAAATCGGTGAATATGCCAAAAAAGTGCTGGCGGAAAAAATCGAAAAAGACAAAGCCCGCGGCATTCACCGAAACCTTAAAATCATGGTTTGCGGCATTCCCAACGTTGGAAAATCTTCTTTTATCAATAAAATCGCAGGCCGCGCCGGCACAAAAACAGGCGACCGTCCCGGCGTTACCAAAGGAAAACAATGGGTTCGGTTGGACAACGGGATTGAACTGCTGGACATGCCCGGTATTCTGTGGCCTAAGTTTGACAGCGACGACGTGGCGGTCAAACTGGCATTTACCGGTGCTATCCGCGACGAAATTTTGGATGTGGAACATCTGTGCTGCATTCTGTTGGAATTTTTGCGTAGCAACTATCCGGACGCGCTCTGTGAACGCTATAAACTATCCGATATAGCGGAAAAAACCGGCTATGAACTGCTAGAAAATATCTGTAAAAACCGTGGATTTTTAATTTCCGGCGGCGAATTCGATACGTTCCGCGGCGCAAATATTGTCCTCAACGAATTTCGTGATTGCCGTTTGGGGCATATCACGCTGGAACTGCCCGGGCAGACAGAACTGGTTTGTAAAAACGAGTTTGGTGTTTTGACTTATGCAGGGCAATAGCTGCAAGGAAATATCGTCTGAGTTTGATTGTTGCAAATTTTGAAAGGTCAGGTTCCGACATCGGAACCTGACCTTTTGCTTATATGCTATTACAAACGTTCTATTTCTTCCAGTGTAATTCTCTTTGTTCTGTTTGCAAATCTTTTTTTGTGCAGCGCATAATATTGCATAATTTCCTCCCGCGATCCCTGAAAACTGCATTTCACACAATAAAACTTGCTGTCATCTTTCCGCAGAAGCACGTCATTTTCTTTTCCCAAACAAAACGGGCATCTCAGCACGTCTTTTCTTTCTTTACATTCAGGCATGTCGCCGTCTCCTTTCCGACTTGTAAATCGCATGAAATCCCAAGTGTATAATATGGTGAAAATAAATATCCGTCTTTCACATACGCGTTGCACACTCTGTCATCCGCATTTTCCAGCGACAAACGAACATTCAGCTTTGGAATCACAGCGCTGCAGCTTTTTCCCGCCGCGGTCTCATAAGTCCTGCCGGTATACCCGAACTTTTCGGATATCTCGTCCGCCCCTTCCGCATAGAGCACCACGTCTTTTAAATTTTCCGGATATTCCGTTACGCCATACCCCGCCTTGACATATTCTGTAACACGAAAAACGGCATTCTCCTGACTACAGTCCGTAAGCGCTCTGTGGAATATGATTTTACCGCAGCGGTAAATTTCAATGCTTGTTTGCAGCGTCACACTGAGTCCGCATTCAAACGTAATGCGCTGTTCCTGTAGTACCAGTTTTGTTTTTTCCGGCATTGTATGTACCGATTCAATGCGCGTCGGATAATCGCACAAATCTTTTTCTTCCCCTTCATATGCAATGAGCAGCGTTGTCCGCGCACCGTCTGCCGAGTGATGCGCATTTCCGCTCCGATACTGCGACTGAATCAAATACGGATTGGACGCCATTGCCAAAAATTCTGTATCCGCACCGCTGCAGCGCGGCGTTCTGCCGATATAGGGGCGCAAATCGCCAATTGATCCTCCCTGCTCCATATCAAGCAGCAGCCGCCATGCAGGACTGCAATACCAAAAATAGTGTTTATAGGAACCATACAAGATTTCTTTTGCAAAATATTGCTGCGCGGCGCCAATCTCCACCTCGTTTGTAAACGCGTCCGCAAACTCCCGCATATAGACAACCTGAATCTGATTCTCCTGCGACAACTGCGCCAAATATTCCAAATATTCTTTGTAAATCTGCTGCGTTTCTTCATCCGAATCCTGTACATTGATACTGCCCGACAACCAGTTGGGACCGACAAAGGTATTGGAATAGGAAAATCCTTCATTGAACCGTTCTTGAAATCTGCACATATCCAGCAAATTCAGTGTATAGGGACATATTGCTCCTTCATTCGCCATGGCGCGCTGGATATTGGCAGGATGACTGGCAAAAAAATCGTTCCTGCCTTCATAGGACAGCGCCATATCGCGCATCAAATGCGGCACCAATACAATACCGTCCCATTCCTCGCGGCTGCGCGCCGGTACAAGGCTGTTGTGCTTTGCCGGATACCACGGAAAGAACGGCATTCCCTCATTAAACAAATACCATGAATGGTTGCAGCCGTGAAACACTTTCACGCCTTCTTCAAAGCACCCGCCAACCGATATTTTCGTTTCCGGCGATATTTCATGCAGCAGCCGCAGTGAGGTACTGTCCATGTGATAGCAGCCTACACTGATCGGTCGGTATCCGAAAACAGACTCAAATTTTCGGATATGTTCCTCAATGATAACGCGTTTTTCTTCTTCCGTAAACAGCCATAAAAATGTTTCTTTTTTGTTCAGTTTTTTGACAAATGATGTTGCGGAAAGATTGGCAAACCAAATGCCGATTTCATCGCCATATGTTTTCTGGTCTTTTAAAACCTGTTCCAGCAATTCCTCTTCAAACAAATTGTCATACTGTAAAAATACCGTGGTTTTTAGTTTCAAATCATGCGCATATTTTTGTTGCAGTTCAAACATGGGTCTTTGCGCCTGATTGCCCGGTCTATGAATTAAATTCACATACATGAACGTTTTACCTCCCGTAATGGCATCATAAACTGCCATTTCATACTTTTATCAATCTGCAAATCATTTTAATACATGCTTCTCCTACCCCAAAATCGAATTTCTTTCATATTACTTCCCTAACTTTCGGAACTGTCCCGGCGTCATACCGGTCGCTTTTTTTAATAAGCGCATAAAATTAAGTTTATTAGTAATTCCCACAATTACAGACACAAACAAAACACGAATGTCGCTTATGCGTAAAAGTTACAGTTGAATATTGATTCGCACATGCATAATGTATTGCAGAATGCTTTTTCCGCACATTTCTTTAAAAATTTTAGAAATATAGAACGGCGTATATTGAAAATGTTCAGCAACTTTGTTCACATTCAAGTTGAAATCTGAAAAATTCTCATCAATATAGCTTTGAATTTCCTGACTCAAATTGGAATCGTTATCGCTCTGCATCTGCCCGAGTTCGCATGTTTTTCGCAGCAGTGTATCCAATTCTCGCAAGAGTTCCACAGGGTTATCACTGAGAAACATTCGCTCCAAATTCACAATATCCGCTTCTTCTGCAAACTGAGAATCCAACATACAATTCTTGATAATTACATTGATGATATCATATAAAAGACATTTTGAAATGCCCATCACCTGTCTGGAGTTTTTGGTGCATTCCTCAATCATTTCTTTCATATACTTGCTGGCATGTTCATAGTCTCCTGCCCGAATCACCTCTGTCAACATTTTCTCTTTCTCATAAAAGCGGTAATATTTATAAGTCTCCGAAACGTTTCTCTGGGAACAGAGGGAAATTTCACCATATTTTTCATCCCCCATTTGCAGCGCTGCCAAAGAATCCAAATAACTGTCCGGCAGACATTCCGTTCCCTTCACCACTGTTCCAATACCGGTCAAAAACGAGAATTTGAAATGAAAGCGGATATGCTCCTGCGCTTCCATAACAATATGTTTCATGTGTTCACACACATTTTCTTCCACTAAAACGCCTAAATTGACGATACACACCAAATTCTCGTCCAACTCGCTCATGACGCATCTGTATTGCCGGTCAATCAATTCGCCGATAATATTGTTCATGACAAGGCAAGCAATATGATGTATTTCCGCCTCGTCAATATGCTCTTCATCTTCCTCTAAAACCCCATAATCGCTGACGCTAAAGGTCAGCACCACAAAATGATTGTCGTCACCGCAAAATCCTAATTTCTCCAGCAATTCTTTCTGGTCGCCGGAATCCACGAACTTCCCCAGCAATATCCGGTTAATCATTTCACTTTGCACAATATCACGGCTCTTTCTCAAACGGTTTTCTAATTTCTTGTTCTGCCCGATGGTACGGTCTAAAAAGTCTGCAATGGCTTTATATTCATTCTCCCCTTTTTCTCTCACGTTTACATATTCAATCAATTTATTTACCGGTCGGTAGTTCATGCGTATCATAACAAATATGCTGATACCGCCGCAAAGCAGACACAGAAGCACCGTCAGTAAATACCCATATTGAATCCGCTGCATACGCGCTCTAAAAAATTGATTGGGTATAAAGAACACATATTGCAGTCCATTGCTGGTAAAACGCAGTGTTGTATAGGACTTACCTTGAAAGGATACATTCTGTTCCATCTGCTCCTTTTCTCCCAAAACCTGCTTGATTTCTGCATCACTCACCTGCGTGTTGCTATAGAGAATATTTTTTTCTCCATCCAGCATGACTAAAACAGAGCCGGGCAGTGCATTATCCATCTGCATCACTTCTTTGAGATAGCTGCTTTTGAGTACAAAAAAGGTATCCACAACGTTGCTCACATGTTGTGTGAAAAAAACATCGCCTTCACTGTTTTTCACACAGCGAATAGAAGAAGATGCGGAACCCAAAAAATCAAGAAATTCTTCCCATCCCATTTGCGCTGAGAAATAGATGCGGTAATAATACTTTGTATCATATACTGCGCTGCCGGTCACGACACAATCCAAATTCTTATAATAGATACCGTATTCATATGAATTACTGCTGTTTTGTGCGAGATTCAAGCGCGCTTCGAGCAATTCATACTCCGTCACTTCTTCGGAATCTGCCATAGCAATCATTCCCAAATTTTTGATACGTGAAATGACATTTTTCCCGTCGTACAGATGGGAAATTTCGTTGTTAATATTATACTGAATATCTTGCAGGCGCATCTCGCTGTTGCTGATAATATCGTTTTTCATAACGTTATAATAATAAATATAATTAAATACACCAATCAAAATAGGCAGCAAAAAAACAAAAGTGTACGAAATCACCCATATGTTTTTTACACTTTTCCATACGTTGCTTTTCATCATCTATTCCCCCTGCCTAGATATCATTATGACACAATGCCGCCATAATATCAATATCCGCGAACAGAAAAAGTCCGCACAGATTATTGTACGGGCTTTTCCTTGCGGCTGCATTGTCTATTCCTTTACCGCACCGGTCATTACGCCTTGAATAAAATACTTTTGTAAAAACGGATAGATACAGAGAATCGGTACAGTTGACACCACAATAATCGCATATTTTATGGTTTCGCTCACCACGGCTTTTTCCTCATAACTCACCGCCGTATCCATGGACGAGGTATCATTACTGATGAGGATTTCTCGCAAAATTAATTGCAGGGGGAATTTTGCTCTGGTTTTCAGATAAATACTTGCATTAAACCAAGCATTCCAGTGACCTACCGCATAATACAAAATGATGACTGCAATCGTGCTCAAACTCAGCGGAACAGCAATGCGCAGCATAACCGTGATATAGCTGGCACCGTCCAGCATAGCCGATTCCTCCAGACTTGCCGGCAGAGACTCGAATCCGCGTTTCAAAATAATCATATTATAGGTTCCTACCGCACCCGGCAGCAACAGCGACCAAAGACTGTCAATCAACCCCAGTCCTTTAATCAACAAATAGTTTGGAATCATGCCGCCGCCGAAATACATGGTAAAAATAACCATCAACATCAGCGGTTTTTTCAGCATCATTCCTTTATGACTAAAGAAAAACGCTGCCAAAATGCTCATAACCATGTTGATTCCGGTACCCACTCCCACAATGAAAATGGTGTTCAGATACCCTGTGAAAATATCTTTGTTTTGCAGCACCTTGAGATATGCCTGTATATTCGCCTTTATCGGCCACAGTAAAAGCCCCTGGTGGCGCATCAATTCATAGGAATCCGAAAAAGATGCAAACACGACATAAAGCATAGGATAAATCATTGTTATCAGCAGCAGCAGCAAAAAAAGATTGTTGCCCACCAGAAACAGACGCCTTTGTATACTTGTTTTCATAGTTTTCCTCCTACCAAATGGCTGATTCGCCGCACTTTTTGCTGATGTAATTCGCAGTGATAAGCAAAAAGAAGTTAATCACGGAATTAAACAGCCCCACTGCTGATGAATAGCTGTAACTTGCCTCTAAAAGCCCCTTCCGGTATACAAAACTGGAAATGACGTCCGCGGTTTCATAGGTAAGGGGGTTATACATCAGAATGATTTTCTCATAGCCAACGTTCATCAAGCCGCCAATCTGCAAAATCAAAAGCATCACAATTGTGGGCATCAGGCAGGGCAGTGTGATTCTGATGGTTTGCTGCCACCGCCCCGCTCCGTCGATTTCCGCCGCCTCATATAAATCTTGACTAATAGAGGACAGCGCCGCCAGATAAATAATGGTTCCCCAGCCCACGCCCTGCCAAATACCCGATATGACATAGATGGGAACAAAATATTCCTTCACATTCAGCATATCTTCTCCGGTCGTGATGTGCATGGCGGTTAAAAGATTGTTGAGAAATCCACCGTCCGCCGTGAAGGTTTTAATCATACCCACCACCACAACCAGAGAGATGAAATGCGGAATGTAGGATACCGTCTGCACCAGCTTTTTATATCTTATCCCCTGCACCTCATTGATGAGCAGCGCAAGAAGAATCGGCGCCGGAAAGCCTCCCGCCAGTGACCAAAAACTAATGTTAATGGTGTTCATAAACACTCTGCCGAAATAAGGGCTGCTTAAAAAACTTTTAAAATGTTTTAAGCCCGCCCACTGGCTGCCTAAAATCCCTGTTGCCGGCGAGAAATCTTTAAACGAGATAATCAGACCATACATAGGGACATAATGAAACACCACATAATAAATCACAATTGGTATAAACAGAAGATACAGTCCTCGATATTTTATCAAATCTTTTTTAAGTCTTGTTCCAAAGCGCTCCTCTGCCGCCGCCAAATGAAGCGTTTGTTTTTTGTATTGCATTGTATTGCATTGTATTACATTGCTTTCCCTAGCCACTGTTTCTTCTCTCCTTAT
>CAMNSU010000108.1 GCA_946555455.1 uncultured Clostridia bacterium | reverse complement strand
ATAAAAGGAGTGTTTTCCACATGAAAATTGAACCGAAAATCAGAGGCTTTATTTGTACCACTGCCCATCCCGATGGTTGCCGTGAAAATGTGCGTCAGCAGATTGCATATGTCAAAAGCCAGCCGAAAACAGACGGTCCAAAACGTGTTTTAGTGATTGGGGCTTCCACAGGCTATGGACTGGCGTCCCGCATCAGCGCTGCTTTTTCCTGCGGTGCGGCAACACTCGGCATTGTGTTTGAAAAACCGTCCGTGCGTGGGCGCAACGCTTCTGCCGGCTGGTATAATACTGCGGCATTGGAAGAATTTGCTCAGGCAGACGGTCTTTATGCAAAAACCATCAACGGTGATGCATTTTCAGAAGAAATCAAACAAAAAACAATTGATATGATTCGGCAGGATTTGGGTACGGTTGACATGGTTGTCTACAGCGTGGCAACTTCTCGCCGCACCGCGCCGGACGGCACAGTCTATAGTTCCGTTTTGAAAACGACCGGTGGAACCTATAGCAATAAAACCATTGATTTAACCACACGTACCATCTCAGACGTAACCATCGAACCTGCCGCGCCGGAAGAAGTAGAAGCAACTGTCAAAGTGATGGGCGGTGAGGACTGGGAAACATGGATGCACGCGCTGAAAAACGCTGGTGTTTTAGCAGAACACGCTGTTACGGTCGCCTATTCTTACATTGGTCCGGAGTTGACACACCCCATTTATTTAAACGGCAGCATTGGCAAGGCAAAACAAGATTTATATGAAACAAGCCAGCGTCTCAGCCGTGAGATTGACGGTGTAGACGCCTATATTTCTGTGAATAAAGCCTTAGTAACGCAGTCCAGCGCGGCGATTCCGATTGTTCCGCTCTACATTACGATTCTTTATAAAATCATGAAAGAAAAAGGATTGCACGAAGGTTGTATTGAGCAGATGTACCGCATGTTTCATGACAAATTGTATGCAGGTCAGCCTGTTTTGGATCAGCAGGGACAGCTTCGTTTAGACGACTACGAAATGCAGGAGGATGTTCAACAAGCGGTCATGCAGGCATGGACAACGCTCTCTGAGGATAACTTGACGCAAATCGCGGATATTGATGGCTATTGGGAAGATTTTTACCACATGTTTGGATTTAACGTATCCGGTGTTGACTATGACGCTGATACAGATGTGGAAGTTCCCATTGCAAGCATTCAGGAATAAGTATACCATCTAACGACCATTGGTTTGTTCTGTCTCCGGAAGATGTGACATCTGTTTTTCACATCAAAGATGATACTCATAAAAAAACAGCGTGTATTCTAGTCAGAATACACGCTGTTTATCATTATTCATTATTGATTTCCGCGGATATAGGCGTCCATTGCTGCTGCCGCATTCTTTCCTGCTCCCATGGCAAGGATAACAGTTGCCGCACCTGTTACGACATCTCCGCCAGCATAAACGCCTTTTTTAGACGTTTGACCCGCTTCATCTTTTACAACAATGCCACCCCAAGTCTGTGTTTCCAGACCCGGCGTTGTTGCTTTAATCAACGGATTGGGTGTTTGCCCTATTGCAATCACAACCGTATCCATTGGTAAAACTTCTTCTGAACCTTTGACCGGCACAGGACGCCGCCGTCCCGAAGCATCCGGTTCGCCAAGTTCCATCTTCACACATTCCATGCCTGTCACCCAGCCGTTTTCATCTCCCAAAATCCGCACCGGATTCGTCAGCATTTTAAACTGAATCCCTTCTTCTTTGGCGTGGTGCACTTCCTCCAGCCGCGCCGGCATTTCTTCTTCACTCCGGCGGTAAACAATGGAAACTTCTTCCGCGCCAAGACGTTTGGCGCTTCTCGCAGCATCCATCGCGACATTACCGCCACCGACAATCGCTACCTTGTTTCCTATTTTAACCGGTGTATCTGTTTCAGGGAACCGATAGGCTTTCATAAGGTTGATACGGGTCAAAAACTCATTGGCAGAATAAACACCGTTGAGGTTTTCCCCCTCCATTTTCATAAACGATGGCAGTCCGGCGCCGGAACCGATAAATACGGCACGGAATCCGTCCTCCAGCAATTCGTCTACAGAAACCACTTTTCCGACAACCATATTGGTTTGAATCGTAACACCCAATTTTTTCAGCGCATTGATTTCCTTCTGCACAATTTCTTTGGGCAGACGGAATTCCGGAATTCCATACATTAAAACGCCGCCCGGCGTATGAAATGCTTCAAAAACAGTGACTTCATAGCCAAGTTTGGCAAGGTCGCCCGCACAAGTTAGTCCTGCCGGTCCTCCGCCGACTACGGCAACTTTTATGCCATTGGGCTCCGATTTTTGCACCGTTTCTTTTCCCTGTTTCATGCGGTAGTCCGCTGCAAACCGTTCCAGCCGACCAATACCGACCGGTTCTCCTTTGATACCGCGGACACATTTTCCTTCGCATTGATTTTCCTGCGGACACACGCGTCCACATACGGCGGGAAGCGAGTTTGTCTGCGCAATCACGTCATAAGCAGCGTCAAAATCACCTTCCGCAATTTTCGCAATAAAATCCGGAATCTGGACATTCACAGGACAGCCATTCACACACGGCGCATTTTTACAATGCAGGCAGCGTGTTGCCTCCTCCATTGCCATTTCCGGCGTGTAGCCCAGTGCAACCTCTTCAAAATTTTTGTTTCGCACCTGTGGCTCCTGTTCCGGCATGGAAACCTTCTTCAGTGACATATTCGGCATTGTATCATTCCCCCTTTTTCATCAAACGGCAATCGGCTTCGCGCGCAAATTTTTCTTCTTCCTGAAACATTCTGGAACGCCGTATCGCTTCATCAAAATCGACTTGATGTCCGTCAAAATCCGGCCCGTCTACGCAGGCAAATTTGGTTTCGCCGCCCACGGTCAAACGGCAGCCGCCGCACATGCCGGTACCGTCTATCATAATGGGGTTCATGCTGACAATCGTTTTAATATCGTATTTTTTCGTCACATCACAAACGGCTTTCATCATCACCAGCGGCCCGATTGCAATGACCAAATCATATTGATTGCCTTCCTGAATCAAACCTTCCAGCACGTTGGTAACAAACCCTTTTGTACCGTTAGAGCCATCGTCTGTCGCAATCACGCAGCGGTCGCTGCACGCCGTAAGCTCTTTTTCTAAAATAATCAAGTCTTTGTTGCGAAAACCGGCAATGCTGTGTACCTGCGCCCCTAATCTATGCAGTTCTTTTGCCTGCGGATAGGCAATTGCCGTACCCAATCCGCCGCCAATCACCGCCACTTTTTGGTAGCCTGCCAAATGGGACGCCACGCCCAAGGGCCCTACAAAATCCTGCAAGCACTCCCCTTCTTCCAGTTCGTTCAGCCGTTGTGTTGTTTTGCCAACAATCTGAAATATGATAGTGACGGTTCCTTTTTCCCTGTCATAATCTGCAACCGTTAATGGAATCCGCTCTCCGTTCTCATGAACGCGAAGGATAATAAATTGACCCGGCTGCGCCTTTTTTGCAATCATTGGCGCCTCAATTTCCATCAATGTTACAGACGGATTCAGCGTCTCTTTCCTCACAATTTTATACATGCTGCCGTTACGACCCCTTTCTATTTTCATACCATTACAATATGGCACAATATCTTGACAAATTTCTCGTACTTATCATATTACTATAAATTGAATCAAAATTCAATAGGTAAATTACAAAAAATCTTGCGCCAATTCCCTTGTTTTTCTGTCACCCAATTCTATTTGACAAGCTGTAGCGCTTGATGTATAATAAAGATTGGTGATAAAAAAGCCAAATTTGAAATTTTGAAACAGGAGGTGCAGACATAGTGGATGCGGATCCTCGAACGTGCATGAAACAAAATAACAAGAGGACGGGCAGCACTATGCCGGCACATGTTTTGCCGCCCGTCCTGTAAAGGAGGCAAAACATGGTAAACTACTATAAAACAGTGGACGGGCGTATCAATGAAATCGACACGCCGGAAAATGGCTGCTGGATTAACATGATTGACCCTACCAAAGAAGAACTGGAATATATTTCTTCTAATTTTCAGGTGGAACAGGATTTCATTGTCGCCGCGCTTGACGATGAAGAAACCTCCCGTATTGAACTGGAGGACAATCAAACCTTAATGGTCATTGACATTCCCATTGCGGACAAAGAAAATGATAACATGATTTATTATACGCTGCCGCTTGGATTCATCATTACCGAAAACCATATTGTGACGGTCTGCCTGAAAGAAAACACCATCATCAAAGAATTTTCTGCAGATCTCATCAAAAATGTGCATACCAATCTGAAAACGCGGTTTGTGCTTCAGGTTTTTTATAAAGTTGCGGCGCGGTTTTTGCAATACCTCAAACAAATCAACAAAATGTCCGGTGTGATTGAATCACGGCTACATGTTTCCATGAAGAACAAGGAGCTGATTCAATTGCTGGATTTGGAAAAATCTCTGGTCTATTTTTCCACTTCTCTCAAGTCGAATCAGGTGACAATGAAAAAAGTAACGCGCGGCAATTTTCTTCGTCTCTATGAAGAGGACAAAGACTTGCTGGAAGATGTGTTGATTGAAATTGACCAAGCAATTGAAATGTGTAACATCTATAGCAGCATTCTCAGCGGAACCATGGATGCTTTTGCTTCCATCATTTCCAATAACTTAAATATTGTGATGAAACGGCTGTCCTCTATCACAATCGTGATGGCGGTACCCACCATTGTCGCTAGTATCTATGGTATGAATATTCAAAACGGCATTCCATTAGACCATTTTTGGTGGTTCCCTGTTATTTTATCAGCGGTGGCAGTTGTGCTCGTTTCGTTTGTATTAAAGAAAAAAGATATGTTTTAAAGTAAAAGCCCGATACTTTCGTATCGGGCTTTTTATTATCTATTGACTATACTATTTTCTTTCAACTGTATTGCGCTCCCGTTTCCACCTTGTTTTATCTGTCCAAGCACCACAAATCGGACTCCCGGAATTCTTTTCACAGCTTCATAAAATCCGATAGTACCTGCAAAACCAAGCATCAGCGCAATCACATAGTTCCATATTGCAGGGAAATTACAGTGATAGTGCAAAAGACAGCAAACGGCGAGCAGCACAGGATAATGCAGGACGTAAATACCGAAACTCGCCTCCGTCATGTATTGGGTAAACGCTGTTTGACAATTACCATATTTTTTGGCACAGCCCATCACGGCAAGTACAACCACCCAAAGATACAAATTGGTATAAATGCTTTGCAAACACTGCGGCGCAGTATAATCGCTTCCATAATAACCGGCAGTATAAACGACCGCGCCAATGACGGCGGCTGCCAGCATGGGCAAACGAATTTTTTCAATGCGCTCCTGTACGCTTTCATGCGAAAAGATATAATATCCAATCAAAAATGCAGCAAAATAAATACCAAACCGATACATGGACAATACTGGCAAATTCAGAAGTTGCGCAGCGCCCCAAATGACCAAAAACAGCAACAGTATGGAAGCAAGATTCACTCTCCCGCACAGTTTCCATATGCGGTCTGCTTTATCCAGTTTTCTCAGCACAAGCAACACGCAGGAAAACAAAAAGAGCATTTGGATAAACCACAGCGGTCCGGTTCCGCTTATTGCCGCAATGGGATAGACCAAAGAGGTAGGAATATATGCTAATCCTCCCCCTATTTTTATGTTCAGCAAGCCCGTTGTCCAATGCACGGCAAACAATCCCACCGTTGACGGCAGCAGCAGCTTCACAGCTCGCTCCCGTAAAAATTGCTTTCCTGTCCGTTTTTGCAGCGAATAACGGGCGCTCATGCCCGCAACCACAAAAAGCAATACCATAAACCATGGATATACGATATAGGTAAGCATATCAAATGCTGCAAGACTTTTCACTTCCTGAATTCCGCCCATAACGCTGATACCATTAAAAATATATGCAACATGATATATCAACACCAACACAACTGTAGCCCATCTGATATTGTCAAGATAAACTTTTCTCATCTGTGCATTCCTTCTTTGTACCCATTCTATAACAGCGGAGAACGGCGGCTGAACGGTCTTTTGATTTCATCGTCAAAAATATCTTTTGATTTCACAATCCATACAATACTTCCTACCGCACATATCACGAAAACTGACGCGGAATACCATGCGCCAAAGGCGTTTTGCAGCAAATCATACGCAACATAAATCACCGTCTGTATCGCTGCCACGCCCCAAACAAAAAGCATCTTGTTTTGGCGGACGGCATACAACACCACCAAACATAGCGCAACCTGAATCAGGATAGCCGCCAGCGCCGACGCGCCCGGAAGCAAAAATGCAAGAGGCTGCGTTTCCATCAGGCGCGTTTGGTTCTCCAACACATAGCTAATGGTGCTTTGCGCCGTTTCATCTTCCAATTCCTGATTAATCGTCACAGACGCCATCATATCATTTAGTATCTGAATACTAAAATACATGATGGAATACGCAAAACCATAGCCCAGTCCAAAGGCGCAGTTACCGCGCCAAGTCGAAATATCACTCAACATGCTTTTGTTCATATAATAGCGCCCAAACGCCAGCATCACTGCCATCACAGCCGACTGCGTCAAACTTGCCAGCCAAACGTTTGCATTCAGAAACGCTCCTACACCGCCGATACTGAACAATGCGCTAAACAGCAGCATCCAGACAATTTCTGTCATACAAAACAGTCCTATACCGGCAAAAACACCTTTGAAAGAAATCCGCTTGGTGACACACAGAAAAATAATAACGCCCAGCGGCAAAATCAGCGATAACAAAAACGATGTTGACATTAAAAATAGTGACATGGGATTAACCATTGTTTGTTCCTCCGTTTTTCTTCCTAAAATTACTATCTATTATATACTATTTTTACCAAGGTGTAAATACTTCATGACACCATTTTTCAAAAAGCATTTTCTTTCTTTTCATCTTTCACAATTGCACACTTTTCTGATAAAATCATGCGGTCAAACCGTCAATATGCAAGTTCTGCTATGCATTCTTTCAAAATCTTTCAAAAAAATCTTTTATTTTTGCTTGTTTTATGTTATAATGATTGCAGAAATCTTGCAAAGCAAGATTTAGCGGCTTTGCCGCCGCGTGTGCTATATGCACGCCTTTACACCAGAATCACGGCGCAAAAATGCCCTTACCCTCTGGGGTACGCGTGCAAGCAAGCAATTTTTACTTTTGTTATAATGATATCAAATATTTTTTTACATCAGAGGAGGTATTCTACATGTCTATCAAAATTGGTATTGCGGGCTACGGCAACTTAGGGCGCGGTGTCCAGCTTGCCATCAGCCAAAATCCTGATATGGAGTTAATCGGTATTTTTACGCGCCGCGACCCCAAAACACTGACGCCGGTGCTTCCCTGCAACGTATATTCTATTGATGATTGCGAAGCATGGAAAGATAAAATAGACGTTATGATTCTTTGCGGCGGCAGCGCGACTGATTTGCCTGCGCAAGGTCCCGCGTTTGCCAAACTGTTTCATACCGTGGACAGCTTTGACACCCATGCAAAAATTCCGGAATATTTTGCGGCGGTGGACAGCAGTGCAAAGGCAGGCGGTCATATCGGACTAATTTCCGTTGGTTGGGATCCGGGACTGTTTTCTTTGCAGCGCGCACTCTTTTCCTCCGTTTTATCCAGCGGCGAAACCTATACTTTTTGGGGAAAAGGTGTTAGTCAGGGGCATTCCGACGCTATCCGGCGTGTGGAAGGTGTGAAACGCGGCGTTCAATATACCATTCCGATTGAAGCAGCAGTGAACCGCGCGCGCAGCGGAGAAAATCCTGCGCTTAGCACGCGCGAAAAACATCTGCGCGAATGCTTTGTGGTGGCGGAAGAAGGCGCGGATACCGCTAAAATTGAAAAGACCATCTGTGAAATGCCTAACTATTTCGCAGATTATGACACCGTTGTTCATTTCATTTCAGAAGCGGAATTTGAAAAAGACCATCAGGCAATCCCCCACGGCGGTTTTGTGATTCGCGGCGGAAAAACAGGTGCTGATGAAACAACCGGTCATGTGATGGAATTTTCTTTGAAGCTGGACAGCAATCCGGAATTTACTGCAAGCGTGCTGGTTGCCTATGCCCGTGCCGTTTACCGTCTGGCACAAGGCGGTGAAACAGGCGCTAAGACCGTACTGGACATTCCCTTTACGCTGCTATCGCCGAAATCTCCGGCAGAACTGCGGGCAGAGTTGCTGTAATTGCGCGCAAAATAAATTGGATACCAAACACAATTTTATTTGAAAGCTTTTTTAACCCTCTCATATGTCAAGTAAAAAACGGCATTATGAGAGGGTTTTTATATAGCTTTGGTTCATGCAATTGCAATATTATTATTGCTTTTTTTCATACTCATTTTTTCACAAATATATTTTTACTTTTTCCATTGATTTCATATTTCCTTTGTGCTATAATATATGTAAATATGTATCTGTGTGCTTTTGGCATGTTAAGATATGTTATCCAGATAGCTGAATAGGAGGAACAAAAATGGCGCCAAAATACAAACGTGTGTTACTGAAATTGAGCGGCGAAGCGCTTGCAGGAGAAAAGGGCTTTGGGCTGGATGAAGATACGCTCAGCAATATATCCGATGTCATAAAAAAATGTGTGGAAATCGGCGTAGAAATTGCGATTGTTGTCGGCGGCGGTAATTTCTGGCGCGGACGCAGCGGCAAAAACATGGATCGCACCCGCGCTGACCATATGGGTATGCTGGCAACCGTCATCAACGCCCTTGCACTGCAAGATGCGCTGGAACAAAAAGACGTTCCGACACGCGTACAAACAGCAATTGAAATGCGGCAAATCGCAGAACCCTATATCCGCGGACGTGCAGAGCGTCACTTAGAAAAAGGACGCGTTGTTATTTTCGGCTGCGGCACCGGAAATCCCTTCTTCTCTACTGACACAACCGCGGCGCTGCGTGCGGCAGAAGTAGATGCGGAAGTGATTTTGCTGGCGAAAAAAGAGATCGGAAGAGCGTCGTGTAGGGAAAGAGTGTCTC
>CAMNSU010000107.1 GCA_946555455.1 uncultured Clostridia bacterium | reverse complement strand
GTTTCAAAATACCGGTATCCGACATAAATATCCTCCTGATACAGGTTAAACTCTTTATCGCCGAAATTTTTACTGCTCGGATAGTCGGATATATCGGCGGCTATGGTATCCGACAGTCTGCCACTCGGATTCACATTGCCGGAAAGCACGTCGGCAACAGCATTGCCGCCCTCCTGCCCGCCCTGCCAAATATACAGTACGGATTTGATATGATATTTTTCCACCCAATTCATATCTATGATATTTCCGACATTGAGCAGCGCGACCGTGTTTTCAAAATACTTTGAAACGACGCTAAGCAGCGCTTCCTCCTCGTCCGTCAGATACCAGCTTCCTTTTTCCGGCGCGTTGTCCCTGTCCTCGCCCGCGGTTCTGCCAATGACAATGACTGCCACATCAGATTTTGCTCGCGCCGCCTTGACAATACTTTCATCAGGCACAAATTCCTTCTGGAACCACGGCTCGGTTGCCCAACCGTGCCCCTCGTCAAACGGATTTTCAGCAATCCATTTTTTGTAAACATCGACAAGCTCGGTGTTTACATTTATGTTTGGGTTCGCCAGCGCACCGTCTATGATATTCACCACATACTCCGTATGCACAAGTCCGCCTGAACCTGTGCCGCTTTTGATGTAATCTATTTGCGTTCTGCCGAAGAACGAAACGGTGTTTTCCGACTTTATCGGAAGAACATTGTTTTCGTTTTTCAGCAGCACACATCCGTCCGCCGCAACCTTTCTCGCATGTGCGGCAAGCGGCGCATACGGTTTTGCCTCGAGTGTTTTGATGTTTATCATAGCGTTTTCCTCCTGTTTATATGTTTAAACTAAAACATTATATTATTTGTTTTTTTACTTTTCCAAATAGTCCGCTGCGGCAAGATACACGCCGGCGCTCCACCCCATCATAGCCGGCATTTTGTATTCGTTAGTAACATCAAGCCCGCCGCTGATAACATTATATTTCTCCCACAAATTACCTGTTTCGTCAAAGGTTTTGTCAACCAGTTTTATATATTTTTCAGCTATTCTGTTTGCTTCTGCCTTATATCCGTATCTGTCAAGTCCAACCATCGCAATATATTGCAGACATGCCCAGCCGTTGGGGTAATCCCACTGATAGATTCCCTCTGCATCGTTCTTTTCGCAGGTCAGGATTCCATACTCTGACTCCAGCCTATCCAAATTATTTACCAATGCCTCCGCATGTTTCTGTTCAGCAAGCCCTGCAAAAAGCGGATAAAACGATGCGGCAGACAAAATATCGCTCCGCTTGCCCGTGGCAAAATTATAATCAAGAAGCAATCCTTCGCCATTATCCATTTTATCAAGCATTTGTTTTTTTCGCTTTTCTGCTCTGTCTAGCCATATACGCTCTTCCCCATTGTTTAGCGTTTCCGCGAAAAAGCTCATATTTCTCTCCATCATAAACAGCAGAGAATTCAGGTCAACCGCCGCATATCGAAAAGCATCGTAATCCCAACGCGGTGTAATATCCCACCCGCTTTCGGCAGTCGTGCGGTAATGTCTTCCAAGTGTATGAACCTCCACATGCGGCATAAATCCTGCTCGTCTTTCAAAATCCTCCGCCATATCCTGATACATTTCTTCATTCTTCATCTCAGAGTCATAGTGATTCAGACCGATAGCCGAAGTTCGTTTTGTCTGCCAAAAATCATATTCCTTTTCCAACATATGATACGCTGCATACAGCCAAACCGTATCGTTATAATACTCATAAATATCCCGCACCATACTGCTTAGAAACGGCGGCTGCGAATGCGTTAAATAATAGGTACGGTTTCCGTTTGGCATAAAACCGTATCGGTTTACCAAATACAGCATATCATCAACATTATATTTTGCCTGTTCTGCCCTTCCGTCAAGCAACAATCCTTTATTTGTGAAATAGGTATCCCAATAATACATCTCATCAAAATGACCGACTGCCGGAACGGTGTATGGATAAGGAAGTCCGATTAGAGTATCCTCATCCTTCCTGTTCCGCTTGATACAACTGTCCCAGTTTTCGCTGATAAACTTTTTTACTTTATCTGACATTTCCTTCTCCTCATTTTTCATTTATAACCGTTATTTTCACTTTATTCTCTGCCATGCAATCTCCGCCGATGAAGACGTCAAATTCGCCCGTTTCAACACAGAATTTACCGCTTCCATTATAAAAACCAAGTTCCTTAAAACCAAGTTCAAACGTAACTTCTCTGCACTCGCCTTGATTGAAGAAAATCTTGGAAAAACCCTTCAATTCCTTTACCGGCCTTGTCATAGAGGAAACTAAATCGCTGATATAGCATTGTGCCGTCTCTTTCCCTGCATACTTGCCCGTATTGGTGACTATAACACTGACTTTAAACGTTTCTCCGTTTTGTAATTCCTCTAATGTAAGAGTATTATTTTCACACCGAACTTCAGAATATTCAAATTTCGTATAACTCAATCCGTATCCAAACGGATACATTGGCGTTGATTTGCAATCCCAATAATTGTCCCCTTCGCCGTAATATGCCATACCGTTTCCGAAAAACGAAGGATAGTTGTAATATATCGGGATTTGTCCTGTCGTTCTCGGAAAGGTCATTGGCAGTTTTCCCGACGGATTTACCTTGCCGCAAACAATATCCGCTATACTCTGCGCCGCGCAGCTCCCCGACTGCCAAGCATACAAAATTGCATCAAAATACGGTTCCGCCTCCCCCAGCGCAATCGGACGACCGAAGCACATCACACCAACTGTCTTTTTCCCCAGTGCCTTTATCTTTTTTATCAGCGCAAGCTGCTCCTCTGGAAAATCAATATTTGTCAGACAATTATTTTCCCCGCTTACCCTTGCACTTTCACCAAGCGCAATCACAACAGTATCCACATCTCTAAGAATCGGCAAAATATCGTCCCATAAATACGGAAGCTGCGGAAAAATAAACATATCTTTATCCGCACAGCTTAAAAAAGCTTCCTGAATACTTTTCAGCATACCGGCGTCATAATCGGGCGCCCAGCTACCCAAATGAGAGCGTTTTTCATGCAAAAACGGTCCTGTAACAGCAATTTTTTCCGATTGTCCAACCGGCAGTACGCCGTTATTTTTCAAAAGAACCATACTTTCATCCGCGCATTTCTTTGCATAGCTGAGATGTTCCTTGTAGTTGATTTGTTTCCGCTCAGCATATGGGTGCTCAAATAATCCGAATCTTTCTTTTATATATATCACACGATACACCATTTTGTCAATGGTTTCCTCTGATATTTTCCCCTCAGCAACAAGTTCGCCCAAATGCTCTATATAGCATCTGTCAACCATATCCATGTCAAGTTCGGCGCAAGCCGCCAGCATTGCCGCTTCTTTCTCATCTTTCGCCACTCTGTGATTCACAAGTTTTGCGATGGAAGCCCAGTCACTGATGATAAATCCGTCAAATCCCAATTCCTCTTTCAGTATATCGTGTAATAAATACCGACTTGACGCTACGGGCTGACCGCTTATTTCACTAAACGAATTCATCACAGTCGCTACATCTGCTTCCACAGCAGCCTGAAACGGTCTTAAATAGTAGTTTCGCAAGGTGTAGTCACTGATTTCCGTCTTGCCGTAATCGCGCCCGCCTTCCACCGCGCCATAGCCAAGATAATGCTTTGCGCAGGCTGCAATCGACGTCGAATCTTTATAATCATCTCCCTGAAATCCGCGTATCGCCGCCTTGCCCATTTCGGACGTAAGATAAGGGTCTTCGCCAAATCCTTCAATACATCTGCCCCATCTCGCATCACGCGAAATATCTATCATGGGCGAAAATGTCCAATGCACCCCATCGCCGGCAGCTTCCTTTGCAACGGCACGATAGGCTTTTTCAATTAGTTCTGTATGAAAACTTGCCGCCTCTGCAAGCGGAATGGGTAAAACCGTGTGATGTCCGTGAATGACGTCCCGCCCAAAAATTAACGGTATTCCTGTCGGAGATTCCTCTACTGCAATCTGCTGCAATTCATTTAATAGGTTCCTGTCTATTCTTTTCTGCTCGTCGTTTCCCGCCGTTGCAGTATCCGCAAGAATAATAGAACCGACTCTGCCTTCGCGGATTTCCTCCTGAATTTGTTCTGTATCCTCTAACTGTATTTGATTGAGTTGTCCTATTTTTTCCTCTAAGGACATACTTCTGATTTTATTCATTATTTTACTTGATTTCATCATTTACCTCACTATATAATATAGTTAAGGGTCGGAAATCTCCACACAGACTCCGACCCTTAAATTACGGATTATAATTTCCAAAGAATATCAAAAATCACTTTTGCCGCCGCGCCTCTCGTTACTAATGTTTCCTGATACTCTCTTGGTACTGTGGCATTCTCTCGTCCAATCGCCTTTAATGTTTCTTCAATCATGGAATACATATCCTCTGTGCGCAAATACTCCTCCGCATTCAAAAACTCATCATTTATCACACCGAGCGAACGGAGTTTATTGGCTGCACTGTCCTCCGGGACATCTTTAAATTTAATATCTTCTGTCGGCGCAGGATTCAGCGCCTGCATCAGCCATAGCACAAATTCTCCGCGGGATATGTTCTGATTGGGCGAAAATGTTTTTTCACCTGTTGCACGAATCATTCCAAGCGTATAAAGCCGTTCTGCCGCTTGCTTTGTCTGTGCATCCGTGATATCATTGAACACATCCGCACTTTTCTCTTTCAGCGTATATGTTGCCTTTTTATCGGAAATTTTTTGACTTGCCTGTTTCTTTTTCACAATTTCATAGTTCATGGTTTGGTTATTTGCAGTCAACAATATTTTCGTGTAACCTTCCGGCGTTTTTTGAGTTTTTAGCTTTTGGGCTCTTTGCCCCGCCGAAGTGAGCGCCCACACGTCATACTCATTTCTGTTTTTAATAACAATTTCTCCCTCAACAGGCTCAATCAAAACCGGCGCGGAACCGCCGTCTATTATCTCGGAAAAATCTCTTGCAATCTGCATGTCTGAATTTCTGTTTCTCGCCTGCGTGGTAAGCAGCATTCTTTCACTTGTTTCTATCGGCTGTTTGTCAACAGCTACAAGAGAATTTACCGAAAACTCTGTATTAATGTTAAATATTACATCATCCGTTTCCAGTTTCTCGCCGCTCAAATATCCCGAGGCTGCCTGGGCAAGTTCCGTATTTAAAACAAACACTTCTTTATTTTTGTCCGTTGTAAGTTCCCCCGTAACGGAAGTATAAACGCCGCTTTCTTTCCCTTCAGCCGCTAACTTCAAGACTTCATCACTGTTGTAGTCAGGGTCATATTGTTCTTCAAAGACTACACCGGTCTTTCCGATAAGTCCAATCGACGGGTCTTTTGTCAAATACCGCTTTGCCATTTTAGGAATATCCTCTTTGCGATACAATGTGTAATATCCTTCGTCTGCTTCTTCGACCGCACCACTGAGTGCAATAAACGCCGCCGTCGGCATACCTGACATTTTGAGCGGATTCCCAAAAAATGACAACACTTCATTTAATGGATAATTTTGCGGAGAGTTATTGATGCTTAACCACTCATTGTATACGCAAAACGTAAACGCAATTGGGTGAAAATCGTGCAATCTGCTATAGGCTGCCATCAGCAGCGGTCCTTCCGCGCTCGTGGGATTCGGCTCGCAAGCGTTCCATTCGGAAACAGTCTGGACTTTATTATAAACGCCACGATTCATGATATAGCCGAAAATCCCCATGTTTTCATTCTCCAGCATAGACACAGTTTCACCAAATTTCGTGCCTGTTTCAACGCGCCAGCCGCTGGTCGGGTGACTCCAATAACTGTGTACATCTATAAAATCCGTTGCGGCATTCATATTTAAAATTGCACTTTCTTCACCATACCAAATGGTACAGCCTGTTACGAGTGATTTCACACCCATATCTTTAAAATATTTGTATGTCTCATTTGTGTATTTGGTTTGGACATCCATTGCAAAATTCCGCATGTCTTCTCTGCGCTGATTGCTGTAGTCGGCAATGTCTGCGATTGCTGCATAGTGATATCCGGCAGCAAGGCTTTCCCCTTCCTGCACACCCTTTTTGCCCGTCTGCGTCCACGCCGTTGCGATTGCCTCGTCCGTTTGATATTTGTCCTTAAGCCATGCCGTTAAAAGCGTATCAATCTGGTTTGTATAATACTCTGATTTTGGCGCTGATATCTCCACACAGCTGTTTTCATTCACCAAATCTGTGCAGATAAGAGCAGGGTCATCTTTAATTTTCAGCTTGGTATATGGGTTATACCAATTAAATAACTGCGTCGAAAAATCCTTGTGCAATTTCTGAATGATAGGGTCGTAAAAATCATATCCCTTTTGTGCGCTCGCCACAGTTGTATAGTCCTGAATATTATCATCTTCAAATGTCATTCGGTTTGTTGTGTTATCTATGAACCAGTAAATTCCTCTTTTCTTAAATTCGTTCAATAAATAACACATTTTATCCATTTGCTCTTCATCAAGCTGAGTTGATTTATTGGGGAGACGTCCAAAAATATTATTATTTCTCTCGTTTGGACCATCCATATGATGAATTCTGACCAGATTAAATCCTTGCACTGCAACCCAGTCGGCAAGCAATTCCGCGTCACTATGGGATACAAATAACATTTCTCCTACGATATTGACCCCCCAAAACTGAAACGGCGTCCCATCTTCAAAAAACATCTTGTCATTTTCCGCATGTACAAAACCGTGCTTTCCGGCAGGCGCGTCCAAAAGATGCGACATATCCATAATCGTACCTTTTACATCCTCCACGCGCGGCAGTGTGTACGGATACCAATGACTTGTGGACTGCGGATTTGCAATATCCGGCGGAAGCGGCAGATATGGTCTCTCATCAGTTAGGGTTGCGGCAACAACTATCAAAGACGCCTCATTGCCCGGTGTACTCGCCACAATCTTGCTGATTTTTTTATTGGGATACGGATTGGGACATGCAAACATACCGAGAGATATTAAGTTGGTAGACCCATTCGCCCCGGTCCAGACCGAAATACAAGTTTCGGATGAATTTTTTCCCCACCAGTTAAATACGTCCTTATTTCCCCGAACATTTACATCGGAACTTGTTCCATCCTCATAAACGAAGGTATATTTTCCGACAATATCCGAAATCTTTCCCTCCGTATGACTCGCCGCATGAAGAAAATACACGCCGCCCGCTTCTTGATTGACCTCTATCTCAGCAGAAATCGGAAAATATTCATTATTTTGTCCTCTGAGAACAACACAAGAATTTCCGCCATTATTTTTGGGTTCTATGATATTAAACGGAATCCCATTAAACAATGTTCTGCCTCTGTGCGTAAAATTCCTGAAGTCATTTGCCGCTCCCTGGTCCGCCCAGCCGCCCTTTCCATCTCCTTCTATCTCATCAGCAAATCCCATGTTTGCTGCCTTTGTTAAATCCAAAGGGGTAAAGGTCTGCGTGCCGACATCATATACCACTTCTTGCGCTGCATTGACATGGAATACGCCAAGCAGCATGATACAAACAAGTATCAGACTTATCCTTTTCACGCTTACCCCTCCTTCAGTTATCATTTTTCGGAACCATACCGCTGTTTTCATAAATAATTACCTGTACGGACTTAGGTGTAGGCCATTCCGCAACATAGTACCAAACAGGATATCCCTTTGAAATATTCTCAACCGAACTCTTTAAAAATTTTCCTGTGTATCGGTCATATTCATAGACCAACTGCCATTCGTCAAGAAAATATACTTCGCTCGGTTCGCCCGCCGTTTCAAACTGTATCACATTTTCATCCCGAAATCTTATGGAATCCATTTTGAAAAATCCATTCGTTTTATCAGGAGAGTATTCATCCGTTTTCCACGTTTCCGGCTCGCCGCTCATATCATATTGGGCGCCAACAGTAAACGGGTTTTCGCCAAGCATTCTGTCACGAAAACGTACAAAGCATCTATCACTTAAATTATTTTCAGCCACGAATTCATTCGTTACGGTATACCGTGCGCCTGCGGCGAACACAAGCTGCGATTTATCATCAGGAAGTTTTCTTACTTTTTCAAGCACATCCATTGTCGTATAATAGCTGCACAGCTGTTCACAGTTTCTGGTCACTGCAACAAATCTCGGTAAAGGATTATATCGGATATTAAAATCTGAAACTATCGTCATTGCAGACCAATTTGCAGTTCGTGTTCCCTTAAGATTTTCCCACGTAATATGTTTAACGGTAAACTCTCCGTCAACATCAACCAGAGCAAACATTGTCGCTTTTTTTAACGGAACTCCTCCAATGCGCGGCGTTGCCTCATCGTCAATATCATTCGTAGTCGTTATGGCGCCCCAATATTCCGGCACCTCAATCTTTTTGATTTCGTTCTGGCTGTTTAAGGTGAATTTTAAAAAACCACGTCCATCATAATCTTTAGCAACCGAAGTTACGTAATCCATACTAAGCGAGTCGGCACTCAGCTTGGAAGAAACTTTATAAATTGCTTCGCCTGCGCCGCCGGTAATTTTATGAACCTTAACCTCATATTCTCCGCCCAAAGCGCTTGATGAGCCCGCTGCCAATACCACGCCGTAAAATTCATTCATTTCTGATAATGATTCATCAACTTCCATAAAACGGACGCATTTATTATCGTCAATATAGATTTTTACAGCTTTTGAAAGGAATTTTGTATAGTCCGCACGGTCGGAATATTTCTTGGTAACGGTCGACTGTGCTATGGGTTTATGCGTTTCACTCATTTCATATTCAACATCATCAATATAGATAGAATCCGGACCATAGCTTTCAAATCTGCCTTCGGCTGTTCTGGAGGATGCAACAATGATAAATTTTGTTTCATCTGCATTGCACCAGTAGTCGAACACCATATCAGCTTTTAAGTCAAGCATATTGCTGCTTCTTACACCGTCTACATAGATTTCCAGTTCCTTCACTTGTTCAAAACCGGAAATTACATTTTCAGCCATTTCACCTGTAGCATATTTAATCTTCTGCGGGTCTGCACGATAGATTAATCCTCCGACACGCAAAGAATATGCTTCAACCTTAGCAATCTTGTCCTTTTTTATGATAATTTTGGCAAATGTATTGATATAGTTTCCGGCAGCTGCTTGTTCGTTCA
>CAMNSU010000106.1 GCA_946555455.1 uncultured Clostridia bacterium | reverse complement strand
AGAAAATGGTCCATCAATTACAAGTTTCTCTATTATTAATGCACCTTTGCAACGCACTTCTTGCCATAGGTCAATGAGATTTTGATCTTCAGTGCGCCATGTACTCAACAACTCAATATTTGAACCTTGAGATTGAACGAGATCCTTAGCATAAGAAAACCAATTTCCAAACTCTATGGACTCTATTTGATAAATATCGCCAGCAAGAACTAAAAATGTATCTGGCCGTGTCTTTTCAAGAAATGTCATCATGGCGCGGTTGTCAATCGTACTGCATTCATCTACAAAAATAATGTCGTAGTCTGGAAGGTTCACTCGCTTAGTAAAACTATCTAGACTAACAAAACCTACATCTGCACCCGGATTTTCAATTCTTCTTTTCAAGTTCTGTAATGCCGTATGTGTTTTGGTAAGAAAAAGCTTCCGACGGCCGGCCATCATCGTTGAAATCATATTGATAAGTGTTGTCTTTCCAGTGCCAGCGGCTCCGTAAATAAGAAGTACTCTGGAATTAACAAAAGCATACTTGAGAGTTTCTGCTTTCTTTAAATCCGAAAATGCAATTTCGCTTTGCTTTAAATATTTTTTATTGAATTCTTTTTGCCCTTTATTAGAAATATGAGATAACTCCAAAAGTTTTTCTAAAATGAAGAGCGTTGATTTTTCATAAGAATCAATGTACGCCACATTATCTTTTATAGTGATACCAAATCCCTTTTCTATTTCCCAAGGATCTAATTGCTCATTGTATTTTTGAATCGAAGAAATAGTTAAATTTGAATTGATATCACAGTATATTTCTCCTGTTTCCTGAATTGTCTTTATAATTGACCAATATGGAATAACAGTATCTGTTTTTTCTTTTTCGACAACGCTTGCTAAATATTTTGCTTGGATAATCGCACTGGTCTTGCTGCCAGCTAAATTAGAGATAAGTGGGTTACGTTCAAATGGCACGCATTTACGCGATAGATACAAATCTTCAAATTTCCATTGCGAACTAAATTGCGAAGGCATAACACGCTCCAGTAACTCCTCACGCAGGTTCATCAATAAATAGCGAATAGTGTATCTGCCATATTGCTCGGATTCCACAGTGTAGTTATCTCTCAGCTTTTGCAATACCTCCTTAAAATAGTTGGTATTGGAATGTTGGTATATTTCTTCAAGGATACTTGAAAATTTTACTTCACGAAGGTCAATCATTTCCAGAAAATTCATACCGGTTCTTGTAAGAAAATGCATTAGGGCATCATATTCACCGTAGTTAGATGAAAGCTTAATTGGCAATTTCAATATCTTTCCCAGTTTATTTAAGCATCTTGGATCTATAGAAACTTTCCATGCAGTAATGATCTTGATTTCTGTATCAATTCCCCACAAGTTTATAGTCGCTGGCGCATACTTAATTTGGATGGAATAGCTGGTAGAAATATTTTGCTGCGTATACGCTGTAATTCGATTATACTTTGATGCATAAATACCGGCTTGTTGTAGAGTTACTTCAAAATATCGCTCTGTTCCGATATAGAACGGCATCTTTTTCTGAACATAAAACCTTGTAGCACTGAGATGTGTTGATTCGAATTTTGCGGAGTTAAATGCATCCGCTACAAGTTTGTAATATTGATTATCCAATTCATCTGTTCCGGTATACTCAAGAAATTGTTCCAAATTTTTGAGCACTGAAATCCCATAACTCTCTTGAAGTGATTTTCGAATTTGCCACATAAAGTTATAGTATTTTAGCATTAGTCTTTCTGACTGACCATCATCAGGAATTCGCCGTCCAATATATTGCAAGCCACGATAGAAATTGCCTAAATATTTGGTTTCAATATTCAAAAAAGAGTGTTCCCAAGCAAATGCAATACTTGGATGTTGATGTCCATTATGCATAGCATTTAGCGAAAGAGCCGAAACACACAAATCATCCAACCTTGTCAAGATTCGTCTGGACACATTGTCTCTGTTTTTGTTAAGGACATCCAAACGCTCAATGCTATCCGTAATTTCTTCATCACAAATTTGAATGATACGTTTTACCTCTTCTTCAGAATAAGTATCTCGTTTCAGCTGATTCACAAAAGAATGGCGCTCAACAATTTCCTCTAATCGTTTGCAAAATGTTAGAACACTTTCTTCATCATTTAATATTTCTTCTTCCGGTTGAAAACTAATTGTTGTACTGTCTTTCGTAAAATCTATTGAATTCAGGAAGGCGATAGACATATACCTCCAGAAAACTCTCTCTCTGCCTCTGTCGGTCGGATTAAGTACTACGAACAGAATTCCGGGATCGAATGATACCTCATCACAGATGAATGCAGGGAAAGCAAGATCTTTCAAAGAATATTTGATAACTCCATCACTTTCTCTATAATTGTGCGTCCCTTTTATTTGAACATAAAAAGTTCGTTTTGGCCGTCGTGATACATCCGGATTAGGAACAAACTCAAAGGTTCCGTCGTGGTTGGGCCATTTATCATCCGAAGCGAAGGTAGTGTTTATTCTTCCATCTGAACGAAGAAATGTCTCTAAAACCGAAACAGCTGCTCGATCATCATCAGATCGATCTGTGTGAGTCTTAATGTGTCTTTTAATATTTTCTTTTGATTGATCAAGCATTGTTTTCCCTCTTTTCATGAAAATATCTATAATTAGATTTACTTATTTTTCATTTCATCCGAAACAAATGAATTAATACCAACGCTCGTACACGCTATAAATTATGCCGCCAGAGATGCTACATACTTTAATTGCCAGATAAACTACTTTAACTAATATCACCAGACCTGTATTTCTCAAACGTTTTTTGCATTTTCTCCTATTTTCGCATAATCATCCTTTGTGCACAGGTTGTCAAATAGCAAATCTATTTCATATTTCTCTATTTTTAACTTGTTACAATCGTCAATATATAGTTCTTTAATTATACTTGATTTTGAGTGGATTGTCAATGTATGTAATATGGGAGTAGCTAAAATAGATGATTATTCAACTATGAAAAAATCCATTTGGTTCATTATTCAAGTTCAAGCCGCATTTTGATTACGCATAAAATTTTTATATTCCGCTCGAAATATGCACACTTTGTAAATTTACTGATTTATATATATCAAGAAAAATTGGGTAAGCTTGCTTTTTAAAGTTGCATTTCAGCACCCATCACATTTAATAGGTGTTGTTTTTTATTTGTGATTTGCAACCAGAAAAAATTCCGAAAAAGATTTGTTTTTTCAGGGTTTTTATTACGGTTATGTAGCAATGGGATTTGTAATAAATTTTCCTAGCAGGGATCCCAAATGGCATTTTCCAGTAATAACAAGCGAAGAAAGTTTTTCATATTAGTGTGCGCATTTTCCATCCCCATTGAGCTAAGTGAAAAGAAATTCTGAATAACAATATCAAACCCCACTGTAAGTCGCGGCTTACAGTGGGGCTATTGCAGGAAAAAAATCTACTTAAATCAGTACGGTTCGCTTCACCGATTTTTCCATTTCAAACAGATTGCCGGAATCCTTGATTTTATCAGGGTTTTAGGGCATTTTGTTTTGTGCCGAGATTTGGAAAAAGGAGTGACTTAGTTTGAATTTTATTGAAACGATAAATAAAATCAATGAGGTAAGCGGGAGCGGGGCAAATGTTAAGCCCGTCATACATTTTAGAATGGAAATTCTTAGTCGCGGAAAAGGGGCGCACCGTTCCGTTGTGGGATATGCTGCCTACTGTGCCGGAACGAGGTTACGCGACGAACGTGACGCTCGTCTTTATAACTGGTCGAAGCGGAAAGATATAATTTTTTCCAAAATTATGCTGCCGAAAAATGCACCCCGAAGATATAACGACCGCAAAATTTTGTGGAACGAGGTCGAAAAAGTTGAAAAAAATAAAAACGCACAGCTGGCGCGGACACTTGTTATCGCTTTACCATCCGAATTTTCAGCTGATACACAGAAGCGGGTGGTCTGTAATTTTGTGCAGGAGGCTTTTGTCACTCGGGGGATGTGCGCTGACATCAATCTACATGATAACGGCACAGGGAACCCCCACGCTCATATAATTTTGACTATGCGCTCTATGGATAAGGACGGGAACTGGATTGCGAAGCAAAGAAAGATTTACGAGTTCGACAATAACGGTCAAAAAATATATGACCGTACCAAAAAACAATATAAATGCACTATCCAAAAAACTAATGATTGGGACAACTCTACAAACGTCGAGCTATGGCGGGAAAAATGGGCGGCGGTCTGCAACAAAGAATTTGAACGTTTAGGATTACGCAAACGCATAACTCATAAAAGTTATCAACGACAAGGGTGTGAGCTTCTCCCTACCCAACACTGTGGCTCTGCGTCTACGGCTATGGAGCGGAAAGGTTTGCGGACAAAAACGGGCGACGTGAATCGGAGTATTCATTTACAAAATATGAAACTAATTTCCGACATGGTAAGCAAAACATTTCAGATATTGATGGAAAAATTTAAGGAAATGATTCAATATTTCAAAAAACAAATATCACAGGAAAGCCCGGAGAAAGCGCTAACTATTTGCGGCGAATTGTCATTGGCATTCCTCAATCCGGAATACGAGAAACCGAAACTTCCCCAGTACACGCGAAGTTACCGACAATACCAACGGAAATATACCCGCACCCATTCGCGGGATTTCGTTCCCTCATTATAAAAGGAAAGGATGAAAGATATGAGAGTGAATATAGATTTATCAAATCAAAAACAACGGTCGCTTAACAATATCGAAAAAATTTTCTGGGGTAGAAAACCCCTAACCCAATCGAGCAGTCTTGGAAAAACCGTTGACGCAATGCCCAAAACAAAGGACGGTCATATTCTGGCTGTTGGTTCAACAAATAGCGGTAAAACATCCTGTTTTGTAATTCCGGCGCTGAGAAGATGGTCGGGGCGTGTTTTTTGTATAGATATTAAAGGAGAGCTTTATGAGCATACCCAAAAACAAAGAACCAATATAAAGGTTTTTGACCCGCTCAGTGAGTCAACCTATGGATTTGACCCGTTCGAGGCATTAAGTAAAACAAAAAACAAAGCGCCGGAAGCGGAAGCAATCGCGGCGGCGCTCATCCCAATGTCACCAGATGTGAGAGAGCGTTTCTGGTTGGATAGTGCGCGAAATTTACTTACCGGATGTATTTTGCATTTCCACAGGGAAGGAAAAACCTTTTTGGAAACAATCAAAGCAATTTTAACACCCGCCGCCCCTAAAAGTGATTTTAAACCCATCCGCGTGCCGCCGTTTGCAAGGCTAATCGAGGACATCTACGAAAACACAAAATCAGAAGAAGCGAGGAAGTATATATCAGCATTTGTTGGATTAGACGATAAGCCTATGTCGAGTATCTACACGGAACTCAGCCGCCATATTGCGCGATTTGTGACGGACAAGGATATAGTAAATTGCCTTTCGCAGGAAAAGCGGATAAGCCCCGACGATTTAGAAAACGGACACGATATTTACATATGCGTTCCGGAATACCGTTTGGAGCAATGGCGAAGCTTACTAACTCTGATGACAAGTCAATTCATGCGAAACTTTGAAAAACGTCCGGATTTAACAGAAACCCCCATTCTTTTTATGTTGGACGAATTTGCACGGTTGGGGAAAATTGAAGGAATCGTCAATGCGTTTGCGACTTTGCGAAGTAAGAAAATTACAATATGCGCGGTTGTGCAAAGTCTGGCTCAAATCGACTTGATTTACGGCGAGCCAACAAGGAGAGTCATTGTTGATAATTGCTCATATATTGCGATATTTGCGGTCACTGACGCAACAAGTCAAGAATATTTTAGCTGTTTAATTGGTGGAAAGTACACATGGAATCCCAGCGTTGGCTGGTCTTTCCCGCTGTCGGTGAATGCCAATATCAGTAGAAACCGTGACCCCCTAATTTACCCCGAGCAGCTTGCAACTTTGAATTTTATCATTGCGCTAATGCCGGACGGTGTATTCCGGCTGGAGAAAATTCCGTTCTTTTTCAAACGTCTTGAGCAAAAAGCGCTTTTTGTCACTTCCGCTAATGATAATGCCAACCACTCTTACAAGCTGACGGACGAAGAATGGAAACAAGTTGAACCGCTTTTGCCGCCGCAACGTACCGGACAGAAAGGAAAGCCGCCGAAAAGCCATAGGCTGATGATTGACGCAATCTTGTGGCGTGCGCGTGTTGGAACAAAATGGTCGGAGCTTCCGGAAGAATACGGCTCTTATAAAACGGTAAACGAGAGATTCCGCAGATGGTACGACAGCGGATTGCTTAAAAATATTTTTGATACACTCGGCGCTGTCGGCGATTACGAAAAACTTGTCCGTATCCGGACGAACTGAAATAACATATTATACATTAGTACATAAAAGCAATCACCCGCCGCTGAGGTTCAGCGGTGGGTATTTTTATATCCAGAAAACGGTACTTTTTACGGATATAAAAAAGGATAGTTTTACGGATAGCAAAAAAGATATGTTTGGGATTTGAATTATGGCATTTGCGGTTGTTATAATTTTCTGGGATTGTCGAAATTCCTGTGGAAAGGGGGGATGAACGGTGATTGACATTGATTTCGACAATATAAATGACGAGATGATTTATGAGGCATTTGGTGTGGAAGGGAAAGAGTCAGAGGCTTTAAGCGATATTTATCTGGAACTGTTTGAACTTCTCGGAAAGGAGGCAATGTTAAAAATATTTCGGCATTTTCACGGCGATAAAATTGACTGCCCTATGAGGCTGTATCGTCCGGAGTTTATCGCAGACCTTGCAAAGCCTGTGACTGACCGCCGCGAACGGGCAAAAATTGCAAGAGCTGGAGGGTATTCAGCCAAAGTCATTGAAGGAATGTTGAGTAAACGAAGGAAAGAAAACGAAGAAGAGGAAAATAGCAAGACGAGGAGGTAAAAAAATGAAAAAACAATTATTGTCCTTAGTATTGGCATTGTCAATGCTTATGACTATTGCGAGTGCTTCGCTGACCGTATTAGCCGCAAATGAAATTACCAGTGAAAAAATTGATGTCACGCAAACGGGAGATTTCCCCACAATCAGCGTGAGTGATTATGGTGTTTTTGCCATTAAAAGGGATGAAAATTTGTGGTTTTATGGTCCCGAAAAAATAACAGAGAGGTGGAAAAAACAAACAATCAAGATTATGGATGGCGTAAAGGCTGTTAGCGCCGCAGGTATAAATGTTTTTATGATTCAAAAGGACGGCAGCTTATGGATTGGGAAACATAATATTGAATCAGACGAAACAAAGCTGTGGACACCGGTAAAGATTATGGACAACGTGAAAGTAATTGGCGCCAACCAAAACAGTGTATTAGCTGTTAAATATGATAATAGTCTTTGGCTTTGGAGCGCAAACGATTATGGCGTGTTTGGTGAAGGAACCGAGGAAAAAATCATGGATGATGTAAAAGCAGTCAGCGCCGGCACCGGTTATTATATGGCAATTAAGAATGATGGAAGCCTTTGGACTTGGGGTAACAATGAGTACGGTCAACTGGGAGACGGCACAACAGAAAACAGAACAGCGCCGGTCAAAATTATGGACAATGTGCGAACAATAAGCGCAGGTCGTGTACATAGCTTTGCAATTAAAAATGACGGAAGTCTGTGGGCATGGGGTAGCAACGAATGCGGATTGCTTGGTGATGGCACTGCTACCGTTAAATTTGTTGAAGCTGGATGGTTTGATGTTATACTGAGCGAGGTTGAGGAAGGTTATCTGACAGAAGCGAATAACGACCGAACAACACCGGTTAAAGTGATGGATGATGTAAAGGCGGTCGGAGCAGGATACGCTTACAGCTTGGCGGTAAAAAATGACGGAAGTCTTTGGACTTGGGGCAGTATAGCGATTAGACCATCTAACGTCAATCCTAAGTACAAGGCGGATGTTTACAAGGCTTATGCTCCCGATAAGCTGATGGATTATGTGGTACTTATTGACCCCGGTGTTTATGATGATGCAATTGCAGTTAAAAGTGATGGTACTCTCTGGTCATGGAGAGGAGAACAGCTTATGGATGATATTATGTTATCCACCGAAGCGGATGATGTATCAGTTCCAACCGAGGTATCGCCCGGCGAACAACCGGACGCGCCGTCATCATGGGCGGAAGCTGACATTTCAAATGCAATAACACTTGGTTTTGTCCCACAGGAATTACAAAGCAAATTTGTACAGGCAACAACACGCGCGGAATTTTGTTCATTGGCTGTAGCGTTATACGAAACCAAGACGGGAAATACCATTACAAAACGAACGACTTTTAATGATACAAAGGATGAAAATGTGGAAAAGGCAGCGGCAATTGGTGTTGTGTCGGGCGTAGGCAACAATATGTTTGAGCCTGACGGTCAATTAACCCGCGAACAGGCGGCGACCATGCTGTCCCGGTTGTCGGAAGTGATTGGCTGTCCGCTCACAAACCAAACAACAGATTTTGCAGATATGGGTAGTATATCATCATGGGCGGCTGAAGCAGTCGGAAAAGTTCAGGCAGCAGGCATTATGAGCGGTGTCGGCGATAATATGTTTGAGCCGCAGGGGCTTTATACACGCGAGCAGAGCATTATTACAATGCTGCGTCTGCACAATGTAATTTCGACCACTAAGCAAACAAATACAACCACCGAGCAAACGAATGTGACCACAAATAAAGCGTTATCGGAACTGGTTCAAGATTCAGAGTACGTTTCTTTTACAATGGAAATGAACGGGGTATCAATGGGACAATTGGAAGTGCTAAAAAGAGACGGGACGTATTTTTTCAAAATACTGCATATAGCCGAGCCGTTTGGGTTGACAGTTGAAACGACCGCTATGGGTGATTTATATGATGATACCTCAATTTGGCAGCTGACAAATGGTTCCCATTGGATAACTATGCAGGGCGAAAAGAATGAGGTCATAATAGACAATACACGGATTCCGTTAGAGACCGGAATTAGGACATTTCAGAGTGAGGTGGTTAGACATCATCGCTCGTTTAAGGACACTGGGATGCCTTATGAATTATATCTTGCTATGTATCCCACAGGTTCGAAAGAGGGTTATGAAGAAGAATACGACTATATCGACCGAGTTACTTTCCAAAGGATTTCCCTGCAAGCTGTACAGGCTATAGCAGAGGCTTGCGGTGCAACCTTTACCTTGG
>CAMNSU010000105.1 GCA_946555455.1 uncultured Clostridia bacterium | reverse complement strand
GCCGGTCCTTCGATGTTGCCGGAAGAGGTATTGAAAACCGCACAGCAGGAAATGCTTTGCTATGGCGACAGCGGCATGAGCGTGATGGAAATGAGCCACCGTTCCAAAGTGTATGAAAGCATTATTTATGGCGCGCAGGATTTGCTTCGTGAAGTCATGAACATCAGCGATGACTATGAAGTCTTTTTCTTGCAGGGCGGCGCGTCCACACAGTTTGCGATGATTCCGCTTAATTTGATGAACAAAAACAACAAAGCGGACTATGTCATTACCGGTCAGTGGGCAAAAAAAGCGTTCGCAGAAGCGTCTCGTTATGGGGAAGCGCGTAAGATTGCGTCCAGTGAAGATCAAGTGTTTAACTATATTCCCAAAGTGGACGCGTCCATGATTCATCAGGACAGCGATTATGTGCATATTACATTGAACAATACCATCTATGGTACAAAATTCCACACACTGCCGGAAACAGGAAACGTTCCGTTGGTTGCGGATATTTCTTCCATGGTTTTGTCTGAACCGATTGATGTAAATAAATTTGGACTGCTCTATGCAGGCGCACAGAAAAACATGGGACCGGCAGGCGTTACGGTTGTTATTATGAAAAAAGATTTGATTGGTAATGCAATGGATTGTACGCCGACCATGCTGAAATATGAAACGCATGTGAAAGACCGTTCTATGTATAACACACCGCCGACCTACGCAATTTATGTTTGCAAATTGGTGCTGGAATGGGTGAAAAAAATGGGCGGAACCGCGGCGCTGAAAGAAATCAACACAGAAAAAGCAAATCTGCTGTATAACTATCTGGATGAATCGGCAATGTTCCGCGGAACAGTTGTCAAAGAAGACCGTTCGCTGATGAACATACCGTTTGTAACGGATTCAGACGAATTGAACCAGAAATTCATTGCAGAAGCTGCTGCCAAAGGATTTGTGAATCTGAAAGGGCACCGCACCGTCGGCGGTATGCGTGCCAGCATTTATAATGCAATGCCGGTAGAAGGCGTGAAAGCATTAGTAGACTTTATGAAAGACTTTGAAGCGAAAAATAAATAAAAGCAGGTGGAATCAATGTTCAGTATTAAAACATTAAATAAAATCGCAGCTTGTGGTACGCAGCAGTTTGGCGCAGGTTATCAGGTTTCTGATGGAGAAACCAACCCTGATGGAATTGTGCTGCGCAGTTTCAACATGCATGAAATGGAGCTTCCTTCTAACTTGAAAGGGGTTGCACGTGCAGGCGCAGGTGTTAACAATATTCCGATTGATAAATGCAGTGAAAAAGGTATTGTTGTGTTCAATACGCCAGGTGCAAATGCAAACGCAGTGAAAGAACTGGTGATTGCCGGTTTGCTCATGGCTTCCCGTAAAATTACGGACGCTGTTACTTGGGCAAAGACCTTAGATGGGGAAGAAGGGGTTGCAAAACTGGTAGAAAAGGGAAAATCCAATTTTGCAGGTCCAGAAATTTCAGGTAAAACACTTGGCGTTGTCGGTTTGGGTGCAATCGGCGTTATGGTTGCTAACACGGCATATCATCTGGGTATGAAAGTAATCGGATATGATCCGTATATTTCCATTAACGCTGCATGGAACCTTTCGCGCCACATTGAACGTGAAGACGATTTGCAGGCAATGATGGCAAAATGCGATTACATCACATTGCATGTGCCGCAAAACGACAAAACAAAAGGTATGATAAATAAAGATATTTTAGACGGCGCAAAAGACGGCATTCGTATCTTGAACTTTGCGCGCGGCGGTTTGGTAGACAATGGTGCAATGGCGGAAGCGCTGGAATCTGGAAAAGTGTCCTGCTATGTGACTGATTTTCCGGACGAAGCCGTTTTGAAGATGAAAAACGTGGTAGCCATTCCGCATTTGGGCGCTTCTACGCCGGAATCTGAGGACAACTGTGCAACCATGGCATGCAGCCAGTTGATTGATTTTCTGGAAAACGGAAACGTTGTCAATTCTGTCAATTTTCCGGAATGTGTGATGCCGCGCAGTGCAAAAGAACGTCTGTTTATTGCGCATAAAAATGTTCCCAAAATGATTAGTGCGTTTACGCAGGCATTTGCGGATAAAGGTATTAATATTGAAAATATGATTAATAAATCCAAAGGCGATTTGGCGGTAACGCTGATTGATACCAATACAGATGTATCGGAAGCGAACATTCAATCTATCGAATCAATGGATAATATTTTATCTGTCCGCATTATTAAATAACATCATATGCGAGTATTCAGGGAATGATAAATACACCCCTTACAACGTGTAGGGGGTGTATTTGTTATATAGCTGGAAGCTGAAAATCAAAACTCCTCAGAAAAGGAGAGACACTACGTATGTATGCAATTATCGGACTGGGCAATCCAGGAAACAAATTTGAAGGAACACGCCATAATATTGGGTTTGATATGATTGACGCGTTGGCGGAAAGTTATCAAATCAAGGTTAAACAACTGAAATTTAAAGCGCTTTGCGGCGAAGGTATGATACAGGGAGAAAAAGTGATTCTTGTAAAACCGCAGACATTTATGAATCTCAGCGGTGAGAGTGTGCGTGAATTAAAACATTACTATAAATTGGAAGATGAGAATATTATAGTAATATATGATGATGTCAGTTTGGACGTTGGACGTATTCGTATTCGTCCAAAAGGCAGTGACGGCGGACATAACGGCATGAAAAGCATTATATATCAGTTAAATTCCGACACATTTCCGCGGGTGCGCATTGGTGTTGGAAATCGCCCGCCGCAAATGAATTTAGCGGACTATGTATTAGGACATTTCACGCAGGAGGACAGGAAATTGCTGAAAGATACGCGCAAGCGGGTGGAACATGTTCTTCCGCTGCTCATGAAATTCGGCGTTCCCTATGCAATGAATGAAGTAAATGGAGGATAGTTCCATGGCAGGATTGACAGGAATTTTAGACCGCCTGGCAGAGTATCAGACGGTCCTTTCGTCTATACAAAAAAACGGTTCCAAAACCATGGTCAGCGGTATCACGGAAAGCGCGCGCGCGCATTTTATTACAGAACTTTTGCTGAAAACACAAAAGACAGGACTGGTCGTTGTTGCTAATATGCTGGACGCCCGCAGTCTTGCCGAAGACCTCAGCATAGGTTTTGGACGTGAACGCGTATTGTTATATGCACCCAAGGACTATATTTTTCATCATATTGAAGCCAGCGATATGCAGGTGATTCATGGGCGTTTAAATGTTTTGCGGGAAATTCGCGCGGGAAAATCACCGCTGGTTGTTGTGACAACCATAGAAGCCATAATGCAGTATACACTTCCTGCCGGTCTTTGGGATGAAGTAACATTTGCATTCCGTCCGGGTGAACGCTATGATTTAAAAATATTAACGCAGCGGTTGGCATTGATGGGCTATAAGCGTTGCGATACGGTAGAGGGGATTGGACAATTCAGTATTCGCGGCGGGATTTTAGATATCTATTCTCCGGCAGGCGACCAGCCGCTGCGTATAGAATTTTTTGATGATGAAGTGGATACTGTTCGCTGTTTTGACCCTGAAACGCAGCGTTCCCAGCTGCTTACAGATGAAATTCAAATTATTTGCTGCCGGGAAGCTGTTTACGATAAAGAAACGGCTGAAAATGCAGCTGCAGCGTTGGAACAAATGAAACATTTGAATTTGAGCAGCGATATCCGGCAGGATATTGAAGCATTCCGCCAGCAGCACTATTTTCCGGCAGTAGACAAATATATTCCACTGCTATATCAGCAGTTGCCAACTCTGTTTTCTTATTTTGGTGCAGACAACCTCATCTTTTTGGACTATCCCAACGGGCTGTTTGACCGCTGTGATACGCTTATGAAAGAATTTCACAGCCAGCTTGCGGAATTGATTGAGCATAATAAAATGCCGCAGTTGAAGGGAAGTTATATGCTGGACAGCTATGATATTGCAGGGCTGTTGAAAACAAAAACAGTCGTTTGTATAAGCGGTATTCATACGCAAAATGAATATATCCGTCCCACTTGCTCTGTCAATATCACAGCACGAAATCTACAGGCGTATCAAGGGAATATGAACTTAATATTGGAGGATATGGCGTATTGGTATGGGAAACAATATGCCGTAGATGTCTTGGTTGGAACGCTGAGCCGCGCGCAAACATTCGCGCAGACGTTGCTGGAGCATGGTATTTCTTCCACCATTTGCGAAGACGGAACGCCCGCCGAAGCAGGGCAAGTTGTGCTGCACGAAGGCTCTTATTCTCGAGGATTTGAATATCCGCTGCTGGGACATGTGTTTATCAGCAGCCGTGAATTGTTTGGCGGGCAGCGGAAAAAAGTACGGAAACGGAAAATGAAAGGGGAGCGTATCCGTTCCTACCAAGACCTTGAAGAAGGGGATTATGTTGTTCATCAAGTGCACGGAATTGGGCGGTATCTTGGCATCAACCGTATTGAAGTAGACGGAAAAATTAAAGATTACTTAAAAATTGTCTATAAAGGGAATGATATTCTCTATGTTCCTGCGACGCAGCTCGACAGTATCAACAAATATCTCGGAGCAGATGCAACGGGTGTGAAGTTGAACAAAATGGGCGGCAATGAATTTGCAAAGGCAAAAGCGCGGGTACAGAAAAATGCAGAGGACATTGCAAAACAACTGGTGGAACTCTATGCGCAGCGTCAAACCGCAAAAGGCTTTGCATTTGCGCCGGATACCGATTGGCAAAACGCTTTTGAGCAAGCGTTTGAATATGAAGAAACGGAAGACCAGCTTTCCTGCATTGCAGAGATTAAACAGGACATGGAATCCTCAAAACCTATGGACCGTTTGCTTTGCGGCGACGTTGGATTCGGAAAAACAGAAGTTGCTATCCGCGCGGCATTTAAAGCGGTCATGGAAAATAAGCAAGTGGCATATTTGGTACCGACTACCATTTTGGCACAACAGCAATATAATACGTTCCAACAGAGAATGAAAGACTATCCGATTCAGATTGAAATGCTGTGTCGGTTCCGCACGCCAAAACAACAAAAGCAAATTGTTCAAAAAGTGGCAAATGGCAGCGTTAATATCATTATCGGTACGCATCGATTGCTGCAAAAGGATGTATCTTTTCAGGATTTAGGGTTGCTGATTATTGACGAAGAACAGCGTTTTGGCGTCAAAGATAAAGAAAAAATCAAAGCCTTGAAACAAAATATTGATGTTTTAACATTAACGGCAACGCCCATTCCGCGCACGCTGCATATGGCAATGATTGGCATTCGAGACATGAGCGTGATATCCAATCCGCCGGAAAACCGTCATCCTGTGCAAACGTTCATTTTGGAATATGACCGCGACGTCCTGCGGGAAGCGATTCAAAAGGAACTGGGACGCGGCGGACAGGTCTACTATGTCCACAACCGTGTGGAGGGGATTGAGCGGATTGCGGATGAAATTTCCAAAATGGTACCGGAAGCCCGCATCGCAGTCGGGCACGGAAAGATGAGCGAGCGGGAACTGGAAGAAATCATGATGGACACCTTGGCGGGCGATATTGATATTCTGGTCTGTACTACCATTATTGAAACCGGACTGGATATTCCAAACATCAATACCATTATCATAGAAAATGCGGACTGCATGGGACTATCCCAGCTTTACCAACTGCGCGGCAGGGTAGGGCGCTCCAACCGATTAGCCTATTGTTATCTTACCTATCGGAAAGATAAGTCACTGCAAGAGGTGGCAGTAAAACGGCTTATGGCAATCAAAGAATTTACGGAATTCGGTTCCGGTTTTAAAATTGCCATGCGGGATTTGGAAATCCGCGGTGCCGGCAATCTGCTTGGCGCACAACAGCACGGCGCTATGGAAGCCGTCGGATATGATATGTATTGCAATCTGCTGCAAAAAGCAATTGCACAGCAGCAGGGTCAAGTGGTAGAAGAAGACATTATGACGTCCATTGAATTGAATGTCAATGCCTATATCCCTGATGAATTTATTGACAGCCATGCGCTGCGGATTGAACTCTATAAGCGGATTGCGTCTGTGACAACGCTTCAGGATGCCCGAGATGTAACGGATGAAGTGATTGACCGCTTCGGGGAACCGCCGGTGCCCGTCACGCATTTGATTCGGATTGCGCTTTTAAAACATCAGGCGTCCGCCTGCGGCATCACAGATATTATGCAGAGAAACGACCGTTTGTTGTTTTATCTTGCGCCAAACTGTACGTTGCAGCCGGAAAAAATCAAAGAACTTGCGAAAACACATCTCGGGAAACTGTTGTTTTCCAACGGCGAAAAACCTTATCTAACCTATTTAATGCAGGAGACGAATGAAGAAAAAATATTAGATACCATTGCGGAACTATTAAATTCAATGAAATGATTGCATTGAGACTTAAAATAGTGTATAATAAGGTATATTAAAAAATATTTATCAGACACGAAAGAGAGGATAAACAAATGAAACATATTGCGAAAATGACAGGGGTGCTGCTGGCAGCAATGTTACTGCTTTCGGGCTGTACCATCGAAAATATTGCTTATGCAGCAACAATTAATGGGCAACAAGTACCGCTTGCGGAATATAAGTATATTTTTGAAAGCAGCAAGAGTATGGTTTCACAGGAAATCAGTACCGATGGGAACGTAGACTGGGAAACAGCGACATATGAAGGAAAAAATGCAAAAGAAGCCGTCCATGATGAAGCAATGGAACAATTGGTGCAGTTGTATGTCGGGGCGCAAAAAGCAGAAGAAGCCGGTATCAAACCGGATAATCAAAGCAATCAATATGTCAACAATGTCCGCAATCAATTGGTGCAAAGTGCAGGCGGCGAAGATAAATATAAAGCCTATTTAAAAGAAATCGGTACAACAGATGAGGCTGTAAAAAGTGTTTATGAGAAAAGCTATCTAATGAACATGCTCTTTAATAAATATACGCAGGAAAATCCGGAATATCAGCCTGACGATGAAACGCTAAAAGCCTATTTCTTTGATCATTATGCCAAAGCAAAACATATATTGTTCTCCACTGTAGATGATAACCGTCAGCCTTTGGACGAAGCGACCGCGGCACAGAAGGAGCAGAGCGCCAAAGATACATTGGCAGAGTTGCAGAGCGGTGCTGATTTTGATACGCTGATGAATGAACGCTGCGAAGACCCGGGCTTGGCGAGCAACCCGAACGGATATGTCTTTGGTAAAAATATGATGGATCCGCCGTTTGAAGCTGCCGCATATGCGCTGGAACCTGGTGCTGTCAGCGACATTGTGAAAGGCGCCTATGGTTATCATATTTTGAAACGAGTCGAACTGACGGATGCAGATTATGAAACATTTAAAGCAGAACAGATTCAGCAAAATGTGACAGGTGCTGCACATGTGGAAAATGCATTGTTGTCCGAAAAATTTGATAAAGTATTAAAAGATGCAGCAGCGGCAATGACGGTTGAACGCAACGAAAAAGAACTGTCAAAACTGGAATTTAAAACACCTTCTTCAAAATAATAAACAACGACTAATGGCGGGAATCTCTCATAGGAAAAGATTTCCGCCTATTTATTTCTTATAGCAAGGGGGAGAAACCATTGAAAAAATTTGATGTTGTTGCGCTTGGCGAATTGCTGGTGGATTTTACAGAAAATGGTATCAGCGCGCAGGGAAATCCGATTTTGGAAGCGAATCCAGGCGGTGCGCCCTGTAATGTACTTGCTATGTTAAGTAAGCTCGGCAGAAAAACGGCGTTTATCGGTAAGGTAGGGGATGACCACTTGGGGGCTATGCTAAAGTCCGCTGCGGCTGAAAGTGGAATTGATGTAACCAATCTTTTAACGGACGGCGAAGTTCATACAACGCTGGCGTTTGTACATACGTTTCTGGACGGTGAACGTGAATTTAGTTTCTACCGCAATCCGGGCGCTGATATGATGCTCCGCTCGGACGAAGTGCAGGAGGACATCATATCAGCCGCAAAAATATTCCACTTTGGTACGCTTTCTATGACACACGAGTGTGTGCGTGAAGCTACACACCATGCAGTTGACATTGCCAAAGAAAATGGATTGCTTGTTTCCTTTGATCCCAATCTGCGCGAACCGCTTTGGGATTCGTTGGAGGATGCAAAAAAGGCAATTGCATATGGATTGTCAAAGTGTGATATTCTGAAAATTTCCGATAATGAATTGGAATTCATGACCGGAACCACAGACTATACAAAAGGGGTTCGTATGCTTCAGGAGAATTATGACCTGCCATTGGTATTTGTAACACTTGGCAAAGATGGGAGCAGAGCATATTATCGTGACATTATGGTTGAAGCAAAACCGTTTATGAATGTGCATACAATCGAAAAAACAGGGGCGGGAGATACCTTTACAGGTTGCGCACTGCACTCTGTTCTGAACTATGGGATAGAACATGTAACAGCAGAAAATTTGCGAAAAACACTTCTTTTTGCAAACGCCGGCGCTGCCTTGATTACGACCAAAAAAGGCGCGCTGAAAGTCATGCCGGAACGAGCTGAAATTGAAGCATTGATGTGTAGTGAACAATAAAATTTTAGGCTAGAATACGAATTCAGAGGAAAAAGAGAACATAGAGACACATTCCATCCGGATGGAATGTGTCTGACAAATAAAAAAGGAGTTCTTTGATTATGAATATTATTTTTATGAATACTATTTTATTGGAATGGTATCTTTTGTTTTTATGTTTAGTCGCCATATTGATTTTAGTAATATTGCGAAAACGAATGCCAGTTATTATTTTAGTGGCAATAGCAATCGTACAACATTTTTTGTTGCATTGGAATATGGTTTTAACGCATTGGTTCAATTTATTCGGATAAAATATGCAGTATAGAACTGAATAGAATCAACCGAATAGGGGAATAGGGTTGTTTCTATCCTTCGTTCAGCGGATTATGCTTCATAGCGTCGCGAATCTGTTCATTTTCCAAATGCGTATATATTTGCGTTGTGGAAAGATTTTGGTGACCTAAAATTTCTTGGAGAATACGGACGTCTACATGACCGTAGCGGTGCATCAGCGTGGCAGCTGTATGCCGCAGTTTGTGCGGAGAATATTTCGTAGGGTCAAGACCGGACTGTTCAATATATTTTTTCACAATCACACCCACCATTTTGGTACTGATACGCCGTTTTTGCTTAGAAATAAACAGTGCATCACGGTCTATCACGCCATCCACAGGACGGGCGCGCAAATAGTTTTTCAGCGCAGTTGTACATGGCGCATTCAGATA
>CAMNSU010000104.1 GCA_946555455.1 uncultured Clostridia bacterium | reverse complement strand
TAAATTTCTTCTATTTGGAAAATTCGCCGATGTGGCAGAATGATGCAGATTGGGAAGGATTTAAATGGATTAGTCATGACGACCATGAACAAAATATTATTTCTTTCCGTCGGATTGACAAAAAGGGAAAAGAAATTATTGTTGTATGTAATTTTGCACCCGTCCGAAGAGAAAACTACCGTATTGGTATTCCGACAGCGGGTGAATATATACCGGTGTTGTCCAGTGACGATGAAAAATATGGCGGAACCGGAGAACAACTGGAGTCTGTAAAAAGTGAGGCAGAAGCAATGCATGGTTATGAAAACAGCGTATGCCTGACATTGCCGCCAATTTCTACGGTATATTATCAAAAAAAGAAATAATACAGGGGAGCCTGTCAATAAAAGCTGCATTGGGGTTGGCAGCAGATTGGAGTAGCGTTATGTTAAAAAGAAGAAAAGAATGTGTTGCAATGCTGTTAGCAGGAGGTCAGGGAAGCCGTTTGAAAGTATTGACAGAAGAAACAGCAAAGCCGGCGGTTCCTTTTGGAGGAAAATACCGGATTATTGATTTCCCGTTGTCGAACTGTGTAAATTCCGGCATTGATACAGTGGGGATTTTAACGCAATATCAGCCTTTGGAACTCAATGACTATATTGGTAACGGACAGTCATGGGGACTTAATAGAAACTATGGCGGAGCGCATATTTTGCCGCCATATGCGAAAAGTAAAAAGTCAGAATGGTATAAAGGCACAGCGAATGCAATCTATCAAAATATGCATTTTATTGAACTATATAATCCGGAATATGTTCTGATTCTTTCAGGAGACCATATCTATAAAATGGACTACGCAAAAATGCTGAAGTTCCATAAAGAGAAAGAAGCAGATTGTTCCATTGCGGTGATTGATGTGCCGGAGGACGAGGCGTCGCGGTTTGGTATTATGAACACCAAAGAAGATGATGCTATCTACGAATTTGAAGAAAAACCGGAAAATCCAAAAAGTACAAAGGCTTCCATGGGGATTTATATCTTCAAGTGGGATGTATTGAAAGAGTATTTAATACGCGACGAAGAGGATCCGGAATCCTCCAATGATTTTGGGAAAAATATCATTCCGGCACTGCTGGCAGATGAGAAAAAACTGTATGCCTATTCTTTCAAGGGCTATTGGAAGGATGTCGGAACCATAGAAAGTCTGTGGGAAGCAAATATGGATTTACTTAATCCCAATATTCCACTCAATATTAAAGACCCGAATTTCAGAATTTATGCCCGAAATTATGCGCAGCCACCGAGTTTTGTGTCCAAGAGCGCTAAAATTGACAATTCCATGGTAGCAGAAGGCTGCAATATTAAAGGAACGGTGGAAAATTCCATTGTCTTTACCGGCTGCACGATAGAAGAAGATGCAGTGGTGAAGGACAGCGTCGTAATGCCAAATACTACGATTCAAGGCGGGGCGAAAGTGGAATATGCCATTATTGGCGAATGTGCGGAAATCGGTAAGGAGGCAGTTGTCGGCAAAGACCCACTGTATTGTATCAATTCGGAAGAATGGGGTATTAGTGTTGTGGGCAGCGGCAAAAAAATTGCCGATGGCCGTGTCATTAAAGAAAAAGAAATTGTTTGATACGTTATTTACGAAATGAATAAGTCTTTTATTATTCTGTAGATGATAAAGGAAAAGGGTTATGTTTCAAAAATACCGGTCTACAGCGGAGAAAATAGGTGATAATATGAAAATGGTAGGCATAATTTTTTCTAATATATATGATGCTACCATGGGTGAATTAACGAAACACAGAACGGTAGCCTCACTGCCTTTTGGCGGACGGTACCGGCAAATTGATTTTGTGCTGTCAAATATGGTAAATTCCGGCATGTCTTCTGTTGGAATCATTACGAAATACAATTACCAGTCCTTGATGGACCATCTGGGTTCCTGCAGTGAATGGGATATGAACCGGAAAAACGGAGGCGTTTTTATTCTGCCGCCGTTTGGAACCGGTGTCACGAGTATCTATAAAGGGAAGATTGAAGCATTATATGGAGCAGTTGCTTTTCTGGAAAAAGTAAACGCTGAATATGTCGTGATGTCTGATTCTACTGTGCTTTGCAACATTGATTATGATAAAGTGTTGGAACAGCATATTGCTTCCGGTGCGGATGTTACAGTGATTGCAAACAAAGAACAGATGGATACGAACGAAGTGCAAGATTTGGTATTGGAAATGGACAATCAAGGGAAAGTGACTGATTTGGCAATCCAATGCGCGGCGGGAGAAAATTCCTATATTGGAATGGGCATGTACATTATTAACAGACAACTGTTGTTAGAGACCATTCAGGATTCTGTGGCACACGGACTCTATCATTTTGAACGCGATTTTCTGCAACGCAAATATATGAAAAATCAAATCAATATCGGTGTCTATCATTTTGAACGTACTGTTTTACGCAATCGTAATATTACGGCATATTTCAGAAACAATTTAAAATTGATGGATGACAAAGTGCGTGGTGAAATTTTCTGTGAGAACTCACCTATCTACACAAAAGTACGTGACGAGGTGCCGACGTACTATGGTGACGATTGCGAAGTAGACAATTGCCTGATTGCTGATGGATGTAAAATTGACGGCGTGGTGGAAGATAGTATTATTTTCCGTGATGTTACGATAGAAAAAGGGTGCCATGTGAAAAACTGTATTATTATGCAGGGAACAACGGTGAGCAAGGGGACGAATCTGGAATATGTCATTATTGATAAGGATGTTGTTATCACAGAAAACCGGACGTTGATTGGTGCGGATACTACACCGATTATCATAAATAAAGGCGAAAAAGTATAAAATATATTGGATATATTATTGTATTTATACAGATAACGTGATATAATAGTCGCAGAAGTGATTATGATAGAATGAAAAGCGTCGCCGAAACATTTCGTTGCTTTGCCCGAAATCAGTGTGCGCAAATTGATATGAATTAGAAAATGTCCTCGCTACGCTGTGGGTAAAACGCGGAGTAGTGAAGAAAAAGGTTGCCAGTGTGGTTCTATAGATATGACTGAAAATGGTAATGTACAGAAATAATATTCAGGTAAAGTTGTTTGCCGCGGGAGCAGCAAGTAACTTTGCCTGAAAGTAGAAGATCAAGTACCAAGATATATATGGAATCTGCTGGGAAGTGGAATGAGAGAAAAAGTTTGCATTTCCGGCAAAAGCAGCAATTTGATAAAGACGATACGACAGGTTGATACTATAGCTGTATGCCGGTTATGGTATCAACTTTTGTTGTGAGTAGGAGGAGAAGCTATGAAAATATTGTTTGCAGCCAGTGAAGCAGTACCCTATGTGAAAACTGGAGGGCTAGGGGATGTGGCGTATGCCTTGCCGTGTGAACTTGCAGGCAGAAATGATATGGAAGTTTGTGTGATTCTGCCATATTATAAATCAATCAAGGATAATATGGATGCCGGCATTGAATATGTGATGCATTTTGATATGCCGCTCGCGTGGCGCAATACCTATGTTGGTATTTTTAAAGCGCGCAACGAAGAGAAAAATATCACATATTATTTTATTGACAACGATTATTATTTTGGAAATCGCGGTAGTATCTATGGTGAATATGATGATGGGGAACGCTTTACTTTTTTCAGTAAGGCGATTTTGGAATGTATACAACACATTGGTTTTTATCCGGACATCATTCACTGTAATGATTGGCAAACGGCGTTGGTACCGCTCTATTACAGAGCATTTTTTGAACATCATGATGGATATCAAAATATAAAAACAATGTTTACAATTCATAATATTGAATATCAGGGAAAAGTACCAAATGAATTTTTGTCGGAGGTAATGGGTGTTTCGGAATATTGGCGTGACGCAGTATCCTATGATGGCTGTATCAATTTTATGAAAAGTGCTGTTTTGTTGGCGGATAAAGTTACGACCGTATCGGAAACCTATTCTCATGAAATTCGTCATGCCTATTTCGCGCATGGGCTAGAGAATGTTCTGCGGCAAAACGAATATAAATTGGTTGGAATCACCAATGGTATTGACCCAGAAATATATAATCCGGAGACAGATAAATGCTTATATACAAATTTTAATTCTGGAGAACTGAAGAAAAAGTATGAAAACAAGCGTTATCTACAACAAAAGTTGGAATTGCCCGTTCGTGATGATACGCCGGTAATTGGTATGATTACACGTCTGGTATCACATAAAGGGCTGGATTTGGTAAAGTTCATTGGCGAAGAAATGCTCTCACGCGATTTACAGTTTGTTGTAGTTGGTACAGGAGACAGAGAATTTGAGGACTTTTTTAACTGGCTTGCCTATACCCATGGAGATAAAATTGCAGTTAGAATCGCTTTTGACCCTGTGCTTGCCAATCAGATTTATGCAGGAGCAGATTTGTTTTTGATGCCGTCAAAGAGCGAACCTTGCGGACTTTCCCAGCTAATTGCTATGCGTTATGGCACCATTCCGATTGTACGCGAGACAGGTGGATTAGTAGATACCGTACCAGCATATAATCCTGAAACGGGAGAGGGGCGAGGGTTTACATTTAAGTCCTATAATGCACATGATATGTTAGGTGCAGTGGACCATGCATGTCATCTCTATCATGATTTGCCGCAACGCAAAAAATTGATAAAGAATATTATGACCTATGACAGTAGCTGGAAACAGTCGGCAGATCAATATCTGGATGTTTACTATCATATGTAGAGATTTTTGTAGTCTGCTTTACTGATTTAGTGGTAAAATAGGAATTTTAAGAAATGGAATGGGGTAGAGAGAAATGGAACAAAAGAAGGCATTAGAATTGCTGGATAATGAGTGTTTGCAGCAATATGGCTGCTATGCTTCAGAGGCGACGCAACAGCAAATATATAGGGCGTTATGTGTAGTTGTTAGAAATTTGCTGACTAAAAAAAGAAAAACATTTATGGATAAATGTGAAAAAAAGGAAGCCAAACAAGTCTATTATATGTCAATGGAATTTTTGGTGGGCACGTCTCTGCATAATAATTTATATAATTTGGGTCTGGAGTCTACTTTTGAAAGTGTATTGAAAAAGTTAAAAATTGATATCCATGATTTATATAAAATAGAACCGGATGCCGGATTAGGAAACGGTGGCTTGGGACGGCTGGCTTCTTGTTATATGGATTCTGCAACATCGCTGTCTATGCCTGTGACAGGGTTTTCTATTCGATATGAATTTGGTATTTTCAAACAGAAAATCGTAGACGGCTGGCAGATGGAATTTCCTGATGACTGGCTTGGTATGGGAGACGTATGGTTAGTGCAACGTCCCGATGATGCTTTTGAAGTGAAATTCGGCGGACGAGTAGAGGAAAGCTATGACAATGGTCGTTATACAGCAAACCAAGTAGATTATAATAGTGTAATAGCAGTACCATATGATATGTTCATTTCCGGTCACGGTTCCAGCGCAGTGAACAAGTTAGTGCTGTGGGGGGCAAAATCGCCCAAAAGTCTTGACATGACAGCATTCTCACGCGGAGAATATGTAAAAGCATTGGAAAACAACACCATGGCGGAAGTGATTTCCAAAATCTTATATCCTGCTGATGACCATATTGACGGAAAACGGTTGCGGTTAAAACAGCAATATTTACTGGTTTCCGCATCTTTGCAGAGCATTTTGCAGAATCACTTAAAGAACTATCAAACATTGGATAATTTAGCGGATAAAGTGGCGATTCACATTAACGATACGCACCCTGCGCTATGCGTGCCGGAACTAATGCGGTTGTTGGTAGATGAACACGGTTATGGTTGGGACGAAGCTTGGGAAATTACCGGCAAGACATTGGCATATACCAACCACACTGTTATGAGTGAGGCACTGGAACGTTGGTCGGAAACGCTGTTTCAGGAACAATTACCGCGCGTTTATCAAATTGTATGTGAGATTAACCGCCGTCTGTTAGAACAACTCAATGAAGTGTATCCGGGTGATATTCCCAAAATCGAATATATGGCGGTAATTGCCCATGGAGAAATCAGAATGGCGAATCTGTGTCTGGCATGTTGCCATAAAGTCAACGGTGTGTCGCAGCTTCACAGTGATATTTTGAAAAACAGTATTTTTCGCGATTATTACCAAATTGGAAAAGAAAAATTTACGAATGTTACCAATGGTATTGCCTATCGCAGATGGCTTTGTCAATCCAATCCGGAATTGACGAGTCTGTTGACGGACTTAATTGGAGATTCTTTTATTCAAGATGCTTCGCAGCTTGAAAAATTGATGAAGTTCCAGAATGATAAAACAGTTTTGGAAAACCTGAAAAAGGTGAAACAGAATAATAAAGTCCGTCTCAGTAATTATATTGCAAAAGCAAATGGTATTAAGGTAGACCCAGATTCTATTTTTGATGTACAAATCAAACGGTTGCATGAATATAAACGGCAGTTGCTGGATGTATTGCATATTTTGTATCTGTACAATCAAATCAAAGCGAATCCAAATTTAGATATGCCGCCACGCACTTTTATTTTTGCGGCAAAAGCCTCCAGTGGCTATTTTATGGCGAAACAGATTATCCGTCTGATTGTGGCTGTTTCAGCATTGGTCAATGCAGACCCTATTGTGCGTGATAAAATTAAAGTTGTCTTTATTGAGGATTATAAAGTTTCGTTGGCGGAAATTATCATACCGGCAGCAGAAATTTCTGAACAGATTTCTGTAGCAGGAAAGGAAGCGTCCGGTACCGGTAACATGAAATTGATGATTAACGGTGCAGTGACCATTGGAACAATGGACGGAGCGAATGTGGAAATTTTCCAGCAAGTAGGCGAGGAGAACATGTTCTTGTTCGGTCTGCGTGCGGACGAGGTGGAAGCGCTTTGGCAGAAGGGCTATGACCCGCTGGTATATTGCCGTGAAAACGCACAACTCAAAGCAGTGCTGGATATGCTGATGAGTGACGTGTTGGGAACTCGTTTTGATGATATTGCGAAGTCCTTATTATCCAACAGTTTCGGCGCGGCGGATGCCTATATGACGCTGGCAGATTTTTCTGATTATGCACGGGCGCAGCAGGAGGTTTCTAAAGTATATCAGGATCAAAACAGATTCATGAATATGTCGCTGGTCAATATTGCAAAAGCCGGTATCTTCTCTGCTGACCGCTCTGTGAAAGAATATGCAGATAAAATTTGGCATATCAAAAAAATATAAGAAATACGTTAGTTGATATTGAAATTGGGGAAAGCTGGCGAAAAAGGGGCGCCGGACGGAACGCGAAAAAGCAAGGACTTGTCCTTGCTTTTTCGGCATGTGGCGAAAGCTACCATGCAAGAAATTGTTTCTAATGGTATCGGGGGAAATCATAGATGCAGATTTTATATGATAGTAAACAGGAAATTTATAAAAAACCGTTTGGATGTTTGCGGCAAAATCAAAACTGCGAAATCAATTTAAAAATTCCGCGTCGCATGGCGGCATTATATGCCTGTCTTTGTATGGAAAGTGAAAACGGTTATTATAAAGAATATCCACTCTATTGGAGCGGGTTGGAAGAAGGCTATGATTGCTATTCTTTGTCCTTTTGTTTGGAGCAAACAGGCTTATATTTCTATTTTTTTAAAGTGCGCACGGAAGATGCAGAATCCTTGGTATTCCGCTGCGGCAGTTCCAAAACAAGTATCCATATGGGAGATAAATGGCAGTTAACCTGCTTTGACGCGGACTATGAGACGCCGGAAGCCTTTAAAGGAACCGTGATGTATCAAATTTTTCCTGACCGTTTCCATCAGGCAGGAAAACCGGATTTAACAGATAAACTAAAACCGTTTACAATACATGAAAATAAACAGGACACGCCGTGCTACGCGCCCAATGAACAAGGGGAAGTGTTGAACAATGATTTTTACGGCGGGACGCTGCAAGGAATTGAAGAAAAACTTCCCTATTTACAAGACCTTGGCGTATCCGTTATTTATCTGAACCCGATTTTTATGGCATTTTCCAACCACCGTTATGATACGGCGGATTATCGGCGGATTGACCCCATGCTGGGAACAGAAGAAGATTTTCGCAGACTATGCCATAAGGCGCATGAAATGGACATGAAAATCATATTGGATGGTGTGTTTTCCCATACCGGAAGCAACAGTATCTATTTTGATAAAGAAAATGTTTTTGGAACAGGGGTATATCATAACCCTGATTCGCCCTATGCCTCTTGGTATGATTTTCAGGACTATCCTGACCGTTATACCAGTTGGTGGGGCATTCAGACGCTGCCATGTGTCAATGAGATGGAACCGGATTATGTAAAGTTTATCATAGAAGATGAAGATAGTGTTATTGCCCATTGGATGAAACTTGGCGCGGACGGATTTCGGCTGGATGTGGCAGATGAACTGCCGGATGAATTCATCAAAAAACTGCATCAAAAAGTGAAACAACTCAATCCAGAAGGTTTGGTGATTGGTGAAGTGTGGGAGGATGCGTCCAACAAGGAGAGTTATGGGGTCAGAAGAAAATATTTTTCGAATACGGAATTGGATTCTGTGATGAACTATCCCTATAAAGATGCGATTTTGCACTTCGCGGCAGGGGAAACTACGGCGAAATCATTAGCAGATACTGTAATGACGATTGCAGAAAACTATCCCAAACCGGTTCTGGACTGTTTGATGAACAGTTTGTCAACACATGATACCGTGCGCGTTCTGAACACGTTTGAACATGTAGGGGATGGGCTGGAGCGTGACCAACGGGCAGCATACATTATGCCGCCGGAAATTTACCGGCGCGCAGTGGCACGGGAAAAAATTGCAGCATTTTTACAATATCTTTTGCCGGGCAGCCCTTGCATTTATTACGGAGATGAAGCAGGAATGCAAGGATTTGAAGACCCGCTGAACCGGCGCTATTTTCCATGGGAAACGATAGACTGGCATTTGCATGATTTTTATAAAAAATTAGGGAGCGTCAAAAAGAAATACTGCGCCCTGCGTGAGGGAACTGTAACAGCAAAGGCAAAAGAAAAATATGTTTTTTTGCTCAAACGAAAGTGGGAACAGGAAACGCTTTGGGCGATTGTCAACATGGGACAGGAAGCATATTACTATCCGGCGGCAGACGCTGAAGTGATTTTATCAAACGGAACGACACAAGAAGAGGAGTTGCTGCAAATTAGAAGCCATGGATTTGTGTTGTTCTGGCGCTAATTAGATGGTTAAAGGTCGATAAATCAGTTGATGAAAGTTATTTTTTTCGACCACATTTTCATATTGCGGTAGCAGTTAAAATTTATTTGCCATATAGAAAGGCAGGGAATTTGATTCCCTGCCTTTCTATATCATTTTGCAGATGATACTAATGCTGATAAAGTTATTGTCGGACACCTTGTAAAAGTAGAAGATTTAAAAGA
>CAMNSU010000103.1 GCA_946555455.1 uncultured Clostridia bacterium | reverse complement strand
TCAATAAAACCGCATATATAGTCTTTTTCCGTTTCAAATTCGCATGTACAGCAATAATCATCATATTGCTGCAAGTCTATTTTGTATGCTTTGATTGTTTTTAAATCCAATCCTTTTTGAAATTCACAATAAGTCAAGTATTTTTGAGTGTAAGTATCTGTTAAGTTCATCATGTTTCCTCCATTACAGTAAGAATTCAGCGCAAATATATTTGGACTAAAAATTTTATTTGTGCTATATAATTGCTAAGGATTAGTATAACATAAATTTATAGAAAGGCTAAAAGTCGGCTAAAACTACTAGACACACATAAAAATATAAATTTTTATTTTTATATTTTAATTTATAATAATTTGTGGTATATTTATTACATAAACCTTGCGTTGCAAGGTTTCGCGGCATAAGCCGCTTCCCGTGCCTTACGGCACGCCTGTATCATTGAATCACGGCGCAAAAATACCCTTGCAAGCAAGTATTTTTGCTTGTGGTATAATATAATTATAAGAAAGAGGTGACGGAATGCAATGGCGAAGTTTATAGACAGAGAAGAGGAATTAGAAACTCTGAAAACTGAATATGAAAGGGAAGGCGCTTCTTTGGTTATCCTGTATGGGCGCAGACGCGTAGGAAAAACGACGCTTATTACGGAATTTATAAAAGACAAAAAGGCGTTATTCTTTTTGGCAAGTCAGGAATCGGAGGCGCAGAACCGTAATTTGTTTAAAATGAAAGCCGCTGAGTTTATTGGCAGCGATTTGCTGCGCAATGCCAATGTTTCGGATTGGGATACCATATTCAAGGCGATTGCAGATACAAAATTTGAAACAAAACCCGTGATTGTAATGGATGAATTTCAGTACATCGGGAAATCAAACGAAGCCTTTCCTTCTATATTTCAGCGTATATGGGATGAACAGCTGAAGGACAGTTCGGTGATGGTGATTCTTTGCGGTTCTTTGATTACCATGATGGAGGAGCAAACACTAAAATACAGCAGTCCGCTGTATGGCAGACGGACAGCACAGATTCGTTTAAAACAAATTCCGTTTTTGTATTATGAAAAATTCTTTGGCAATAAGTCAGAGCGCGAACTGATAGAGATGTATGCGGTGACGGGCGGCGTTCCCAAATATATTGAATCCTTCGGTCAGGAAAACGGTATTTATGACGCAATCAAAAAGCATGTGCTCAATCCTTCGAGCTATTTATATGATGAGCCTCATTTTCTTTTGCAGCAGGAGGTTTCTGAGATTGGCAGCTATTTTTCTCTCATCAAAGCAATTGCGGCTGGGAACAGCAAGCTGTCGGCGATTGCGGCCATGCTGGAAATGCCGCAGACAAGCCTGACAAAATATATCAAGACGCTGATAGACTTGGATATTTTGGAACGTGAAGTGCCAATCACCGAGGAAAAACCGGAGAAAAGCAAAAAGGGATTGTATAAGATTAAAGATAATTATATTAAGTTTTGGTTTGCTTTTATATATCCGAACATGAGCTTTTTAGAGAGCGGAAACACGCAGATTGTTATGGATAAAATTCGTAAAGGCTTTATAAGCAATCAGGTGAGCTTTGTATATGAGGATATTTGCAGACAAAAGATGTGGCAGATGAATGCAAATCATGCTTGGCCATTTTACTTTTCTAAGGTTGGACGGTACTGGGACAGCAATACGGAAATAGACATTGCGGCGCTGGATGCAGAGGGGAAAAATTTGCTTCTTGGCGAGTGTAAATATTGGAAGGAGTCGGTGGGCGTCAATGTGTTACTTGATTTGGAGGAAAAGGCAAGGCATGTAAACTGGAATAAAAAGGACAGAACTGTGTGGTATGTGCTGTTTAGCGTAAACGGATATACGCCGGAGTTAGAGGCGCTGGCGGAGAAACGGCATGATGTGATATTAGCATATTGATATAGAAGAGAAGTCATGAGCGAAGAAGGAAAGTTTTTAGTTTTCTGCATTGAGCAATATAAATCTGCCAAAAAACTGACGGACAGGCAGGTGATGGAGTTATTCGGGAAATATAAGGTGTCGGAGTATATTGTAAGTTGTTTTGAGGCGCTGCATACGACAGGTACAAACTATATCATTGAAGATATAGATTTGTATATTGAAGCAAGAGACGCAGTGAATGCATAAACTTACCCGGAAATTTAACTCCCGGTATTGAGGATATGGGCAGCAGGTCTTTGTTTTTAGGGAATCTTTTTTTGTAAAATATGTTGACTTATTTTGCAAAAAAGCATATAATAATAGTCGTAGACAGATTTGTTTACAACGATACGGAAGTTATATTCCGTAAACAGCGTGTGGTCCCTACCGTTAAGTGGGAGTTGTAAAAGCAGTGGTTCCTACTGTGAGTGGGAGTTATGCAAACAAAAAGGCTGCGTAAGCAGCCTTTTTACATAAGGGGAAATTATTTTGAAAAACATACGATTGAATTTATATCATATAGACATGAAATATATACGGGATTTATCAAGAGCGGATGATAATGTGATGTCCGTGTCGCCTCAGTCCGGAAAGGCGAATAGAGGAAGTTCGGTTTCTCACTGTCGCTATTGCTCCATTTTGAAACGAACCGCTGAGCTATGGAGGTTGTCCTAACGCAGCCGCTTGGACAACCTCACATATCTCATGTGAAGGCGGGCGAAACCAACACCAACACCTACAACGACTGGAATCCGCCCGTTATGCAAAGCGTCACAGGAACCAACCCCGACACAAACCAATCCCGCACGGATATGCGTTCCTTCACCTACGACAACCTCGGACGCAAAATCTCCGCCACAAATGAATTCGGCACCGCCACCTATGAGTATGATGACTTCGGACGGATACGGTTATTGATATATATGTAGATGACAATCTATATGTAACGAAACAATTGGGGACAACAATATCAACATTTCTTAATTCACAAAATTAGAGTATAATACATTAGGCTTATATTATAGTATGGAAGGATTTCATTTTAAAAATTTTAAAATAATCTCCCATGATTAAGAAGAAAGGCGTACATGCGTCCTTCTTCTGCAAAATAATTGACACAATATGGGGAAATTGGAATGTTTTATCAAACTTAAGAAACAGAAAGAGAAAAAATTTGAAAGGATTTGTATGTTTCAATCGTATTATAAATAGAGAGTAAAAAAACTTTACTATGTAAGCACATGGAGGAATGCAAAATGAAAAAATGGATCATTGCCGCATTAGTTGTAGTAACAGTGGTATCAGGTGTGATTTCGGCGGCAGCGTCATGCCGGTATTGTCCAAATGAAGAGTGTATCAATACAGGATATTGTGTTGATACATGCCCGAATAACTGTACGCCGCGCCGTGATGGAACAGGAATGCATAGAGGTTGGGGAAGAGGAGGACATCACGGCGGACGCCACTGCGGTGGTACTGCATATTGCTCATACAGATAATAGAAAAATTATGAGAAGTGCATATGAAGTGAATTGTGCGATAGATAGATATGCCGACACGGTGCGGCGTATCTGTCTTTTGCATTTGAAAAACTATGATGATACAGAGGATATATTTCAAACGGTATTTTTAAAGTATATGCTTTACAACGGTACATTTTGTGACAAAGAGCATGAAAAGGCATGGATTATACGCGTCACGATAAATGCATGTAAGGACTTTTTAAAAAGTTTTTACCGTAAAAATGTTGTTTCGCTGGAAGAGGTATATGACATAGCGGATAATTCGTATACTGAAAAATCAGATGTACTCGATGCAGTTTTATCATTGCCGGAAAAGTATAAGAATGCTGTTTACCTGCATTATTACGAAGGATATACTGCGGCGGAAATATCAAAAGTAATAGGAAAAAAAGAAAATACCGTATATACACTTCTTTTAAGGGCGCGGTCGCTTTTGAAGGATAAACTCGGAGGTGAGGGTTTTGAATGAGATAAAAAGAGTTTTTGATACAATCAGCGCCGAGGAGAGTCTTAAGAAAAGCACGGTGGATTTTTTAAAGAATGAGCGTGCAAAAAGAAGTAGAAGTTTTCAATATATATACAAATATGCGGCTGTGTGCGCAGTTATGCTTGTTTTTGTTTTCGGGCTGGGAAGCTACAGCGTTTTCAACACGGCTGTATCATATATCAGTATAGATGTAAATCCGTCTATTGAATTAGCGCTGAACCGTTTTGACCATGTGGTTGAAGCGGCAGCATATAATGATGATGGCGCTGCGGTTTTAAATGGACTTGACTTAAAAGGAAAATCATATACGGAGGCGATTGACATCCTGATGGAAAAACAGGAGTTTGTCTCGTATCTTGAGGAAAATAACAGACTTGATTTTACTGTGGTATCGGATAGACAGGATGAACTCATGAACGGAATACAAGGATGTCGTGGATATGCGCAGTATAACGGTTGTTGTCACAGCGCGGATAATTCCTTGGCGGAACAGGCGCACGAGCATGGTTTTTCTGTTGGTAAGTATAGGGCATATAAGGAACTTGCAAGGTATGATGAAAACGTTACGGAAGAGGACTGTAAAAATATGACCATGAGACAAATATATGATATGATTGGAGAGCATTCGACGGAGAATGGCACGGTGGAATCACATCATGGTTACGGTAAAAATCAGAGTGGCAGCGGCAATCAGCATCATAGAAAGAGAAAATAAACTGACAGAGTTACTTGTTTTAATATTGCTGTAATTTTTTAAAGGGCGGTGTTGGAAATGAAAATAAACAATTGGCGGCGCGCTATATTGATGGGCGTTATTTCGGCATTTGCAACTACTTTGGGATGTTTTGTTTTTACATACATTCTGAATATTTTAACCGGCGAGTTAGCAGTTGTTTCTGTAAGTATGTATCCGGATATGCAAAGAATTGCCAGTGTCTATGTGCCAATCGTTCTGATAGGCGGCGGTGTTTTGTCCGCTTTGATATCCTTGCTGTTGCTGCGTTATACTTCCGCAAAATTTTTATTGGCGTATCTACCGGTTAGTATGACACTGTATATTGTGCTGTATCTTTCTGTATATTTTATTGTTCTGCCGTTCGCTAAAAATACTGCGCTATGTACGTGGGATTTTTTACTATACTACACAGTATTGTTTCCGGCTGGTGCGGCAGTCGGAACGCTGCTGTCCATTATCATAAATCAAGTGAAACATCATAGAGCATAACAGTGTTTGCCGCACATGGAAACAAGGACGGAAAAAGAGTTGTGTAAAAGCCATATGTTCTTGGGAAAAAGGTTCGGTTAATCTAATAAAATGATACTAATATGAAATTTGGAGATGATTTCTTTCAATAGAAATTGTCTCTTTTTTGTTTGTATGAAGAAAACAAAAAAGAGAGACATTAAATCGGGTACTGAGACAGTATGGGAAAAGCGCTGTATGACCCAAGAATTGATAGAAAATGGTAAATGTAGGTGCTATGATATGAGATGTCTTGTTTTGTTAACTAATTCTAAAAATTGTTACTGGACATAGCTTTATTTTTTCTTTACAATAATAAGTGAAGGAAATACTTAAGGTCTTATGCCTAATAAAGGGGAAGTAGCATTGAAAGCACTGGTACAATCTAGTTCGTTGCCGATAAAAAAGAGTTGTTTAGTGCGTTTAAAAGAGGATATCAAAAAGTTCAAAATCGTTTATATGATGGCGCTGCCTGTGATACTATACTATCTGGTATTTCATTATGCGCCAATGTATGGTGCGGTTATTGCTTTTAAGAATTTCAACCTTGCTGACGGCATTTGGGGAAGTGAATGGGTAGGACTGCAAAACTTTATGGAGTTTTTCAACAGCAGATACTTTACAAGATTGTTGTTTAATACCTTAAATATCAGTTTAAATACGCTTGTTTGGGGATTTCCGGCACCTATTATTTTGGCACTGTTGCTGAACGAATTGAAAGGGAAAGTTTTCTCCAAAACAGTTCAAACCATTACATATTTACCGCATTTTATATCTCTTGTTGTTATTTGCGGAATGATTCAGGACTTTACCTCGGAAAAGGGTATTATTGTTCAATTATTATCTGTGTTTGGTTTTCGACCACAGAATATGCTGAACAACAAAAATTTATTTGTGCCGATTTATGTGATATCGAATATATGGCAGGAAGTTGGCTGGAGTTCCATCGTGTATTTGGCAGCGCTTGCCGGAATTGAACCGGAGTTATATGAGGCAGCCAAAATCGATGGCGCGGGAAAACTCAGACAGACGCTCAGCATTACCCTTCCAGGTTTGATACCAACGATTATGGTAATGCTAATTCTCAGAGTAGGCAGTTTGTTAAATGTCGGATATGAAAAAATAATTTTGCTTTATAATGAACTGACTTATGAGACAGCGGACATCATATCATCTTTTACATACCGGAGAGGATTGCAAGAATTTGCATGGTCTTATAGTGCAGCTGTCGGATTGTTTAATGCGGTCATTAATTTCATTTTATTAATATTGGCAAATACCATCAGTAAAAAAATGAATCATACCAGTTTATGGTAATGGGGAGCGCGGAAAATGAAAATAAAAGAATCTGTCCCACAAAAAATATTTCACAAATGTAATGTTTGTTTTATGGTGTTGATGATAGTTGTAACGCTCTATCCGTTTATGTATGTGTTCTTTGCTTCACTGAGCAATGCGACGCTGCTTATGGCGCATCAGGGTCCGCTATGGTTTCCGATAGCGCCCAATTTAGATGCATATGAAGCGGTATTAAAAAACAAAATGATTTTTTCAGGGTATAGAAACACTGTTATCATATTGGCTATCAGCCTTATATTAAACATCGTGCTCACATCTTTTGGCGCCTATGTGTTATCCAGAAGAGAAATTATGATAAAGAAACCCTTAATCATATACATTGTATTTACCATGTTTTTCTCAGGAGGACTGATTCCGTTTTATTATGTGGTTACATCGCTGGGAATGTACGATACACTTGTGGCGGTGATATTACCGAGTGCGATAAACACCTTCAATTTGATTATACTAAGGACAGGGTTTGAGGGAATACCGGTGAGTTTAGAGGAATCGGCAAAATTAGACGGCGCGGGAGATTTGACTATCCTGTTTAAAATTATGATACCGCTTACACTGCCGACGATTGCAGTGGTGATACTCTACTATGCGGTGGCAACGTGGAATGCTTGGTTTCATGCAATGATTTTTATCAGAACCAGAAGCTTATATCCGCTGCAATTGGTATTGCGCGAAATACTCATCGGATGCGATACAAGTATTATGGAAAACGGAGCGGATTTGGGGGAGGCGCAAGCAGTATCCGAAACGATTCAATATGCAGTGATTATGGTGGCAACCATGCCGGTATTGATGATATATCCGTTTTTGCAAAAATATTTCGTCAAAGGTGTGTTGGTAGGAGCAGTGAAAGGGTAGCCTTGCGCCTACGGGAGACGACAATCCGAAAGATGCCAAAATATCGCCGTTTTAGGCGGGTTCAAATTGGAAGCGTCAGACTAATTAAAGGAGATTATTTATGATGAAGAAAAGGTTCATTTCTGTAGTAGCAGTGATGTGCGGCATTGTATTGTTTGCCGGCTGCGGCGGAAAAAATGCATCTCGTAATGGCAGCGGGGATAATGTACTTACAATTTGGATGAGAAATTCTGCGCCAATTGGGGGATATACGGATAAATCTCAATTTCCGTTTAAAGAGGCGTTAGAGCAGGAGACAGGGATTAAATTAGAATTCATTTTTCCGGCGTTGGGACAGGACCCGCAGCAGTTCAATTTGCTGCTTGCGTCCCGCAACTTACCGGACATTGTTTCCTATTATTGGGGAGATGTTCCGGGCGGAGCGGAAAAAGCAATTAAAGATGGCTATATTTTGAAAATGGACGATGCATTTTTAAAAAAGAATTCCCCTGATTTTTATGAAATTATCAACAGCAACGAAGCATATAGGAAACTTTCACAGACAGACAGCGGAGATTATTATTATTACCCCAGGCTTTTAGATATTGGAGGAGAGAAGGAAATTACTGCTGTTGTCAGCGGATTTGTAATGCGTGCAGACTGGCTCCGGGAATTAGGACTGGAGGCGCCGGAAACCTATGATGAATGGTACCGGGTACTCAAAGCATTTCAAGAGCAAAAAGGAGCAGCGGCGCCGTTTTCGGGAAGAGTGGCAGAAATTAAAAAAGGGTTTGAAAGCGGTTTTGGCTTTTTATTAAGTTACTATTTAGATGGCGATAAGGTAAAATACGGATACTATACACCGCAGTATCAAGACTATTTGCGCACTATGCATAAATGGTATAATGAGGGATTGTTGGATCAAAACTTTGCGAATATTGACGAGAGAATGTTGACTGCAAAAATGTTGTCAAACGAGGTAGGTGCGACCTATGCTTGGATTGGAAGCGGTATGGGCGTCTGGTTAAAGGCTGCGCAAGAAGAAAATTTTGATTTGGTGGGGGTGCAATTTCCGGTCAAGGAAAAAGGCAGTCCGGTGGAATATGGAAGCAGGAATTTACCAGTTGCATCTCTGGGAAGTGCAATCAGTGCTGACAGTAAAAAGAAAGAGTTGGCGGCTCATTTTTTAAACTTCGGTTATACGGAAAAGGGGCATATGCTGAATAATTTTGGAATAGAAGGTCAGACATACCATATGGAAAATGATTATCCAAAATATACGGAACTTGTGACAAACAATATAGAGGGACTTTCTATGCAGCAGGTGCTTTCCAGCTATGCCGGACTTGATTATTTAAACTCCTACAGACAAGACTACCGGTATATTCAGCAATATTATAATATGCCGCAGCAGCAAGCGGCACAAAAAATCTGGATGCAGACGTCAACCGACCATATCATGCCGACCGTCTCTTTAACGGAAGCAGAGAGTAGTGAATATGCTCAAATCATGACGGAGATAACTACATATCAGAATGAAATGTATCTTAAATTTATTATGGGTGCAGAACCTATTTCAAAATTTGATGACTACATGAATGCGTTAAAAGAAATGGGAATAGAACGGGCGATTGAGATTAAGCAAAATGCTTACGATAGATTTTTAAACAAATAAATCATAGATAAATGTATTGATGGGGAGAAATGATGTTTAATAAACTGTTATCTCGAAAAAATAGTGTCATTCACAAATGGTTCATTTCATATGTCGTTGTGTTTTTAATACCTATTTTGATTAGCGTATTCGTATATGGTTATATGCAGAGTTCTCTCAGGGAACAGATTAAAAACACAAACCAATTGGTGCTGAATCAATTGATTCGTGAGTTTGACAATATCGTAATGGATATGGTTGGCGTTGGCGACCAACTGGAACTGAATAAAACAATTAGAAGCTATGCTTTTTCAAATACAGAAAAAGAAAATTTGAAGCTTCTGAGTCTCAACGAAATTTCCGGTGAATTGAAAATTTTTGGGAAAAATACAGACGCGCATTGTTTATATCTGTATTGCAGCGATATGGATATGGTGGTAACGAGCAGCGGCGTTTATCCCAGTAAATATTTTTATTCCACTTATGTCGGAAGTGATATGAGTTAT
>CAMNSU010000102.1 GCA_946555455.1 uncultured Clostridia bacterium | reverse complement strand
GGAGCAGATTTTTTTGTAGGCAAGGAAAAAATACGCAGGAATACTGGCGTATTTCAAGTATTTTTAACACAGCATACGGAAAAATCTGCCCTTGGGACCGCATGAGATTCGACTTTTGTTTGCCTAAGCAATTTTGGCAGTACAGCACAGATGTCAGCGTCAATACAGATTGCTTGACGCGTCAGTTCGCGCGGGCAAATTGCCATGCCCAAATTGATACAAGCATATGTGGCGGCGCGGTTTTGCGCTGTCATTTGCCAAAACGGATATTTGATGATAGCAGGGGTGTTCGCGCCAACCCCTAATTCCAGAAAAAGAATTTTGGCGTCTTTATACCGCTGCAAAAAATGTTCGTACCGCTGCGCCGCCGCGTACCAGCCATTGTCTTGCACAAAACTGTTGTCACTGCGCAAATTCATTGTCATGGGTGCACCGCATACAGGGCATTTCGGCAAAAGTGCCGCCGGAATTTTCATGTTTGTTTGTTCGGAAACCATTTCGCGTACCGCCGATTCATTGTCATAGGTTTTGGCGTGGCAAGCCTTGGAACATTGCCACAAACCGTAGTCGCCCTGCGTATAAAACAACCGTTTTTTGTCAAAGCCTGCAAGCTGAAATTGATGGTCAACATTGGTGGTCAATACAAAATAATTTTTGTCTTTGACCAGCGACAGTAAATCAAAATAAGGGGCGCCGACAGTGACCTCATAACGGTTTATCAGAATGTGCCTTGACCACCACGCCCAGTATTCTTCTAAGGTGTCAAACGGATAAAATCCGCCGGAATACATATCCGTGATACCGTATTTCTCTTTGAAATCGGAGAAAAATCTGTCAAAACGCGCACCGCTGTATGTCAAACTCGCTGCGGTAGAAAGTCCGGCGCCTGCGCCGATAAGAATATTGTCTGCTGACGCAATAATTTGTTTTAACTGACGAATCTTATCGGAGCAGGTTTGTATAGATTGTTTTGTCTCTGTCTTGAAAAACATTAAAAATCACCTTTTCAATAGTCGAATGGTTTAAATATTCCGTCACAGTATCCACGGCAATTTTTGCCGCCTGTTCATTTGGAAAATGAAATTCACCGGTGGAAATGCAGCAAAATGCGACCACCGCTATCGCGTGTTCCTCCGCTTTTTTCAGACATTCCACATAACAGGATTTCAGCAGTGCACAGTCCTTTTCTGTCAGTGCGCCTTGCAGGGCGGGTCCTACCGTATGAATGATATAGCGGCACGGCAGATTATATGCCTGCGTTATTTTCGCGTACCCGACCGGTTCATGAAATCCCTGTTTGTTCATGATGTCTGCACATTCAGCGCGAAGCTGAACGCCCGCATAGGTGTGAATGGCATTGTCAATACAGCCGTGACAGGGAATAAAACAGCCCAGCAGAGCGCTGTTCGCCGCGTTTACAATCGCGCCGCATTTTAGCGTTGTGATATCGCCCTGCCAGAGACATAGTCTGTCGCGGACAGGCACAAGCGAATTTGCGTCGGTAATCCCTTTGGCGGCGATTTCTATTTGTAAATAAATATCCTGAACTTTGATAAACGCTTCCGATGCCGCGCCGGGTGGGCGTAAATTCATCAGCGTACGCAAAAGCCGCTTTTGCGCAGAGATTTCTTTTGGAATTGATATCTTTGTACCATAGGCGGATTCTTTGATAAGATAGTCCAGTAAAAAATGCAGCCGTTCTGTTTGCGTCACGTTATCCCCTCCCTGTCGTTTCTTTATTTATTATAAAACGGGAAGAGGGTTTTGTAAAGTACGCACTTTTTTGTATCATAGTTACCAAAAGGAAACGATATTGACAAGCAGGTGGGAAATTGTTTATAATAAAAGAAAAAGTTGATAGATAGAAAGGAACGCTGCTTTATGAGAAAAGAATTGCCTGCTTGCCCTGTAGAAACAACGCTTATGCTGATTTCCGACCGATGGAAGGTGCTGATTATCCGTGATTTATTGGAGGGTACGAAACGTTTTGGGGAATTGAAAAAATCGGTGGGGAACATTTCTCAAAAAGTGTTGACTGCAAATTTGCGTTCCATGGAGGAGGACGGATTGCTGACACGTAAGGTGTTTCCGGAAGTGCCGCCGCGTGTGGAATATACGTTGACGGAAACAGGCTATAGCCTTAGGCCTATTCTGGATTCAATGACCGTTTGGGGAACGGCATATCAGGAGAACCATGAGCCGGCATAAAAAGAATTTTGCAGAAGCAATGTTTTGAATCAGAAAAAACCCTCTCCAATCCTGCCAATCGGCATGGTGGAGAGGGTTTTTTATAACATCATTATACAGTCATTTTGTAGTATACCATGGAGATGGCGGCAGCGCGTGTCACTGCGATGTCCGGATTGAAATGTCCGAGTTCATCTCCCTTGATGATACCAAAGCCGTAGCAAAGTGTAACATATCCGAGGTCAGACGGAGCAATGGAATCTGAGAAAGGATAGGTATAAATACCGGTCAGTTCCGCCGCCTTGTCAAGACCCATCATGCAGATAATATAACGTGCAGCCTGCGCACGCGATACCGTTCCGGCAGGATTCACTTCTTCTTTTGACAGAATACCGCGCCGCACGACGTCTTTATAGAAAATATCGTTGTCTGTATCCGCATAGAGTTGCTCGGAACGATAGAGCAACCGCAGGAAATCTGCTTGTGAGACATTTGCTTCCGCATTCAACTTGCCGCCTTCAAAATAGACGTCGTTTTCCAGCAGAGACAGCGCCATGTCACCGCACCAATGTCCGTCTATATCGGTATAATACGGTTTTTCGTTGTCTGTATAAGGCTGACCGTCATAGCCAATACGCTTGCCGGAGAAGGGGTCAAAGAGGGCGCTTGTAAATTCAGGAAAATCATATCCGAGATATTTGATACCGTTTATGTCACGGTATATCCGCTGATATTCCAGAGAATCAAACAACTGCGTCAGCATGTCTGCTTCCGGTGTTGCTTTGCTGATATCAGGGAACTGCGCATCCGGATACCAATTGCAGCGGAAGGATTCCACTTTGCCGCTCTGACGGTTATAGGTCGCGCTGATGGTGTTGCTTTCAAACGGAATGCCGTTTACCTGACGCACATAGTTGACACTATAATAGGTATCGTCCGCTTCAGAAATGGAATTTTTCTCCAGCGGCATAATTTCTTTTGGCATTTCCTGTAATTTACATGCTGCCAGTTTGCTGCCGCAAACGGATTTTAGCAGTGTGTCCAGTGTCTTTTTAGCAGTTTCTTCACTTTGCAGCGATGTGTTTTTCGTATCGCTGTAGTGGTTGTAGGAAATGATTTCGCCATTGTTTGCAATCACAGAAGCGTGGAAATATTGATTGTCTTTTTCCATAGACAGATTCCAAACATATTGTCCTTTTGTGATGGTATCCTGTCCCAAAGAAGCTGACTTGAGCACTGCATCTTTTGCATCAGAAAATGCTGCCGTTACTTTTTGCAGCGCTGCTTCCTTGGTGATAAGATTTTGCGCGTTTTGCAGCTGCTCCAATTCCTGCGGTGTGAAAGCTTCTTTGCGCGTCATATTGTCAGCAGAACCGCCTGATTCCATGACGCCGGCGGTTGCCATGGAATTGCGATACAAAGTCTCCATTTTTTTGATGGTACCGTCTGCCATCACCATGCTGCCCTGTGTATTTAATACATAAGCAGGGAATACATTTAATGTATTTTTGCGGTAGTCATAGTTGCTGCGATATACCAGTTTTAAACCGATATTTTCCGCAAAAATTTTACGCGCTTCCTCTGCGCTGATAATATTTTTTTCATCGTCGTCCGGATAAGCGCTTCCATTTTCATAAAAACCGCTGAACCATGTGACCGCGCCGGTTTCTTTATTCACGTTCAGGCGGGCGACATGGTCAGATACTATGTAAAAATTTTGCATTTGCACAAATTGGTAGTTCCATTCGCTTCCGGAACTGCCGGAATCTTTGAGCTGCATTGCCTGTGCAATGGAAGCGGGCATAATACTATCTAAAAATGCCCGAGCATTTTTTTCACCCTGTTCTTTTGTGATTTTTGCCAAAGCGGCATTGTCACGGTTCGTATGGGTCATATGCTGATAGTAAATAATTTGTTCATCCTCAACAGATTCGGCGGAAATGGAAGCGTCACGGTCTTCGTTGGTCCAACGAAACGTCCACGCAGTTTTACCGCCATAGGCATCGCTGTCATCTTTTTGATACGAAAATTTGTCCAATTCCTGCGGTACGTTCACTTTTGATTTCACAAAAGCAAGTGCTTTTTGCATCTGCATATCTGTATTATCCGCTGCAAATGCGGAAAAACAGCCAAAGAGCAAAAGGCAGGAAAGGAGCGTACACAATACTTTTTTCATTGTAAAAGTCCTCCTGTTTGTTTTTTTATAATAAACAATTTGAATGGTTCTGCTTTATTAGACGTATGTGGCGGAAAAAAGTTCCTGTCCCGCGGATATTTTACAGAAAAAATATAATTGAAACGAAGAAATTTTTCCTAATAGAAAACGCCGGAAATGATTTTCCGGCGTTATTTGGGCACGACAATTATTCTCCGCCTCCGGCAGCCGTTCCGCTTCCGGTTCCGGGATCCGGTTGCTGCGGCGGGGGCGTTGCGACCGGCGGTTGCGTGACAGGCGCCTGTGTTGCGACCGGCGGCTGTGTCTGCACGGGCGGCTGCGTTGCGGGTGGTAATTCCTGCTGTGGCGTACGCGCAGCAGGCGGCTGCGTTCTTCTAGCCGGCGCGGCAGGCGTTTTGGTGCCGCGGCGCGGCGTTTGCTGCGGTTGCTCCGTCGGCGAGGAAGTCGGCGTTGGCGTCGGCTCCGGCGTGCTTTCCGGCGTTGGTGTTTCTTCAACCGGCGCAAAAGAATAGGTTGGCGTCGGCTCCGGTGTAGCAGATTGTTGTGTGTTGCAATGAATAAAATACGTTAAAAAAAACAACAGCAATACCACGACTGTAGCAATGCCGAAAAATTTTGTGCTCATTCGTTTGCGGAACAGGGAGATAATTATCATCACACAGCCCGCCAGCAACAATATAAATAATATAATACCGATGATATTTGTTATCATTGTGGTCGTTCCCCTTTGCCATATTCTGTTTTCCATTATAAAGAAAACTGCCGGAAATGTCAAGCCGCCACAGGTTTCTTTTCTCTTCACTTGACATTTTTCCCAATCCGCGTTATAATATGAAACGCAAATCATTCGCATTTAGAGTATGAAACGATAGATTATTTGCCGGCGAAGGGGTGCAGAGCAGGAGGGACAACATGGTAGAATTGTTATGGGACGTATGGAAAGACACAGTGGTGGACGGCGTGAAAATGCTGCCCTTTTTATTTGCAGCATATTTGTTAATGGAATATGTGGAGCACAAGTCAGCAGGACGGCTAGAAAAAGCGCTCAGAGGGTTTGGACGTTTTGGCGCTGTCCCAGGCGCATTGCTGGGCTGCGTGCCGCAGTGCGGTTTTTCCGCGGCAGCCGCCAATTTATATGCGGGGCGCGTGATTACGGTCGGGACGCTGATTGCAGTGTTTCTGTCTACTTCTGATGAAGCAATTGTGGTGCTGTTGGCACACCCGGGCAGTATTGGTATCATTGGGAAACTGCTGCTCGTGAAAATAATCATTGCTGTTGTTGCCGGATGTATCATTGATTGCTTTTTCATCAAACCTGTCAGCGACAAGGATACGCAGCAGCATTTGAAAGAGTTGTGTACGCATTGCCACTGCGGCGACCATCATTTACTTGGTTCCGCGCTGCGGCATACGCTGCAAATTTTTCTGTTTATTTTCCTGTTCTCGTTTGTATTAAATTTTTTGATTGCGTGCATTGGAGAAGAACAAATTTCGCGGCTGCTCTTGCAAAACAGCCTTCTGCAACCGGTGATTGCAGGGATATTTGGCATGATTCCGAACTGTGCGTCGTCTGTTATCTTAACAGAACTCTATCTGGCAGGCGGACTGTCGTTCGGCGCGACGGTTGCCGGATTATCTGCCGGAGCAGGCGTTGGGCTGGCGGTCTTGTTTAAAGTGAATCATAATGTGAAAGAGAATCTTGGCATTGTCGCCGTATTGTGGACGGTTGCGGTTGCTTGCGGCATTGTACTACAGGTGGTGGGACTATGACGGGCGAAAGAATATTGGCACAGGCAAATTTAAAATGTACGGAAAAACGTCTGGCAATGTTAGATTATTTAGCGCGCAGCCACCATCCTGTCACAGCGGAAGAAGTGGCGCAGCATATCGGTGCGGCAGCGCATGTTTCCACAGTCTACCGTTTTCTGGGAACATTGGTGGAAAAAGAAATGCTTTTGCGGGAAATTCATCAAGACGGCATCGCCTATTACCAGCTTCCGCAGTCCCGCCACTGCCATATGCTGACTTGCCGGAACTGCCGCCGCAGCGTGAATCTGCCGCATTGTCCGCTGACGGGATTACAGCAGCAGTTAGAGAGACAAACGGGCTACCACATCACGGGACATTTGCTGGAATTTACAGGAGTTTGCCCCACCTGTGCGAAAAAAGAAAAAACAGAAAAAATATAGAAGGAATTTTGCATGATTTGTCGAAAAAAGAAATAGGGTATTTTGTGTTTTTTAGGGGAATTTTTAGAGGAAACAGGAACAAATGGGACGGGATGCCGTCTAAATAGAAAAGAAAAAAATAAGGAATGAACTACCAATGAGAAAATATTTACTAATATTTTGTGCTGTGCTGATGCTGTTTACCATATGCAGCGGCGTTCAGGCACATGCGGAAAAGGATATTGATATCGTATTGAACGGACAATATATCCCCTGTGATTCTCCGCCGCAGATACGTGATAACCGCACGGTTGTGCCAATTTCTTCTATTGTGAAACCGCTGGGCGGGACGGCTGATTTTAACGGACAAGCGCGTACCGTAGCGGTGGCAGTGAGCGGAAAATCTATTTTATTTACACTGGATTCCAGCAGTGTTTTGGTGGATGGCGTCACGAAACAACTGGATACGCCGGCGGTCATCATCAAAGACCGTACCATGGTGCCGGTGCGTTTTTTGGCGGAAGAATTGGGCTATGAAGTCCGTTGGGGCGGCGTGGACAGAACCGTATACATAGACACACCGCAGGCTGCAGGACAAATTTCTGATGTTTGGGTGAATAAAACCAGCAGCAGCGTCACCATTTCGATTCAGGCAACAGGCAATTTGTCAGGGTTTAAAATAGATGATTATAAAAATCCGGAGCGAACTGTTGTAGATTTCCCAGGAATTGAACTAAGTCGAAATTTTCAGGAATCAATTGACGCAGAGGGAATGAGTGGACTGCGTTCCGGCAGTCATGAAGGCTATGCCAGAATCGTGGTGGACTTGACTCGTGCCGTTTCCTATACGACCAAACTGCAAAACGGCAATACAAGGCTGGATATCCGGTATCAGACATCCGGCAGCAGCGGTGGCGGTGTCACACAGATTCCGCCTAAACCGGAAGGGAAAATCCGTGTTGTCATTGACCCTGGACATGGCGGCAGCGACCCCGGAACGCTGGGAAAAGATAAAGATGGCAACACTGTAATGCAGGAGAAAAATCCCAACTTGAGCATTTCTATCGGTGTATATAATATTTTATCGGCGGCGGGATATGACGTCATCATGACCCGATATGGCGATGAATATCCATCTTTGAAACAGCGGGCGGATATAGCAAATAATTATGACGCCGATTTATTTATCTGTATTCATAACAATGCGTCCGATACCGATCCGGATCTTTCAGGAACCATGACGTTCTACAGCGGTCCCAAAGATGCTGCAGGAATCGGGAAATATAATTCCAAGGAACTTGCAAAATATATTCAAACAGAATTGGTGAAAAATTTGGGAACGCGCGATTTGAATGTGCGCGAAGGTCATGACTATTACGTGATTAATAAAACCAATATGACGGCAGTGCTGATTGAAGTTTCTTATGTATCAAATGAAGCAGAACGTGCAAAGCTGGCAGATGAAAATTATTTGAATCTTGCGGCGCGTTCCATTGCCGAAGGTATTATGAAAGCAACCGGAATCAGATAGTGATAAAAAGATGGCGGGCATAAAATGCCCGTCATCTTTTTAATGATTATTTATCTATTTGGAACGATTAGTCCAGCCGTTTCAACGATAACATTGTGTTAACACTAGCTCCAAGACCCAACGTCACATTAACATCAACTAGGGCATAAAGTGCCAGGTCAATGACAGCACCTGCGGGCAAATTGATGATAGTACTTCCACTGAAATGTGAGACAACACCGCTTGACAAAACACGGGAAAGCGCTGTAGATAGAATGATCTCGCCATCTTTCCGAGCAGCGAAGGTTATTATTGCAGTCATAGCAACTGAAAATGTGGTGGAGAAGTTGATTTCGTAAGTGCCTGCATTGGCGACAGTGATGCTGTTATCAGGGGTATACGTGCCTGTTTCAGCCAGCATATTGTTTGGCAGTGGAATTTGTGTCGAGCCTTCACTCTTCAGGGCAAGCGTCCCTGGGGTTGCATTATAGCGACCGCTATAAGCATTCAGACCCGATGGTCCAGTCGGCCCCGTCGGACCAGTCGGCCCCGTCGGACCGGTAACGCCGGTAGGACCCGTAGGACCGGTAGGCCCGATAGCGCCTGTTCTGGTAGCGCCGGCAGGACCCGTTGGACCTGTTGGACCAGTAACGCCTATTCCAGTCGCACCGGTCGGACCGGTCGCCCCTGTGGGACCAGTCGGTCCAGTAGGCCCAGTCGCGCCGGTTCCGGTCGCGCCCGTAGGACCTGTCGGTCCGGTCGGCCCAGTCGCGCCAGTTCCAGTCGCGCCCGTAGGACCCGTCGGTCCGGTCGGCCCAGTCGCGCCGGTTCCGGTCGCGCCCGTCGGACCTGTAGGTCCAGTCGGTCCGGTCGCGCCAGTACCAGTTGCGCCCGTCGGACCAGTCGGGCCAGTCGCGCCCGTAGGACCAGTTGGTCCAGTAGGCCCAGTTGCACCAGTTCCAGTCGCGCCCGTCGGACCAGTCGGTCCGGTCGCACCAGTTCCGGTCGCCCCCGTGGGACCTGTAGGCCCGGTCGCACCGGTTCCGGTTGCACCCGTCGGACCAGTGGGTCCGGTCGGCCCAGTCGCGCCGGTACCAGTCGGACCAGTCGGACCAGTTGCGCCCGTCGGACCTGTAGGTCCAGTCGGTCCGGTCGCGCCCGTAGGACCAGTTGGTCCAGTAGGCCCAGTTGCACCAGTTCCAGTCGCGCCCGTCGGACCAGTCGGTCCGGTCGCACCAGTTCCGGTCGCCCCCGTGGGACCTGTAGGCCCGGTCGCACCGGTTCCGGTTGCACCCGTCGGACCAGTGGGTCCAGTCGCACCGGTTCCAGTTGCACCAGTGGGACCAGTGGGTCCCGTCGGACCAGTTGCACCAGTTCCAGTCGCGCCCGTAGGCCCAGTTGGTCCGGTCGGCCCAGTTGCGCCGGTACCAGTCGCGCCCGTCGGACCTGTTGGTCCGGTCGCACCAGTACCAGTTGCACCAGTGGGACCAGTGGGTCCCGTCGGACCAGTTGCACCAGTTCCAG
>CAMNSU010000101.1 GCA_946555455.1 uncultured Clostridia bacterium | reverse complement strand
GAAGGGCTCGTGGATTGAAATCCTGAACGGTCGATATATACGCGGGTTTATCACGGTCGAGCCCTGTGAAGGGCTCGTGGATTGAAATAAACATGGGTTACAATGATGACATAAAAATGTTGGTCGAGCCCTGTGAAGGGCTCGTGGATTGAAATCGCGACGGACTGTTCCGCCGCCTGAAGCTGCGATCGTCGAGCCCTGTGAAGGGCTCGTGGATTGAAATCGGATATCTGGAACGGAATTGTTTCAATTTTTCAGGGTCGAGCCCTGTGAAGGGCTCGTGGATTGAAATCTTTTCCAGACGCGACGCCTTTTTCTCTGGATGAGTCGAGCCCTGTGAAGGGCTCGTGGATTGAAATTTGATATCCGTCCACCGGGCGGAAAACCATTGTCCGAGTCGAGCCCTGTGAAGGGCTCGTGGATTGAAATCCGTTTATGTAGCCATATCCCGCCGCAACCGTTACGTCGAGCCCTGTGAAGGGCTCGTGGATTGAAATCGCGTCTGTCGGTATGTCCTCGAATACACGATCGTCGAGCCCTGTGAAGGGCTCGTGGATTGAAATATTAAAGAACAGGAGGAAAGGAAAAATGAAGGAAAGTCGAGCCCTGTGAAGGGCTCGTGGATTGAAATCATTCCGCGCCGAAATAGCCGTATGACGCCATTTGTCGAGCCCTGTGAAGGGCTCGTGGATTGAAATCCTGAACGGTCGATATATACGCGGGTTTATCACGTCGAGCCCTGTGAAGGGCTCGTGGATTGAAATTCATACCCCGCCGTCCCGGTTGACATGATAAGCGGCTGTCGAGCCCTGTGAAGGGCTCGTGGATTGAAATTGAATTTTTTGAACGACGTCAAAATCATACGCCGTCGAGCCCTGTGAAGGGCTCGTGGATTGAAATCGTTCCAGATATCCGAAAAAATTTTCTTGATATCGGTCGAGCCCTGTGAAGGGCTCGTGGATTGAAATTGTTCTACCTTGTACGTTTCCGGATCCGGATCGGTCGAGCCCTGTGAAGGGCTCGTGGATTGAAATCGGTTATATGGTCGTTACCGAAGGGAATTATGGGAGTCGAGCCCTGTGAAGGGCTCGTGGATTGAAATCTGACGGGACATTCACGGACGAAAATCTGTCAGAGTCGAGCCCTGTGAAGGGCTCGTGGATTGAAATCGTGTACTTTTCCCGGACTTGCCGCCCGACGATCGGTCGAGCCCTGTGAAGGGCTCGTGGATTGAAATTTGTTTTTTATCCTTCCTCTACCTGACCGAATATCCGTCGAGCCCTGTGAAGGGCTCGTGGATTGAAATGTGCCAATTATTACAAAGTGAACGCGGGCAGCAGGGTCGAGCCCTGTGAAGGGCTCGTGGATTGAAATAGGTTTGCCGTTGTCCCGTCGCCGATCAAAATCTGGTCGAGCCCTGTGAAGGGCTCGTGGATTGAAATCACGCTTGCGACTGATAAAACCATTCCGCCCAATCGTCGAGCCCTGTGAAGGGCTCGTGGATTGAAATACGCCGCCGCGCTCTATGGCGACGCCCGCCGCCGGTCGAGCCCTGTGAAGGGCTCGTGGATTGAAATCTGATATTTCACCGCCGCCACCTCCCTTACAACGTCGAGCCCTGTGAAGGGCTCGTGGATTGAAATAAGGATATATCCAGCAGTTCTGCGGCTTCCAGCGCGGTCGAGCCCTGTGAAGGGCTCGTGGATTGAAATTGCTGGAACAAAATGGATGCAGCGTCTTTATGACAAGGTCGAGCCCTGTGAAGGGCTCGTGGATTGAAATAACGAAGCGGTCAATGATTATTTTCAGCGTTTCTCTTGTCGAGCCCTGTGAAGGGCTCGTGGATTGAAATATGTCAACATAGCACATTTGACGGAACTTGCAATCCAGGTCGAGCCCTGTGAAGGGCTCGTGGATTGAAATATGGATAATGTGGCGGTACAAGTATCAAGCTGGTGGGGTCGAGCCCTGTGAAGGGCTCGTGGATTGAAATCTCGTGGAAGATTGCTGGATATACAAATAACATAGTCGAGCCCTGTGAAGGGCTCGTGGATTGAAATAAGACGACAATTGCCGCGATAGAAGACAGTAATACCGTCGAGCCCTGTGAAGGGCTCGTGGATTGAAATCTAATCGTGCGCAGCGTCGGGCTGCTAAGAAAAAAGTCGAGCCCTGTGAAGGGCTCGTGGATTGAAATTTAACATTGATACTCCACGCATGGACGTTCCACGCGTCGAGCCCTGTGAAGGGCTCGTGGATTGAAATCATTTAAATTCTCGCGCCAAAATCGTATTGCAGAAGTCGAGCCCTGTGAAGGGCTCGTGGATTGAAATAGCAATCCACTCAACCGTCACACCGAATATCTCAGTCGAGCCCTGTGAAGGGCTCGTGGATTGAAATGTGTATCAAAAAAGCGACCCATCAAGAGCCGCTTGAAGTCGAGCCCTGTGAAGGGCTCGTGGATTGAAATCACCTATAACCTTTGCCATATCATCATTCCTCGGCGTCGAGCCCTGTGAAGGGCTCGTGGATTGAAATACACTGTCAATACTTTGGTGTGAATTTTACCAACGTCGAGCCCTGTGAAGGGCTCGTGGATTGAAATATTCTGCTCCCTCCCACACTTCAAATTGTTGCCCGCGTCGAGCCCTGTGAAGGGCTCGTGGATTGAAATTAAAAGCAAAGATATTAGCTATATATGTAAAGAATGGTCGAGCCCTGTGAAGGGCTCGTGGATTGAAATAAACCTGTATATTTGTATCTGTGACTTTCATTTTCGTCGAGCCCTGTGAAGGGCTCGTGGATTGAAATAGCTGGGTGGTGCAATTGATATTGGAAGCGACATTGTCGAGCCCTGTGAAGGGCTCGTGGATTGAAATACTTCCAACTGCGCTTTCATGTTGTCCGCCAAGTCGTCGAGCCCTGTGAAGGGCTCGTGGATTGAAATCTTTACTGCATTTGCAATATCTTCTTTGTGGGCTGTCGAGCCCTGTGAAGGGCTCGTGGATTGAAATATAATGCTTCAAACTCCTCTCCTTCCATTTCCGCGTCGAGCCCTGTGAAGGGCTCGTGGATTGAAATGGGTGCGCCACTGCGAATCTGTATGGATAAATACGACGTCGAGCCCTGTGAAGGGCTCGTGGATTGAAATTGAATTAGATTTGTAATCAGCTTTATAACATCTGTCGAGCCCTGTGAAGGGCTCGTGGATTGAAATCACATAGGCGTTTTCAATTTTTGCCTTTGTGTCTTCGTCGCGACCTGTGAGGGTCACAGAACTGGTTGGTTTTTACAGAACAAAAAAGGAGGTCTACCATGTGGCAGATCTCCTTTTTGCGTTAGTCTTCGTGAAAAACTTCCTGATACATCAAATGGACGCCGCCGCGTACAACTTCGGATTTGGAAATGTGCAAGGCTTTGCTGCAGGCTTCCATTTTGCGTAAAGTCTCTTTATCAAAGCGGAATTTCATTGTAGTGTCCTTAGGATTATTAGTAGGACGACCTAATTTTTTCTTATTCAAACCAACAACCCCCAAAAAGATTCTCTTGATACCATTATAAGTTATAATCGAGAGAAAGTCAAGGGGATATCAATAACAATTGAAATATAATTTTAAGTTATATAAAGATTTCGGCTAAAATAAACATCACACAGGCAGGGGAAGGAATCACAGAAAATAGACTATCCCTGCGGAATCACAATGTGATAACGAAATAATAAAATGGCTGTTAGGAGCAGTACAATAAAAATTCCGTAACCGATTAAGAAAACGGTTTTCGTACGCGTCAGAGAACGCGTTTCGGTTTGCAGTACGCTGCGTTCACTACGGTAAATATAGATGCTGCCAAGCACATTTGTCACGCATAGGATATACATAAGTGCCGTCAATAAAAAGGAAGTTTGCGTGTTTAGCAAAGTGAATCGGACAGCGAACAAACAGAGTGAGATGAGAACTGCTAAAATGATACATCCTTTTTGACGCAAATGTTTCCCCAATAACTCGGCGAGTCCCCAGAAACCGAAACACATGCTAAACAGAAACCAAAGTGAAACGAGCAGAATTTCAGAAGGCGAACCAAAGGGAAAAACAAAGGTGAGTTCGGAGACCGGAACAAAAGTAATGAGATCGGGATTTCTATATGGAACCGGAAAAGGGAGCATAGCGAAAATAGGGGAATGGAAATGCGCCGCGTCTACGCCATGCAAAACATGCGCAATGTCCAAAAACAGCAGCAGACAGCATAGCGCCGCAAACAGCAGACCGGGGATGGAAAGCAACAATACCCCTTTTCGGCGCAGGGAGGAAAGAGGTTCATCATTGTCATCTACCTGATTAATATAGGTGTTGCTGGAATAATAGGTTATAAAAGTGTTCAATTTTTTTCCGCAGTTCGGACAGCGGGAAGACCGGACAGGAATGGAAGCGCCACACCACCGACATTGCATCAAAATCCCTCTTTTCATAGTGTTATCAGATTAATTCGAGTATAGCATACATTATTTTACCTGTCAATGAAATAAGTGGCTTGCATTCATAAATGAAATATGTTATAATAGTCGCAAAGCGACTATTATAGAATCAAAAGTGCCTCCGCCTCGCCACGCATACAACGCGGCAACCGGCGGAGATGCACGAACGATATAGGAGGTTCCACGTCGGGATACGACTCGGAACTGTCCTCATGCGTGAGGACAAATCTGCTCCGCAGATATGGTATAATAAAAAAATATAACAAATGATTTCTGCTAAAGGCGGATAGGGTGTTGTTGTCGGAAACCGTTTTTGTCAGATAGACGTTCATTTGATTATAGAAGCAAAAGAAAATTGGGGAATCGTGTTCTATTTTAAAGGAAAAGGGGAGAGCAAAACATGACAAAAGAACGAAGCAGCTTTACAAATCAGCTTGGATTTGTGTTGGCGGCGGCAGGCTCTGCTGTGGGATTGGGAAACATTTGGCGGTTTCCATATCTGGCGGCAAAATATGGCGGTGGAATTTTTCTGCTGGTCTATATTATTTTAGCAGTTACCTTTGGATTCGCGCTCATGATTACGGAAATTGCCATTGGGCGCAAAACGGGACTCAGCGCCATTGAGGCGTATAAAGCGTTGGACAAGCGGTTTGCCTTTGTCGGTATTTTAGGGACAATCGTACCGGTTATCATTTTTCCATATTATTGTGTCATTGGCGGCTGGGTTGTGAAATATTTTGTTGCCTATCTGGCAGGACAGGGCGCTATGGCGGCGGGCGGAGACTATTTTTCCGGTTTTATCGCACAGGTCGGTTCACCGGTGCTGTGGCTGGCGGTATTCATGGTGTTGACGTCATTGGTTGTTATGTGCGGCGTGCAGAAAGGCGTGGAAAAAGCGAGCCGTATTATGATGCCCGTTTTGGTGGTGTTGGCAGTTGTGATTGTCATTTTTGTCTTGACCATGCCGGGCGCGTGGGAAGGCGTGAAATACTATATCACACCGAGTTTCAGCGATTTTTCTGTGACGACTATTTTAGCGGCGATGGGACAACTGTTCTATTCCATGTCGCTGGCAATGGGGATTATGATTACCTATGGCTCCTACATGAAAAAAGAAGACAATTTGGAAAAATCGGTTGGGCAGATTGAAATTTTCGATACCGGAATTGCACTGCTGGCAGGTTTGATGATTGTTCCGGCAGTCTTTGTGTTCTCCGGCGGGGATAAAGAGGCGTTAAATGCCGGACCGGGACTGATGTTTGTCACGCTGCCCAAAGTGTTTGACGCTATGCCGTTCGGACATTTTGTCGGCGGAATTTTCTTCCTGCTCGTGCTGTTTGCGGCACTGACCAGCGCTATTTCTCTAATGGAAACCATTGTGTCCATTTTGCAAGATAAACTGCATTGGGATCGTATCGTAACTTGTCTTGTGGTGTTGGTCGGTGGTTTTCTGATTGGACTGTTGTCCGCTTTGGGATATAGTGTTTGGGACAGCGTGAAAATTTTGGGAATGCAAATGCTGGATTTCTTCGATTTTATCAGCAACAGCGTGCTCATGCCGATTGTGGCGTTGTTCACCAGTATTTTTGTGGGCTGGATTCTCAAAACAAAAGTGATATCGGACGAAGTGAAAATTTCTTCAAAATTCCATCGGGAGAAATTATTCCATGTTGTGATTCGGTATATTGCGCCGGTCTTTTTGATTGCCATTCTGGTGAGTTCTGTGCTCAGCGCATTTGGCTGGATTAAGATTTAACAGAAGCGTAAGAAGATATAAAAAAGTGGCGGATTCTGAAACCGGAATCCGCACTTTTTTTGTGAAGAAAACCACCGGCTTAGCCGGTGGTTTTGCTTATATGAAACAGTGAAGAGGATTGTTTGCAAGGAAACCTGCTTCGGGAGTGGAGCGTAAAAAAAGCAGAACCCTCTATTCTTCATAAGGAATACCAAAATGTAGGTAAGCGGGACGGGTCACAACACGCCCGCGCGGCGTACGCGCCAAAAAACCGAGTTGCAGCAAATAGGGTTCATAGACGTCCTCAATGGTGTTGCTTTCTTCGCCGATGGTAGCTGCCAGCGTATCCAGACCGACAGGGCCGCCGGAAAAATTTTGAATGATGGACAACACCATGCGGCGGTCAATGGAATCCAGTCCCAAGTCGTCAATTTCCATCATGTTCAGCGCGGCGCTTGCCACTTCACGAGAGATAATACCCTGCGCTTTGATTTGCGCATAGTCCCGCACGCGTTTGAGCAGACGGTTGGCAATCCGCGGCGTTCCGCGGGAACGGCGTGCAATCTCTGCCGCGCCGCTAGGGTCGATTGCCGCGCCCAGAATACCCGCTGAACGGTTGACAATCTGCATGAGTTCCTCCGGCGAATATAATTCCAAACGGGAAATCACACCAAACCGGTCACGCAGCGGCGCGCTGAGCAAGCCTGCGCGGGTGGTTGCGCCAATCAGCGTGAACGGCTGCAAATCCAGACGCACAGAACGCGCGCTGGGCCCTTTGCCAATGATGATGTCCAGTGCAAAATCCTCCATGGCGCTGTAGAGAATCTCTTCCACAGCGCGGGAAAGCCGATGGATTTCATCAATAAACAAAATGTCGCCCGGCGTGAGATTGGTCAATATTGCTGCCAAATCGCCCGCTTTTTCAATAGCGGGTCCGGAGGTGATGCGAATATTCACGTCCATTTCATTGGCAATGATGCCCGCCAATGTTGTTTTCCCAAGACCCGGCGGACCATAGAGCAAAACATGATCCAGTGATTCGCCGCGTTGTTTGGCGGCTTGTATGTAAATTGACATTGTCTCCTTGGCTTTTTGCTGTCCTACATAATCTTCTATCCGTTTGGGACGCAAGCCCAGTTCAATATCGGCGTCTTCGTTCACAAAAGAACCGGAGACGGAACGTATATCTTCCATAGAACGCTCTTTCCTTCCGTTTTATTGCTGAATCATGCCGCTACATGAGATATTTCAGCGAATTTTTAATGATTTCTTCCACGCTATCCGCGTCGCCCGCTTTGCGTGCCGCCTCGGATGCTTCGGAAGCAGTATAGCCCAGCCCCATGAGTGCGGAAACAGCGTCGGTGAACAAATCGGCGTTTCCAGGCAAATATTCAGCGCTGTCTGACACATCTACAAGACCTGAACCGATTTTGTTTTTGAGTTCCAACACAATGCGTTCCGCTGTTTTTTTGCCAATACCGGGCGCGGAAGAAATCGCCTTGACGTCGCCCTGCGACACGGCAAGCGCCAGCTTGGACGGTTCCAGCGTAGAAAGAATGGACAGCGCGGCTTTGGGGCCAACGCCGGACACGGCAAGCAGCAACTCAAAAATGTCCAAATCTTCGGTGGACAAAAAACCGTAGAGCGCCTGAATATCCTCGCGAACATGCAGATAGGTATATACCGTAACAACTTTTTCTTCCCGCGGCAGCCGTCCCAAATGACTGAGCGGCATAAACACTTTATACCCCACGCCGCCCACGTCAATCACGGCGTAATCAGCGCGGGTATATGCAGGGATTCCTTTTACATATGCAATCATAGAACTATCGTTAGCCTTTCTGCCCACAAATTATATAGAAGAACCGACCGCCTTACCGTGGGTGAATAAAGCGCGCTATAGGAATTGTAATTGGTCAATTGTAGACATGGATACTGCCGAACACACAACTGCAGCGAATGGAAACAGAATATGCGCCGGTGGACGTGCAGTGGTTGGTTACGCCGCCAAAAACGTTGTCGCCGTCAATATTGACGCTGACGTTGGACGGCAGATAGAGCAAAACGGTGGAACACACATCGTCAATTTCAATTTGAATGTTTTGCGTGATTTGTGCTTCGCGGAAATCCACAATCAATTTGCTGCCCAGTGCAGTCATTTCTGCGCCTTTGAGGTCTTGCGTTTTGTTTACGTCTGTTTTAGAAGTGAATATCACATGATAGGAGGGATATTCCTGATTGGTTGCGTGTAAATTTTTGAGTTTTCGTCCGCGTGTGAAACTCTTCACCAAGGTATCCAAACCGAGGAGAATCACGAAGAGCGGCAGGACTAAAGACCAAACTGTGACATGTTTTCCCAGCAGATGATAGGCCTCGCCCAAACAAAGTATACCGAGCATCAGCAAAAACACATTGCCGAAATTGGGGCCGCGCTGCGATATCCAGTAAAGCGCCGGAACAATCAGTATAAATGACCACCAGCCTGTAAACAGTCCGAAATCCCACCAGCCGGCAACATTACCCAGCCATGTAACACCTAAAAGAATCAGAATACAGCCGACAAAACTTGACCAAAACTTATTTTTCATGAGATACAACCTCCTTTTGTGTAGACCCGCCGCCCAGCCAGCCCGGAATGGCAGAATGTTCCACGGCGCGGAACATACGCTCCCGCAGTCCGGGTCGTTCCTGCGCCAGCGTGTGCAGCAGGGTTTTCATGTCTTCTCTTTGCGTGTGTCCGTCCGCCGGACAGGGATTGTGTACAACAGGAATATTTTCCTCCGCCGCAAATCGTTTGATTTCCGCCTCCGGTACATAGAGCAGCGGACGAATCAGCGTGATGTCCCGCCTGTCCAGATAGGTGACGGGAGAAAAACAACTGATGCGCGATTCGTTGAACAGGCAAAGCAAAAACGTTTCCAATACGTCGTCGTGGTGATGTCCCAAAGCGACTTTGCGGCAGCCGCTTCGCAGCGCCGCTTCATGCAGCGCGCCGCGGCGCATTTTAGCGCAGAGCGCACAGGGGTTCTTTTCCTTGCGGATATCAAAAATGACCGGCGCAATATCCGTCTTTTCCAAAACAAAGGGCACGTCTAAATCGCGGCAGAGCGCTTCCACCGGCGCGAAATCCATACCGCCGAATCCCATATCCAGCGTGATTGCCACAAGCCGGAACGGATTGGGATAAAACCGGCGCAGCGCCGCCAAAACCATCAGCAGCGTGACGCTGTCCTTGCCGCCCGATACGCCCACGGCAATGTTGTCGTCCGGCTGAATCATCTGATAGGTATCCACACACCGGCGCGTATATCCTAATAATTGTTGCATTCGATTCATAGATATGTTCAACTCCTGTATGTTAAGTATACTATATTCAGGCGGGATAGTCAAACATTTTTTCGCATTTGAGGGGCGTGTTTAGGGGGCTGAAAATTTTTCCATCATGCTTTTGGAACTTTTTTCTATCGTGTGCGTCTAAATGGGTGAGTCGCAAAAAAGACTTAAACAAAGAAGAGTCGAACCGCGTGCGGTCTCCGAGGCAGATTTCCCTGCCAGCTACGTTAAAATCACTTGAAATACGCCAGTATTCCTGCGTGCTTTTGCC
>CAMNSU010000100.1 GCA_946555455.1 uncultured Clostridia bacterium | reverse complement strand
AAACGGTGCTGTGCAACAGCATGGGCATGATTGCGGCGGGAAACGGCGTGGTATTTAACCCCCATCCGGGCGCGGTGAAAACATCTAACTATGCGGTAGACTTGGTGAACCGTGCGATTCTGGAAGCGGGCGGCCCGGAAAATCTGGTTTGTTCTGTGGAAAAACCCACCATGCAGACGTCGGACGTGATGATGAAATCGCCGGCGGTGAAAATGCTGGTGGCAACAGGCGGCCCGGGCGTAGTGCGCGCGCTGCTTTCCTCCGGAAAGAAAGCGATTGGCGCAGGCGCAGGCAATCCGCCGGTGATTGTGGACGAAACAGCGGATATCCCCAAAGCGGCAAAAGACATTGTAGACGGTGCGAGTTTTGATAACAACCTGCCCTGCATTGCGGAAAAAGAATGCTTTGCAGTGGCGGACATTGCAGACGAATTGGTGCACTACATGACACAGAGCGGCGCTTATTTGATTGACAGCCGCCAGATGGAACAGATGTTGTCGTTTGCCATGGTGCAAAAAGACGGAAAATATGTCATCAATAAAAAATGGGTGGGAAAAGACGCGTCCTTGTTCCTGAAAGAAATCGGCGTCAGCAGCGATGCCAAACTGATTGTTTGCGAAGCGCCATTCGAGCATCCGTTCGTGCAGGAAGAATTGATGATGCCGATTCTGCCGGTTGTCCGCGTGAAAGATTTTGACGAAGCGGTGGAAAAAGCAGTGGCGGCGGAAAACGGACGGCGGCACAGCGCGCATATCCATTCCAAAAACGTTGACCATTTGACGCGGTTTGCAAGAGAAGTGGAAACCACCATTTTTGTGAAAAATGCGCCGTCTTATGCAGGAATCGGTGCAGGCGGCGAAGGTTATACCACCTTCACCATTGCAGGGCCAACCGGAGAAGGACTCACCTGCGCGCGGTCGTTTACCAGACAGCGGCGCTGCGTGATGGTGGACGGATTCTCCATTATATAGAAAGAAACAGGGAAAGGAAGTAAGGAAACATGAATCCACAAGACATAGAAAAAATTGTCCGTCAAGTGCTGGCAAATGTGGACGGGAATTCCTCTTGTAACTGCGGTTCCGGTGGGTGCGGCAAGCACAGCGAGATTCCCAAAACAGCGCGGATTTCCATGCTGACGGGCGACCGTAAGCTGGAAGTGGTGGAAGTGCCAATGCCCACGCCCAAGGATGATGAAATCCTGATTCGCGTGGAAGGCTGCGGTATCTGCGGCACAGACGTACATGAATGGAAAGGCGACCCGTTCGGCTTGATTCCCGTTGTGCTTGGACACGAAGGCACAGGCGAAATCATTGCTATGGGTAAAAATGTGAAATTTGATACGCAGGGCAAGCCGGTTAAAGTAGGCGACCGCGTTGTGACGTCCGTGATGACGTGCGGCACCTGCCCCATGTGTATTCATCACCCTGAAACACCGAATTTGTGCGATAATCAGGGGATTTACGGACTCATTTCCGACAGTCCGGAATACCGGTTGAACGGTTGGTTTGCCAGCCATTTGCTGGTGCGTGCAAATTCCACATTTTTCGTGGTGAATGAACTGAGTTTTGAACAAAAACTGTTGCTGGAACCCTCTGCTGTGGCAGTTCATGCGGTGGAACGCGCAAATTCCACAGGACTGCTGAACTTTGGCAGCAAAGTGGTGGTGCAGGGCTGCGGGCCGATTGGTCTTTTGATGATTGCGGTTCTCAAAACAGCAGGTATTTATAACATTATCGCCATTGACGGAAACGAACAGCGTCTTGCCATGGCAAAACGCATGGGCGCGCTGAAAACCATCAATTTCAAGGAACACCCGAATCTGGACGAGCGCGTGAACATGGTGAAAGAAGGAAACGACTTGGGCGCGGATTTTGCGTTCCAGTGTACCGGCGTTCCGGCGGCGGCTGCGGATTTGTGGCAGTTTGTACGCCGCGGCGGCGGATTCTGCGAAGTCGGGTTCTTTGTGGACAATGGTGAATATACCGTGAATCCGCATTTTGCGTTCTGTAACAAAGAAGTGACGCTGGTCGGTTCTTGGGACTACGGCGCAAACGACTATCCGACAACCATTGCATTCGTGAAACGGGCAAAAGAAAACAATTTACCGATTGAGGATTTAATCACGCACCGCTATGGGCTTGATGAACTGAACGAAGCAATGGAAATGAACATCTCTCTGCAAGGAATCAAGATTGCTTATGTCAACAAGGACTAAGCACATCATGCGGAAGGAATGAAACAGCATGAATGCACTTGGTATGATTGAGGTTTTTGGATTTGTCACAGCGGTTTGCACGGCGGACATAGCGGCAAAAGCGGCGGACGTGAAAATCATTGCATTTGACAACAACAAACCGGCGGCGGGCGACAGCGCGGAAGTACCGCTGGTGATGATTGTGAAAATGGAAGGAAGCGTAGACGCGGTGAAAGCGGCGGTGGAAGCGGGCAAGGCTTATGCGCAGTCCAAGGAACTCTATATTACATCACACATTATTCCACGTCCAAGCGACGGCGCGGCAGCAATGGCGCACCTGTGTTCTTTGGGCAGGGATAAAATAAAGCAAGCAAAAACAGTGAAATAAAAGAAAGGAAGTATGAATCATGATGGAAGCATTGGGAATGGTGGAAACAAGAGGTTTGGTCGCAGCAATTGAGGCGGCAGACGCAATGGTAAAAGCGGCAAATGTTGTGTTGATTGGAACAGAAAAAATCGGTTCCGGTCTGGTAAGTGTTATGGTGCGCGGCGACGTTGGAGCAGTGAAATCTGCAACAGAAGCAGGCGCAGCGGCAGCGTCCCGTCTGGGCGAAATCGTAGCAGTACATGTCATTCCGCGTCCGCACGGTGATGTGGAAAAAATCCTGCCGGTATTGAAATAATCCAAACTGCTGCAAGCAGAAAATCAAAGGTAGGAGTGGCGGCATGGATGCAATAGGGCTTATCGAAATTCAAAGTCTGGTCGCGGCGATTGAAGCGCTTGACCAGATGTGCAAAACGTCCGGCGTTAAACTTGTCCATATTGAACGCCGCCTTGGCGGGCGTATGGTGAGTTTGGTGGTGGAAGGCGACGTATCTTCCGTGACCTGCGCGCTGGAGCGCGGCAAGGAAGCAGCGCAGCGGCTCGGTAAGGTGAAAGGGTGCGAGGTCATTGCGCGTCCGCATGAGGAGATACAGAAGTTTTTAAAATGATTGAGGTGTAATCATGGCGACAGCAAAAAAACAGGCGTCAGTGAAACAAGAACCACAAAAACAAGAAGTACAAAAAAAGGAGGAAATAAAAATGAATTTTGAAGCGTTGGGAATGGTGGAAACAAGAGGTTTGGTTGCAGCAATTGAGGCGGCAGACGCAATGGTAAAAGCGGCAAACGTAACGCTGATTGGAACAGAAAAAATCGGTTCCGGTCTGGTGAGCGTTATGGTGCGCGGCGACGTTGGAGCGGTGAAAGCAGCAACAGAAGCAGGTTCCGCAGCAGCGTCCCGTCTGGGCGAAATCGTAGCGGTACATGTCATTCCGCGTCCGCACGGCGATGTGGAAAAAATTCTGCCGGTCTTGAAATAAGAAAGCAGAATCCCTGTTGGAACGGGAACGGCTTTGCCGTTCCTGCCAATAGGAAAGCGGACGTAAGCCCGTTTTCCTATTGGCAGGAACCAAAACGAAAGGAGTAGCTGCTATGGAACAGATGTTGATAGAAAAAATTGTGCAATCGGTGATGGAAAATGTCACCGGCGATGATATAAAAATCGGCGTATCGCAGCGTCATATTCATTTGTCGCAGGAGGATTTGGAAATTCTGTTCGGCAAGGGATATGAACTGACGAAACTGAAACCGCTGATGGGAAAAGAATTTGCGGCAAAAGAAGTGGTGACACTGGTTGGCGCGTCGCTCAAAGCGATTGAAAATGTCCGCGTGCTGGGACCGGTACGCAAACAGACGCAAGTGGAAATTTCCAGAACGGATACGTTTGTGCTGAAAATCAGTCCGCCCGTTCGCCCCTCCGGCGATATCAAAGGTTCGGCGCGCGTGGTGGTCGTGGGGCCGAAAGGCAGTATCTATTTAAAAGAGGGCGTTATCATTGCCAACCGGCATATTCATATGACGCCGGCGGCAGCGGCAAAAAATGACGTGAAAGACGGCGACTATGTGGACGTGATGGTGGAGGGTATCAAACCGACAAAATTTTATGACGTACAGGTGCGCGTGCGGGACGATTTCAACGTGGAAATGCATATTGACACCGACGACGCAAACTCTGCCGGACTTCGCAACGGCGACAAAGTGACGATTATCAAATAAAGAAAAGAGGGAACCGGAATGATTTTAGGAAAAGTAGTGGATACGGTGGTTTCAACGCGCAAGGTGGATTCTTTGGTGGGATATAAAATCATGATAGTAAACTGTTTGGACAGAGAACAAAAGGAAACCGGAGAACATGTTGTGGCGATTGACCACATTGGCGCGGGTATCGGCGAAACAGTGATTGTCTGCGAAGGCGACAATGCACGGTTTGCCTGCGACCGCAAAGAAATACCGACAGACGCGGTGATTGTGGGAATTGTAGACTAAGATAAATGCAGGTTCTTTTGGTGTTTGGTATAAAGGAACCTGTTCTGTCTAAATGAAAACAAAGGGAGAAGAAAAAGCATGTTGCAGGAACAAATCAGTCGGGCGGGCGTGGTTGGCGCGGGCGGCGCAGGATTCCCTTCTGCGTTTAAGCTGGCGGAGGGAATCGAAACAGTTTTAATCAACGGCGTGGAATGCGAACCGCTGCTCAAAACCGATTTTCATTTATATGCAGCACAACGCGCATTTTTGGAGGAAACGCTGGAGGCGGTGGTGGAGCAAAGCGGCGCAAAAGAAGGCGTGCTGGCAATCAAACGCCATGCGGCGGAATTGCTTGGCATTTCAGCGCATTCTTTCGGAAAATCCTGTCGCTATGCCGTGATTGACAACATCTATCCGGCGGGAGACGAATTGGTTTTGATAGAGGAAGCGCTGGGAAAAACCGTGGGAAGTGGAAAACTGCCCATTTCGCAGGGCGTTGTGGTCTATAATTTGGAAACGCTGTATAACATTGGAAATGCCATGGCAGGAAACCCTGTTACGGAAAAATTTGTTACCATTGCAGGACGGACGGAGAAAACAACCGTGCTAAAGGTGCCGGTTGGAACAAGCCTGTCCTACTTGTTGGAACAAGCCGGCTTGACATTAACGGAGGAAGATGCTATCATAGAAGGCGGTCCCATGATGGGGAAATTATCCGGCGCAGATGCTGTGGTAACCAAGACGACCAAAGGATATTTGATTTTGCCGAAGGACAGCAGCGTTGTCATGCGGCGGAAACTAAATCAGCGTGTAGCGCTGAGCCGTGCGGCGTCCGCTTGCTGCGGCTGCCATATGTGTACGGATTTATGTCCGCGGCATTTACTTGGACACGATATTGAACCGCATAAAATTGTCAAAACAGTGGCGCAGGGCATTCAAAACACCAAAGTATTTCAGGGAGCGTTTCTGTGCAGCAGTTGCAGCGTGTGCGATACGATTGCCTGCTGTCAGGGGCTGAGTCCGCGCATGGTGTTTGCCGGCGTGAAAGGCGAACTGGCAAAGCAAGGAATGCGGCCGGAGCCCAAAGACGTGAAACCGCGGCAGGAACGGGCGTTTCGGCGCGTGCCGACGCAGCGTATTTTGCGGCGGCTCGGTGTATGGCAATATGACAGAGACGATTACACGTATGTGGAACCGCCGCGCCCGCAAGAAGTGGAAATTCCTTTGCGGCAGCATATCGGCGGACTCTATCCGCTTGCGGTGAAAGTGGGCGATAGAGTGAAAACAGGCGACCCGCTGACGGCACAGGGCGAAGGCTTGGGCGCGCTGATTCACGCAAGTATAGACGGAACGGTCACGGAAATTACGGAAAAGGCGGTGAAGATTGTTGAAAGCAATCGGAGTCATTGAGATAAAAACCATTTCAAAAGGGTATCTGGTGAGCGATGGGATTTTGGATTTGGTGTCCGTTGAAATCGTCATGGCGCAGCCCATTTGCCCAGGAAAATTTGTGCTGATTATTGCGGGCGGCGTTGCGGAAGTGGAAAATGCCGTGGCGTTTGCCAATCGGGAATATGGAGAAGCAGTGGTAGATTCCACGGTGCTGGGACGCATTGAAGAAGAAGTATATCTATCGTTGGTGGGCGCCGCAGAAACAGCGCAGCGCGGCGCGGTTGGTATCATAGAAACCTTTTCCATTGCCGCTGTCATTCAGGCAGCGGATACGGCGGTGAAAACCTCCGGTGTGGAGATAATGGAAATTCGGATTGCGCGCGGTATGGGCGGAAAATGTTATGCACTTTTTACCGGCAGCGTATCGAATGTGGAAGACGCGGTGAAAAACGGCGGCGCGCAGGCAGCGGAGGAAGGACTGCTGGTGGATACGGCAGTCATTGCCAGTCCCCATGCGGAATTGTGGCAATATATAGAATAGAGGTGTAGAAATGTTTGCACTGGAACGTCAGAAACGGATTATGGAACAATTGGAGCAGCAAGGCGGCGTGTTGGTCAATGAACTCAGCCGTCAGTTCGGCGTGACGGAAGAAACTGTCCGGCGGGATTTGGAAAAACTGGAGAATCAGGGAATGCTGCTGCGGACGCACGGCGGCGCTGTGGCATATGAAGAAAGCACGGCGGAGTTGTCGCTGGACGTGCGCAAAAAGAAAAACGTTCCGGTGAAGGAAGAACTCGCGAAAGTGGCGCAGCAGTTTATTCTGCCGGGCGATACCATTTTTTTAGATTCCTCCACAACAACGTTTTGTCTGGCAAAACGCATTAAACAAATGTCCGGCGTGACGGTGATTACCAATTCGCTGCGCGTGCTCAATGAACTGTCCGGCTGCGATAAATTGAAGGTCATTTCTGTGGGCGGCGTGCTGAGCGCCAACCTTTCTTTTGTGGGCGGTATCACAGAGGACAATATTTTGCAGAATTTTTTTGCAACGAAGATGTTTTTCAGCAGCAAAGGCGTGACCAGAGACGCCGGTATTTTGGACAGCAACGAACAGGAAAGCCACATTAAATCGGCCGTGTTTCGCAATTGCAAACAGAAATTCTATATCTGCGACGACACCAAAATCGGGCAGGTTGGATTTATTAAACTTGCGCCGCTGGAAGAAATTGATACGTTTATCACGAATGCCGCATTGGATCAGCAATGGCAGGATACTTTGCAGGAATGCGGCGTGAAGCTGGTAACAGAATAAAAACGGTATTGAAAAAGATAAAATATAAATGAAAAACGCTCAAAACAGGGGACTACACGTTCCTGTTTTGAGCGTTTTTTTGATAAGTTTTTTAAGAAAGGGAAAACATCAATGAAGTTTACATATCCTGTTTAGCATTCTTCTATTTTAGCTTTTCTGCTGAATATTTCACGTAAAACACCGCTGTCAAATTTTGCTTTTCTGGAATAGGTAAACAGTCCGTTAATTTCCTGTTCTACGTCATAGAGCTGCGTGTAGCAAAAGCCGAAGATTTTGCTGTTGTCCAAAAGAACATCTGTCAAGCCTTTCAAACGAGACAAAAATGCTTCCTTTGTTTTCGGTGCATCGCCATACCCCCAGCCTTCGGAGCCGCCGTCCTCATCCCAGCGGATTCCGCCATATTCGCTGACAAAAACAGGGCCGCCGGAATAGGATTGGTGTGTACCATGCTCACGCGAAAACACGATCCATGATTCCAGAGAATTTTCCTTCTCCAAGGCTACGAATTTATCACCGAAGGATTCCGGATTTTGGTCGTAGGTATGCAAATCAAAAATATCTGTCATCACATGGTAACTGCCGCTTGAATCAATGCAGGGACGAGTAGGATCCCACAGCTTGGTTTCCTGATAAATTGTTTTTAAAATGTCATCTTCCTGTACGCGTCCTTGAATCGGCCATGTTTCGTTAAGCGGACACCAGCCGATAATGGAGGGATGGTTAAAATCACGCACGACCGCCTCGCGCCATTCGTCCAAAAAGCGGCTGAGACCCGCTGCGTTTGTGTGGTCAAAGCCCCAGTTTGCATGTTCGCCCCAAACCATATATCCCAAACGGTCACAGTGATATAAGAATCTTGGTTCAAAAATCTTTTCATGCAGACGTGCGCCGTTAAAGCCGACTTCCATAGAAAGCCGTATGTCTTTGAGCAAATGGTCGTCGGTGGGGGCAGTGTAAATGCCGTCAGGATAATATCCTTGGTCTAACACCAGACGCTGAAAAACGGACTGTCCGTTGAGCAGGAAACGCATACCGTCCATTTGTGCGCTGCGCAGTCCAAAATAGCTTTTTACTTCATCTTCGCCAAACCGTAGCGTTACGTCGTATAATCTGCCGTGACCGGCTTCCCACAGATGTTTTTCGGACAGGGGGATTTCCAGCCGAACCGTTCCGCCGGAAGAAACAGCGGCAGCGCTTCCGGTACTGCTGCCCTGATATGAGGTGGAAACCTCCAGCTTGCCGCTGCCGTGTACCACCGCTTTGACGGATAATTTACTGTTTTCCACGTCAGGATAAAACCATACGCGTTCTATGTAGTTTTGCGGAACATATTCCAGCCAAACCGTCTGCCAGATGCCGGTAGTACGCGTGTAATAGCAGCCATAAGAACCGTGTTTTGACGACTGTTTTCCGCTCGGCTGTTTTCCGCTGCGGACGTCATCAATGGCGCAAACCGTTAATACATTTTCGCCTTCCTGCACGGCGGCGGTAATATCAAACGAAAAAGAAGTATATCCACCCTGATGTCTGCCGACTTCTGTTTGGTTGACATAGATAACAGCTTCATAGTCCACCGCACCGAAATGCAAAAGTACATGCCCGCTTAGTTGGTTTGCGCTCAGCGTAAATGTGCGGCGATACCAAACAGCCGCCATAAAATCTTTGCAGCGGATACCGGACAACTCACTTTCGGGGCAAAACGGTACGATGATTTTGTCGTTCAGGCTGTCTCGTTGATAGAATTTTTGCTCTATTCCGCTGTTTCCATGGTCGATTTCAAATTGCCATTCTCCATTGAGATTTGTCCATGATTTCCGCTCAAATTGCGGATTGGGATGTTCCGGTCTTGGAAGATGTTTCATTGTTGGCACTCCTCTTTTTTATTTTTATGCAATCATTGTACTCTGAATGAAGGTAAAAAACAATTGCTTTTTGACCTAAATATTTGACTTTTTGTCCTAATGTGGTAAAATGAAAAAAGGGAGGGGATATTGTGAATTCAAATTTTAAAATATCACGATGTGGATATATGATAAAAGAAAGAGAAAATAATTTGATATATCGTCCAGACGGCAGTGGAGACTATTTGTTTCTTTTCTTTCCAGAAGGAATGTATATCACGCTTGACGGACAGGAATTTTTGCTCCGAAAACACGCCTGTATTTTTTATGCGCCGCAGGATTATCAAAGGTTTCGGGGCTGTCCTGTTTTTGTGAACAGCTACGTTCATTTTACAGCGGAAAAGACCTATATGGACAGTCTGCATATTTCGTTTGGGCAGCCGTTTTATCCAGGAAACTATGAAATATTGAATCATTTAATACTTGAAATACAAAGAGAAAATATTTCCTGTAATATGTATGCAGAGGAGTTAGCGTACTTAGCGCTGCAAAAGCTGCTGTTGCTGTCCAGCCGCCAGTTTGCTTTTCAAAGCAGCGCGGAACTTGCAGGAAATGCAGTGTGGCAGCAAATGGAACAATTGCGGCTGGAAATGCTCACGAATTATGACTATCCGTGGACAATGCAGGAACTTGCGGATAAAGCCGCTATGAGCCGCAGCCGGTTTTATGCTTGCTATAAAGAATTTTTCGGTGCGTCGCCCAAGGCGGAACTGCTGGAAACGCGTATGGCGGAAGCGAAACTGATTTTGACAAACAAGGCAATCACCGTGCAGGAGGCGGCGCTGAAATGTGGGTTTGAGAATTTGTCCCATTTTACCAGATACTATAAAAAATATTATGGCGTGGCGGCCCGCGGCGGGGGGAGGGGTAAAAGTAAAATTAAAAAATAAACCCCAAAAAAAAAGTTTTTTTTTTTGGGGGCAGA
>CAMNSU010000099.1 GCA_946555455.1 uncultured Clostridia bacterium | reverse complement strand
TGCGGACGTACTGTATTGGATTGGCTATCTCTATCGCTATTGGCATTTTTATACCGGCGAGGATAGCGCGAGAATCTATAAGCAAGCGCCGGTTGAAACCATGAAGCGTAATTATATGATGTTCCATACAATGGACCCCACGCTTGCGATTGAAAATTTGAAAGAAATATACGGACAGAATCAGGGGTAACGCTTATATAATACAGAAATGAGGAAATATTGCTATGGCAATTAAGAAAAATGAATTATATCGCTCGTTATGGGCAAGCTGTGATAAATTAAGAGGCGGCATGGATGCATCTCAGTATAAAGATTATATATTGACGCTGCTATTCGTAAAGTATGTCACTGATAAATTTAAAGGCAAAATGTATGCTGATATTGAAATACCCGAAGGCGGCAGTTTTCATGATATGGTGGCGCTCAAAGGCAGTAAAAATATCGGCGAGGACATGGATAAGATTATTGCAAAGCTTGCCGAAGCGAATAATTTGAGAGGCGTTATAGATAATGCCCATTTTAATGACGAAACCAAACTTGGAAAAGGGGATGAGATGATTCAGAAATTGACAGGGCTTATCTCTATTTTTCAGCGTCCGGAGTTCGATTTTTCAAACAACAAAACAAGCGGGGACGATATTCTCGGCGATGCGTATGAATATCTTATGCGTAAGTTTGCAACCGAAAGCGGTAAAAGCAAAGGTCAGTTCTATACGCCTGCCGAAGTTTCGCGAATCCTTGCAAAAGTGATTGGAATAGATAAAATCACTTTCCGAAATGAAGGTTATAGCGTTTATGACCCTGCCTGCGGTTCAGGATCGCTTCTCATTAAAGCTGCCGACGAAGCGCCTTTCGAGATATCTATCTGGGGACAGGAAAAAGAAGTTACGACTGCCGGACTTGCAAAGATGAACTTTGTGCTGCATAACAAAGCGACCAGTGAGGTTGGTATAGGAAACACATTTTCTGCACCGCGATATTTTGAAGATGATGAAGAGACCGTATTGAAACGCTTTGATTTTGCCGTTGTAAATCCTCCGTTTTCACTCAAAAACTGGACAGATGGTTTGAAGGAATATGGCAGGTTTGAAGGTTACGGCGATATACCCCCTGAAAAAAACGGCGATTTTGCTTGGCTGCTGCATATTTTAAAATCTCTCAAATCAACAGGTAAAGCGGCGGTGATTCTCCCACACGGCGTTTTGTTCAGAGGAAATGCAGAGGCAACGATTCGCAAAAGCATTATTGATAAAGGGTACATAAAAGGTATAATAGGATTGCCTGCCAATCTTTTCTATGGCACGGGCATACCTGCTTGCATTATCGTTATTGACAAATCAGACGCCGATGAGCGCAAAGGCATCTTTATGATTGACGCAAGTCATGATTATATAAAAGATGGCAACAAAAATCGTTTGCGTGAGCGTGATATATATAAAATCGTAACTACGTTTAATGAACAGATTACAAATGACCCTAAATATGCGAGATTTGTTCCTAACGATGAAATTAAGGTTAAAAATGAATATAACCTAAATATTCCAAGATATATTGACAGCAGTACGCCGGAAGATTTGCAGGATATAGAGGCGCATCTTCACGGCGGCATTCCTGCATGTGATATTGATTCTATGCAGAATTATTGGGAGATATTTGGTAGTCTTAAAAACAAACTGTTTTCCGCTATGCGTGAAGGCTACTATAAATTAAATGTTGATACCGGTGACGTTCGTAATACCATATATACTGACGAGAAGTTTTCAGAATATGCGGATAAAATAGATACGGCGTTTGTGGAATGGCAAAATGACGTTGATGAAAGTTTCAGAAATATATCCGGCGAAATGGATGTGAAAAAATATATCGTATGGCTTTCAGAAAAATTGATTGAAAAATTTGAAGATATCGAACTTGTTGACAAATTTGACGTCTATGAAGTGCTGCTTTCCTATTGGCAGGAAGTGATGGCGGATGATGTATTTCTTATCAAATATGACGGTTATGAAGCCGGCAGAGAAATCGAAAATATTGTTGAAGTCACAGAAAACAAAAAAGGGGAAAAGAAAGAAAAAATCAAAGGCTGGGACGGGAAACTGATTCCCAAAGCCATTATTGAAAAAGTGTATTTTGCGCAGGAACGCAAAAAAATTGATGAAGCACAGGCTGTTGCGGAGGAAACGCAAAGCAAACTGGATGAATTTGTGGAAGAAAATACAGGAGATGACGGTATTTTACGTGATTATTTGAATGACAAAGATGCTGTTGATACAAAAGCAGTTCATGCAAAGTTAAAAGAACTCAAAAAGACTGCATCCGGCAGCGAAGAATATAAAATATTATCCGCATTCACAGAACTTTCTGCAAAAGTGAAGAAGTATGCTAAAATAGTGAAAGAATTAAATGCTGACCTTGACGAAACAGAAAAGGAAAAATATGCGGAACTAAGTATTGATGAAGTGAAAGAACTTCTTGTGGATCGTAAGTGGTATGATACAATTTTTGACGGTATTTCCGCACTGTATTCCGCAATTTCTCATAATATGGCAAACAGAATTTCAGAACTTGCCAATCGTTATGCGGATACTTTGCCAAACCTTGAAAAAGAGATTGAGACGCTTGAAGCAAAGGTAAAATCCCATTTGGAGAGGATGGGATTTCAATGGTGAAAGAGGGATACAAGGAGACTGAAATAGGGATTATTCCGGAAGAGTGGAAAGTAAAAAAATTGAACGATATAGCAACACCAAAAGCTCGAATAGGCTGGCAAAATTTACGGAAAGAGGAGTATTTAACGGTCGGCGATTATTTGTTAATAACCGGTACGGATTTTTCTGATGGTAAAATTATGTTGGATAAATGTTACTATGTATCAAAAGAGCGCTATATTCAGGATAAAAACATTCAGATATCTAATGGTTCAATTTTGATAACAAAAGATGGGACGCTTGGGAAAATTGCTTTTGTAGAGGGACTGAATAATCCTGCAACACTTAATGCGGGTATATTCGTATTGAATAATTTAGATGATGGTGTTGATAATCGTTTCTTATACCAATATTTGAGAACTGGTGCGCTTTTGGACTATGCTTATAAGACCTCAACTGGCGGAACGATTCGACATTTAAACCAAAATGTTTTAATTGATTTTTGCGTTCCATGTCCGTCGCTACATGAGCAGAAAAACATTGCCGAAGCACTTTCAGATATAGACAACCTTATTTCTTCGCTTGAAAAAGTGATAGAAAAGAAAAAGGCAATCAAACAAGCTTGTTTGCAAAAAATGTTTCCGAAATATGGTGAAACAACGCCCGAAATGCGTCTGCCCGGTTATACGGAACCTTGGGAACAGCGTAAGTTGGGTGATATGATGAATATTACATCAGTTAAGCGCATCCACCAATCGGACTGGACAGACAGCGGGGTAAGGTTTTTAAGAGCGAGAGATATTGTTGCTGCTGCCCAAAATGAAGAACCCGACGACTACCTTTACATCTCAAAGGAGAAATACGAAGAATACAGTGCGCTGTCAGGAAAAGTTGATGTTTCTGATTTGCTTGTAACAGGTGTAGGCACCATCGGAGTGCCTTATTTAGTAAGAAATTTAGAGCCTTTGTACTTCAAAGATGGTAATATCATTTGGTTCCAAAACTCCGGTAAAATTGACGGAAAATTTTTGCTTTATTCGTTTTGGGGAGAACAGATTCAGAAGTTCATAAATGAATCGGCAGGCATTGGCACTGTCGGCACTTATACTATTGAAAGCGGGAAAAAGACCCCGATTTTGTTCCCCAGCAAAATGGAACAAGAGAAAATCGGAGTCTTCTTTCAGCAACTTGACAACCTCATCACTCTTCATCAGCGCAAGTTAGAAAAATATAAAAAAATCAAGCAAGGTATGATGCAGCAATTATTAACCGGTAAGATAAGACTATTGTAAGGAAGGGATAGCATGTCAGACACAAGAAAAAAATTAGTGGAACAAACGGAAGGGGTTCTTGAAAAAGTATATGATGATATTGCTCATCCAAGTGCAAAATCAATCGGTAATACATTGAGTCTGCTGCCTCGTACAATAGGAGTATGGCTTGGAAAATGGGAAAAATGGATAACAAACGGAGAAGAAAGTATACGGCTGGCGGCGCAAATTGTAGCTGAAAAAGCAAAGCAAATACCGGAAGAAAAATTGACGGAGCCGGAACCCTATGTTGCAATACCGGTAATACAGCAGTTAAGCTATTGCTATGACAGCAAAGAACTTCGGGAATTATATGCTAATCTGCTTGTTTCCTCTATGAATATTGATATAAAATATCAAGTGCATCCTGCATACGTAGAAATAATAAAGCAGTTAACGCCTGACGAAGCACGGCTTTTGACATTCTTGGCAAATAACACCGAAGAAATGTATCCTATTATTGATATAGTATTTCAAAAAAACGATAGGAAAGAATTTCAAAACATATGTAATAATTTTACAACCGTTGCAATAGAAAAACTCATTTCAAAAAAGAATATATGCAGTTATATGGATAATTTGGAACGGCTAAAACTGATAGAAATTTCCAGCAATGTAAGAATTTCTGATGAAGAAATTTATGATATCATTTTTAAGCATTCGTTTTATCTTAATACAGTTGCAACACTGAAACAATATGATGGGTTAAAACTATCGGCGCGTAAAAAAGTGTTTTATCTGACGGAATTTGGGCGTTCATTTATAAAATGCGTAGTATAAAAGGAGAGGTGCGTATGCCACATATAGGTGATAGCGAAAGAAAAACACAAGACAGAGTGATTCAATTCTTTCAGGAGCAACTGCACTATACATATATAGGCAACCTGTGCGATAGAGAAAACACCAATATTATAGAGGACAAGCTGAATGCCTATCTTGAAAGCCGCGGATATTCGGAGCGGCTGATTTGCGGTGCAATTGACAAACTGAAAAAGGCAACGCAAAATATGGAGCAGGGACTATATTCTGCCAATAAAGAGGTCTATTCGCTGCTGAAATATGGCGCAAAAGTAAAAGAAGATATAGACAAACCTGAGAAGACGGTATATTTTATTGATTTTGACAGCGAAAATTTAGCCAACAATGAGTTCTATATTGCGGAGGAAGTTACCGTTGTCGGCAACAATGAAAAGCGTCCGGATTTGGTGGTATATGTAAACGGTATTGCATTGGCAGTAATTGAACTTAAAAACAGCAGAGTATCTGTTGCGAGCGGCATCAGACAAAATATAACGAATCAGAAAGAGCATTTTATTGAAAACTTTTTTACAACAATACAGTTTTGCGTTGCGGGAAATGAAAGCGAAGGTATGCGCTACGGAACCATTAAAACAGAAGAAAAATATTATCTTGAATGGAAAGAAGACGGTTTTCAAGGATTTAAAGACGAGTGTGACGAAACAGACCTCCTAATTGAAGAAAAATGTAAAGATATTCCTGAGAAATTATACAAAGACTTTCTCTGCTTGTTCTATAAAAAGCGATTCCTCGATTTGATTCACAATTTTATTGTATACGACAGCGGTAGAAAAAAGGTTTGTCGGTATAATCAATATTATGCCGTAAAACGTGCGCAAAACAGACTGAAAAAGAAAAAGCAAGGCGGTATTATATGGCATACGCAGGGAAGCGGCAAATCTCTTTCCATGGTGTGGCTGTCACAATGGATTCTCGCCAATGACCCCAATGCAAGAGTTCTAATTGTTACAGACCGCGAAGAACTTGATGAACAAATTGAGAAAGTATATAAAAGTGTAGATATAAATAATGTTGTCCGAACCAAAAGCGGCAAGGACTTGCTTAGAAGGCTAAATTCACATGAAGACAGACTGATATGTTCGCTTATTCACAAATTTGGTAAACGCGGAAAAGAAACAAAAGATGAAGATTATGATAAATACATTGAAGATTTAAAAGCGTCTTTACCGAAAGATTTTTCTGTGAAAGGCAATGTGGTCGTGTTTGTAGATGAATGCCACAGAACGCAATCGGGGATACTTCATAAAGCAATGGAAGCGATATTGCCAGATAGTATTTTTATTGGTTTTACAGGCACACCGATTTTAAAAAAGGATAAAAAGACAAGTCTTGAAATTTTTGGCGGTTTTATTCATACTTATAAATTTGATGAAGCCGTTCGGGACGGCGTGGTTTTGGACTTGCGCTATGAAGCGAGAGATATACCGCAGGATATAACTTCGCAAGCTAAGATAGATGAATGGTTTGAAATAAAAACCATTGGACTGACAGACCGCGCCAAAGCAAAGCTGAAATCTAAATGGGGAAATATGCAAAAGATATTTTCTTCAAAGTCGAGACTTGAAAAAATAGCAAGTGATATTATTTTTGATTTTGGCACGAAACCAAGACTTATGGATGGTAATGGAAATGCAATTTTGGTCGCAGGTTCTGTTTATGCGGCGTGTCAGTATTATGAAGTTTTCCAAAACAAAGGATTTAAAAAGTGCGCCATTATTTCATCTTATGAACCCTATGCAGGAGCTGTTAGGACTGAAACGGTCAGCGATGATGAAGATACCGAAGCGTTTACCAAATATGAAATATATAATAAAATGCTTGGCAGTAAATCGGTAGAGGACTTTGAAGCGGAAGTAAAACGTAAATTTATCGAAGAACCGAATAATATGAAACTCCTTATCGTTGTTGACAAACTTCTTACAGGGTTTGACGCTCCGCCTTGTACTTATCTTTATATCGACAAAAAGATGTATGACCACGGACTGTTCCAAGCGATTTGCCGTGTAAACCGTTTGGACGGTGAAACAAAAGAATTTGGTTATATAGTCGATTATAAGCAGTTGTTTGACGACCTTACCGGCGCTATCAATACATATACAACAGGCGCGTTTGAAAATTATGATGCAGATGATGTAACCGGTTTATTGAAAAGCCGCAGTAAAGAAGCGCAAAAGCATTTTTTGGAGATTTTAGAAGCACTTGATGGACTTTGCGAAGGTGTGGAAGAGCCAAGAACGCAATTGGAGTATGCTCATTATTTCTGCGGTGAAAGTGGTATGGATATTGAAAGTGATGAGACATTTACACGCAGTAGAGAAAAATTATACCACCTTATCAATAAACTAACGCGTGCTTACGCTGCATTTAAGCCGCTTATGTCAGAGTCCGGATATTCCGAAGCGGAAAAGCAGAAAACAGAAGAAAAAGTAAGTTTCTATATCCAACTGAGTGAGGAAATTGGCAGACATAGCGGTGATTTTATTGATTTGAAACAATATGAACCTGGAATGCGATATTTAATTGATAACTATATTAACGCTTTTGACGCCGAAGAAATCGGTATTCTTGACGATTTTACTTTGCTTGATTTTATTATCAGTAAAGCAGAAAAATTGAATGGTGAGGATAAAGGCAGCAGAGAAAGCGCGGCTGAAGCAATTGAAAATAATATTCGCAGAAAAGTTGTTGAAAAAACAGTAGTCAATCCGGTATATTATGAAAAAATGTCAGCAATTTTAGAGCAGTTAATTCTTGACAGAAAAAAACAAGTCATTTCTTATAAGCAGCTCATTGAAAAGTATATGGAACTGACAAAAAATGTATCGAATCCGGAAAACAATGACAAATATCCCGAATCTGTAAGAGAAAGTGCGGCAATGAGAGCATTTTATGATAATTGCGGAGAAGATGAGGAACTTGCGTTGAGACTGCACGAGGCTGTTCTTTCATCAAAACAGCCGGGATTTAGAAAGAATCCGATCAAAGAAAATAGAATAAAAAAGAAAATATATGATATATTATTGGATAAGTCCGAAGTGGAGAGAGTTTATAAATTAATTGTAGAACAAGAGGAATATTAATGCATACGGAAATACAGGGTATCCCAATAGAAATTATAAAAAAGAATATTAAAAATATGCATTTGTATGTTCAGCCGCCGGAGGGGAAAGTGCAGGTATCTGCCCCTGAACATCTTTCTGATGAAAGCATTTTGATGTTTGTACGCACAAAAATGGGATGGATAAAGAAACAACAGACAAAATTTAAAAATCAACCCCGCCAAACTGAAAGGCAATATGTTTCAGGAGAGTCGTTTTATGTTTTGGGGAAGCAGTATTATTTACAAGTTGAATACAGTTATAAAGGTAATTCGCTTGTATTGTCAGGTGATAAGGCAATACTCAGTGTCAGAAAAGAAAGCACTGCAAAACAGAGAGATTCCTTTGTGAGAGAATGGTATCGTGAAATCTTGAAGGAAGAAATCAGAAAATATTTACCGAAATGGGAAAAGAAAACGGGATTATATTGCGATAGCTGGCAAACAAAATATATGACTACCCGCTGGGGTACATGCAATACAAATACCAAAAAATTATGGTTTAATCTTCAGTTAGCCAAAAAGCCAATAGAGTGTATTGAATACATTATATTACACGAACTTGTACACTTAAAAGTGAAAAATCACGGAGATGATTTTATTGCTATATTAGATAGCAATATGCCATATTGGAGAGAAACCAAAAAGAAATTAAATGAGCAGATTCTGGACTATCTGGAACCTGTTTTGAAAGAGGAATAGAAACAGTGGGCTATTTTTCGTTGCTTTTTTCAATTCCTCGAAATATAATGTTGATAATATACAAAAAAGGCAGTTCATCTTGAACTGCCTTTTTAAATAAAAGATTGACAATTCGGTGCGAATATGCTATATTTAACACAGAGGTGATACTATGGAACACAGAACAGGAAAAGCTATAGTAAGTTCAGCCGGAGGAACAGCGGCGGCGGGCTCAAAAACATATAAAGTATCTATTCCGTCATTGTGGATAAAGAAAATGGGACTTGACGAAAACAAAAGAAATATTGAGTTAATGTTTGACGGGAATTGCATATATATTACGGCTGAAAAATCAATTACGGAATTTGTATCAGAAAAAAAGACCATGGGACATAACCTCAAAAAATTAAGTTTTTATAACAATATAGAACTGTGCACTGTTATATATGCAGATTTTACGGATAAAACGCTGAAAGCAGAAAATCATACAGAGGATATTGTCAATACTGCGTTTGGAAATAATACGATTCCCACATGGGAGGATTTTATGAATTTTTTGGAGGAACGCTGTATTCCGAGAGAACGAAGCGGTATAAGAGAATATTTAGAAACAATAGGTGTTGCAGAATATAATCCATTAGAGATTATTCAAAAAACAAAAGGAAAAATGGCGGAGGACAGGCAATGGATAGAAATAGAAAAGATATAAGGCTTGTCACGAATGAAAAAATTGCAGATACATCGTCAAAAGGCAATCAGGAAAAATGGTTTGATGAAGCTACAAATCAGTGGTACAAACTCGATCAATTTGGCTATGAGGCATTTAGTGAAACTTTAATTTCACTGCTGCTGGAAAAAAGTAACATTGAAAAGGATACTCCGTTCACCTTTGTAAGATATGAACCTGTAAGAGTTATCGTTCATAATCGCGAGCGAACAGGCTGTGTAAGCGATAATTTTTTGAAAGAGGGAGAATCGCTTATTACAATCAATCATCTTTTGTCAAAAGTTCTCGGCTGCCCATTGAAAAAGAAATTGTTATCGCTTACAAGTGACAAAAAAAGAATCGCTTATCTTGCTGAAGTGACAAAAGAATGCACAGGACTCGATTATTTTGGAGAATATCTGACGTTGCTTTTTGAGATTGATTCTTTGTTTCTAAATGATGACAGACACCTGAATAACATTGCAGTCATAAAAATGGATAATCAATATGATTATTGCCCGATTTTTGATAATGGTGCAGGTTTACTTTCAGACATACGAATGTCGCCGATGGACATAGAGCCCAAAGCGTTAATTGCCGCATTAAGAGCAAGACCGTTCAATATGAATTTCACTCGTCAAATGAATACAGCAAGGGCATTATATGGGAAACAGCTTTCCATGCCTGTTTTGTCCCGCGAAGATATCATAGAGCATCTCATTCCTATCCTTGATTTTTACCCAAAGCGGGACAGAGAGATTATTGCTGATAGAGTTATAACATGCATATTGGAGAGAAGCAAAAAAGGATAGTAAAGGAACAGGAACAAGAACAGGATTTTCATTTATTTATATAAAATATTGACATTGTTCCGAACGTGGTATACAATATTATGTATCGGAGGTGCAGTAATGGATATATTAACAATAAAACTTGCGAGTGAAAAGTGGGGTATTTCCACCCGCAGAATTTCTGCATTATGTGAGCAGGGAAGAATTCCGGGAGCAGTAAAAACAGCCGGTGTTTGGCTGCTTCCGCATGACAGTCAAAAGCCTGCGGATGCAAGAATTAAAAACGAAAAATATATTGGCTGGAGAAATAAAACAGATATGTCAAACAGAAATTATGAAAGTAATATAAAAAA
>CAMNSU010000098.1 GCA_946555455.1 uncultured Clostridia bacterium | reverse complement strand
ACTGGAAAAACCTGTATCCTCCGCAATCTGTTTAATGGTTTTCTTTGGATTTTTCAACTGTTCCTTCGCCTTCTTCAGTCGAAATTTAACAATGTAATCCGCCATACCGCCGCCAACCTGGTCTTTAAAATATTTTGAAATCCAACCTGTTGTGATTCCGAAAACATCTGCCATTTTATTCACATTCAAATCCGGGTCCGCATAGTTTTTTTGAATGTAATCTAAAATCTGTGTACAGCGAGCGTCACCCACAGTATGAGCATAATTAGCGCTTAAATCACAAAGCAGATTGATATACTTCAAAATTTCGTTCTTTGCCTGGTCAACTTGCTTGATAGTATAAATCTGCGTAGAAAAAAGATACAGTTCTTTAAAATCAATGTTTTCATCGCTGTCAATCTGTGCTGCAACTTTCAGCAAACTGCTGATGATTTCTGATGTGAGTACGCGCAGCATTTTCAAGTTAATTCGTTTTACAGTCACATTATATGAAAAAATTTCTTCGAGCACCTGCGTGGCATTCTTCTTGTCACCCAATGTGAGAAAATTCATCAGCTTATGTTCCATTTCACCGCTGTATGCATAACGGTCAGAAAGCTCATTGCCATCATCGTAAATAAAGATAGCGTCTTTTTGTCCAAGGAATCTTGAGTTCATTGCTTCTATTGCTTCATCAAACGCCTTGGGCAATTCCTCAATCCCAATTGCCATACCGCTGACTGCACAGATGAAATCAAGACCGAGTTCTTCGCGCAGCCTACTGCGCAAACGTGACAACAAGCCGCAGACTGTCAGCAACGTTGATGTTTCCTTTTGCAAATTAAAAACAACAACCGCCATGTTTTTCGCCATGCAGAAATAGGTGTAAATTTCCTCCTTTAGCATGGGCGGCAAATACACTGCCAGATACCGCTGAATTTTGTTAAGCGCTTCCGTGTTATCCTCTTCATTGGTATCCTCCGGTAGGATAGCGTCAATCACAGAAACGACAAAATACTTGCCTGTCATTTGCAGATTATATCCTGCCAGAAAATCCATATCCACACGCTGTACATCCAACTTTCGTTCCAGTATTCGGCGCAGAATCTCCTCACGCATATACAACTTTTGTTCTGCCAATTTTTCTTCCATACGCCGTCTATTGCGTTCATTTATCCTTGAAAACAGCCATACCAACGCCCCACCAAAAACGATACAGAGCAAATAGCACAATACAAATGCAATGCGTACCGAACGAATATTTTTCAAATAGATGCTGTTTGGCAGCATTCGTACATATTGCAGTTCTTCAATGTCAGACCGGACAACACTGATTACCTGTTTTTGCCCAAACACAGTCTTTACACAAGTACCTTCCTTTGCACAAATCTCCAAAGGCCATTGCTCCGTTTTTTGGCTTGCAAATAACATTCCCCCTGTATTTGAGACAATATACAGTTCTTCTCCATCCACCGATTTCAGCGTTGCCAACAACTCATTCACACTTATTTCATCAATCTCCATCATGATGCCGATTGTTTGTGCTTGGTATACGGAAAAATTTAGATTCACGTAACGCCGGCATAAAAATAACCGTTGATTGCCCTCCTTATCTGTCAAAATTTTCAGACCGCTTATTGACATATCAAACAAATCGTTCAGCCACGATTCCTGCGTTGCATAATATGTTGAAAAAGACATTTGATATGCTGTTTTCAGCGATACAATCCCATTAATATCAATACAAATGTCCTGGTCTTTCAGTATAATATAAGCATTTTTTAAAATTCGGCTGTTTGTATCACTGTTTTTAATATCCTGAACGAGATTACCAGCATACTCTGAACGTTTATGCGGCGTGATATTCGTATTTTTGAGCAGTGTGACACTATTAGACTGAATGAGATTATATGAAATATTATCCAGTTCCTGTAAATAATTATCAAAAATATTTTTTGTATGTTCAATAGAGGAAGCATTGGTTTTCGCCAGTTCCTGTTCAATCACGCCAATCGCGTTGGTATACCCTGCCAAATTGATTACAATCGACAGCAGAATAACAACGGAATAACTGCCGACCCACCATGCATATTTCTTAAATTTTTCATCTTTCCGCAGTTTTTTTATCGTCTCGCTAGTGAACCGCTTCATTTTCCTTTTGTTTCCCCCTTCACAAAGAAGCCGGCGCTCAACTGATGAACGCCGGCTCCGGCTGCTCTAAGCTATTTTACCACACATCTTCCCCTGTGGACAAGAACCAATTTATTCCATCAGCGGGCAAGATAGCGGTCATAGGCAGTCTGCTGTAACTCTAAATAGCGGTCCAAATTAAGTCTCTTTAACCCTTCAACAAATGCCTCGTAATTGGAAAGCGGTTCTGCGCCCTGCACGAATTTTAAAATCATTTCCTCTGTATAAGTAAGGATTTCCGCACTGAGCGTTGCCATTTCTTCCGACTCCTCCAACAGCGGCGTTATCTGCGGAATTTTTGTTTTACTGCCGCTTTCCACATTTTTCGCCCAAAGCTGAAAAGCGTCAATTTGCTGCGGATATTGATAATACTGTGTCAAATAATCTTCATCCTGTTTGAGCCCGGTCGTTGGGTAAGATGCTTGGAAATTGCGGCACATTGCCTCGTTTATGCTATACCCCTCCGGACTATGCAGAATTTTATCCGTATAAACCGGTTTCCCATCCACCATATTGTAGGTATCTCCCTCAATGCCGAAGTTCACCAACATGCGTCCTTCTTCAGAATAGAAATAATCCACCCATTTCACCGCTGTTTTTACATCGGCGCATGCCGTGGTGATTGCCAAAAACGGCGCCTGAACGTCATCTTCTAACAGCATAAAACGCGGTGCTTTTCCTTTCTCGACAGACGGATAAGGCGCTGCCACCAATTCATAATTCGGATCTTTTTCTTCCATCAGCTTCATATATCTGCTGATATCTCCGCCAATATAACAAAACTTAGCTCCCGATTCCCCGCTGGTAATTTTCGCATCCATAATCGACGCATTGTTTGTCGGGTAATCATTGTCCAAAATACCGTCCGCATACCACGTATGAAGTTGCGCTAAAAAATCTTTGAATCCCGGTTCTGCCGGACCGTATTTTACTTTTCCGCCATCAACATAAAAACGCGTTCCCACATCAAAACCACTGCTAAATCCATTCCGACCGGTAAGAGAAGCTGTGTTGCCGGTCAATGCGGCAGTTGCGCCTTTCTTCTCCTTAAACGCACGCAAAACAGTATCCCATTCCTCAATTGTCTCCGGTACGGAGAGGTTTAGCTCTTTGAGCCAATCGCCCCGCAAACAAAGACCACCAAAAACACGAGCGTCTCCTATATTAAATGCCGGAAATCCAAAGTATTTTCCGCTGTCCGTTTTGCTTCCCTTTGCATACATATCTTGCGTTACCAACTTCTTAAAATTCGGCGCGTCAGAATCCACATAGTCGTTCAACGCTACAATCACATTGTCGTTAATTGCCTTATCAGGCCCGCCGGGATAGGAAATCCAATTATAAGCAATCATATCAGGAAATTCACGTGAAGCAATCATCAGACTGAATTGCTCTGTTTCCTGTCCGGTCGGCGGATGAATAAAATCAATATGGATACCGGAGCGTTTTTCCAGTTCCTGAAACATTGCCACATCTCCCAACGATTGCAATGATGTGCTAACCCCTGCATTCAACGTTGTCCAATACGTCAATGTTTTGGTTTCCCCTACCGTGCCTGTGGTTTGTTTTGTGCCGCATCCGGAAAGCATTCCTGCTGCAAGTACACATGCAAGTGCAACTGTGAAAATACGTTTCATTTTCATTTTCCTCCTTATATTTTAATTGTTTCATTACCCTTTGACGGCGCCAATCATAATACCTGTTACAAAATACTTCTGAATAAACGGATATACCAGCAAAATCGGCACTGTCGCTACAATGATGGTTGCATACCTAATGCTTTCTCCAAGAAAGAAGCGGTCGGACGCCGCCGCACCCGCCGTCATCTGATTTGTATCATTCATGAGCAAAATTTCGCGCAATACCAGTTGCAGCGGATATTTTGCGCGGGTACGGATATAGAGCAGCGCATTAAACCACGCATTCCAATGTGCCACACCATAAAACAAAACCATGACTGCAATAATCGGCAGTGACAGCGGCAAAATGATACGGAACAGAATCAAAATATCGTTTGCCCCGTCAATTTTTGCCGATTCCTCCAAACTTTCCGGAATTTCCGCAAAATTCGTGCGCATGATAATCATGTTATAGGTACTAATCGCGCCCGGTAAAATCAGTGCCCATAGTGAATCGCCCAGATTCAGCCATTTATAAACCACCAGATATGTCGGAATCATACCTCCGCCAAAATACATGGTAAACAGCGCCATATATGTCATCACACCGCGCAGCGCAAACTTTTTGCGCGTCAGCAAAAACGCACAAATCGCTGTCATCAGTACGTTGAGCGTGGTACCAATCACCACGACAATCAGCGTAGTACGGTAGCCTGTTAAAATATTGGGGTTTTGCAGAACCGCTTGATATGAAGCCAGACTGAACCCTTTGGGGAGCATCATCATTCCGCGGGCGCCAATCAGCTGTGCACTGTCCGAAAACGAACATGTTACCACATACCAAAACGGGTAGAGCGTAACCACCATCATCAAAATCATAAATAGAATATTACATACCGAAAATACTTTTTCTCCGATAGAACGTTTGATTACCATCTCTCTATCCCCCTTAAAATAATGATGTTCCGCTCAAACGGCGCGAAGTCTTGTTCGCCGCTACCAACAGAATCACATTCACAACCGACTGGAACAAGCCGACCGCTGCGGAAAAGCTATAGCGCGACTGCCCGATTCCCATACGGTACACATACGATGAAATAACGTCCGCCACTTCATAGGTTCCCGCTCCATAGAGCAGAATAATCTTCTCATACCCTACGCTTAAAATCTGTCCCACGCGCATAATCAGCATAATCATAATCGTTGGCAGAATGCCCGGCAGCGTAATGTGAAGCGTCTGTTTCCAGCGACCCGCGCCGTCAATGACCGCCGCTTCATACAGTTGTTGGTCGATACCCGCCAGCGCCGCCAGATAAATAATGGAACCCCAGCCAATCCCCTGCCAGATATCCGAAATCACATAGATTGCCCGAAAATACCGCGCATCACCGACGTAGTTGGTTTTTTGTCCGCCAAACACCGTGAGCATACGCGTTAAAACACCATCGCTTGCTAAAAAGTCTACAATCATGCCGCAAATAACCACCAAGGAGATGAAGTGCGGCAGATAAGTAACCGTCTGTACCACCTTTTTAAACCGACGCTGACGCAATTCATTCATCAGAAGTGCAAAAATAATCGGCGCCGGAAACCCAAATAAAATGCTGTAAAAGCTGATGAGCAGCGTGTTTCGCATCAGCCGACCGAAATAGATGCCACCGAAAAATTCCTGAAAATATTTCAGCCCCACCCATTGGCTTTCCATAATCCCCTTGCCCAGCTCATATTGCTTGAATGCAATCACCAGACCAAACATCGGCAAATAGCAAAACAGAACATAATAAGCAATGACCGGAATTGCCAGCAGATAGAGATACCGATTCTGCCACAGTTCGTTTTTTACCTTTGTTTTCAGAGAGAAATGTTTGCGCAGGTCTGTTCCTGTATTATTTGCTGTTATAGTTGCTTTCATTGTTTTTCTCCCCTCTAATATTCCTTAAAAATAACGATAGTATTGATATCAAAATAACGTGCTGTATAAAAGATGTAATCTCCTTGTGCAATGTCGTTCACCGTACCCACGGTGCTGCGGTTCTGAATCGGGTCATACAGATAGATTTTCGCCTTGCTCGTTATGGGAAACACACCCCTGCGCGTACCATAATCAATCACCATTTCCTTCTCCGCGGCATTTGCCTTCACAACCTGTCCGCGCAACATGGTAGTCTCACTATATGCACTGCCTTTTATGCCTTTTTGCGTAAAGCCCTCCTCCGCTTTGAACTGCTGCACAATGTTTTCTACATCACCATTATCGTTGGTAGAAAATTGTATCACATCGCCCTTACGCAGATTTTTGGAGTCCACAATCGTTTTGTCTATCGTATAAACCATTGACATACTGCCGTTATACATTCCCCGCAGCGCATAAACAGGTTCGTCATCATCATTGACCGCCTCGTTAATATCCGTCACTAACATGTATGGAGAACTGTTGCTGATATTGGTTGTCTTTTTATCCACTGTACACGCCTTGGCACAACACAGTTCATCCATATCGTAAAGATTGACGTTGGTGTAACTCCGGTCGTGTACCAGCAGTCCCACACCGCCGGCGGAAAATTCATCGTCCTGCGCACTTTCCGGATGGGGCGGAATCTGGAACACCTTTGCATCTTTCACACAAGCATAGTCTTCAAACGAACGTGAACTTGACATATTCCGGTAGACAACGGCGGTAAACGTCATTGACTTGCGGAATATTCCATCGCGAATTGCCGCTTCTTCTTCCGCGCTTCCGCTCCCAATCTCCTGCGCTGTGTTCAGTTCGCTTATCTCCCGTTCCGCACTGACGCGGTATGTCACCAACTGTGGTTTTACCGTACCGTTTTCCGTAAGCAAACGATATGCCTCTGCCGCTGTCCGTCCTGTTTCACCGTTAAGCCGCAGTTTGCTGCGCAGCGGCAATTCAACCCAGCGGTTGTTTTCCGTAAATATTTTCAGCATATAGCCGCCCAAATTTCCTTCTTTTCCGGCTTTTACAAACCCATACACCATATCGCGTTCACTGTTTGACGCCACAACACGTCCAAACGCGTCAATATAGAAATTCCCTTCATCGCCCACTTTCAGGATTTTCATCATAGAATCGCTAACATCATATTCCTTGCCTTCAATGGTGGCTTTCCTATCACTTTCGTTTATCGTATTCACGGTTCCGTTCACGCTTTTCTTATTCACCAAAACTGTTTTAATCGGTTTGCCCTCTCCAATAGCTTCCGCGTAGGAAAGCACATTCCATTGCGCCAATTCTTCCGTGGAAATCGTTTGCCCGTTACTTGTCATATGCAGATGATATTCACTGCTTGCCGCATCCAGTTCTACCGGTTCGCCGCCAAGATAATCGGTCACCATACATGTGGTAACAGAAACACCGGAAACAACAATGGTTCGGTATACGTCCAGCAGCAGTACATCATAAGCACCGTCTTTATCATTATCAATCAGCGTCAGTCTGCCGCATTCCGTCTCAAATAACGAGGATGAAAAAGGTGTTTGTTTGCCGTTATAAATCACACTCGCCAGCCGTGAAATCTCTGCGGTTCTCAATTTTCCTCCCTCATCCGCATATGTCAGCTTTTGCGCAGTAACCTCGGAAATGTCCTCAATATCTAATGTAAGCGTTTCATTTTTATTCCGCTTCGGTGCGACATACACCAATGTGCAATCTTCCCCCTGTTCCTCGCGGTAATACGCCGCTACAGAGTAACCAAGCAAGTCCGCCGCCTGTGTTTTGCCCGCGGCGTAACTTTTACCGTCAACGGTGACATATCCCTGCCGAATCGAACTGCTGCCTGTCAGCAGCGTGGTGATTTCCGTGCCGTCCAACACGCCGTCTGTCCGATAGATATGAAACCGTTCCTTCAAAAGCGTGTCATGTGCATCACTGTCCAGCGTAACACTTGTGCCTCCTATCGTCTTTACCTGAAACACCGGAGCATCTAAAGCATTTTCTATCATCGTTGCCGCGACCGCACCTGTGATTTCTGTTGAACTGCCGCAGCCTGCAAATAGTTTGAGCTGGTTTGCCACTATCTGATATCCTGTTGGATACCCGCCCTGCATTTCCGCCAATGTTTTATATCCAAGAACCGTTACCAGAAGCTTCGCCGCCATGTCCCGCGTTACCGGGTCGTTCGGACGAAACATTGCCCCTGTGGTTCCCTCTGCCAGCCCAATTTCATAGGCTGTGCAGAGGAATTTATAGTTCTCGTCACTTTGGCTTACATCTCCGAACGGCGCGGTATATTGTGCGCCGACAATGCTCTCCGGTTCAATACCGGAAAGCCGAACCATCAACCGGATAAAGTTTCCGCGCGAAAGCGGCGATTTGGATTTCAGCAATCCGGTTTCTTCCTGCGTCAAAATACCGAACGCTTGCAGCTTTTCTATTGTGTCGTCCTCCACCGGCGCCGACAATGCCGGAAAACCATGTATCAATGTCAAGCACAGGATTGCTGTCAGTAGCATGGATATATATTTTTCAAACAATCGCATTGCCTTCCTCCTCCCTATCTCGCCAACAAATCAAGCAGCCCACAGAGCACCTTCGCCGCCTGCGCCCGACTTGCATTTTGTAATGGTCCAAAGCTGCCGTCGTCATGCCCGTTGATAACGCCTGCTTGCCGCATGAGATATACGGCGCTGCGCGCATAGCCGCTGATTTCTCCGTCGTCTGTAAACGGCTCCGCATTTCCTTCCGACAACTTCACATCAAGTATTTCCAGCATACGGCTGAGCATGACTGCCATATCCTGCCGCGTAATCTGCTCGCCAACGCCGAACCGTCCATCCTCGTATCCTGTCACAATCCCCATTGACTGCACTACTGCAACATACGGCGCATACCAGCTATCTGCTGCAACATCTGCAAATTCCGTTGCGGAAGCGCCTTTCGTAAGTCCGAACGATTCCACCATCAGTTTTACAAATTCCTCACGCGTCACGCTGTCATTGGGGCGGAACTGCGCCGCTGCGGAAATTGCGCCCGCTGCATAGAGACGCTCCACACTGTCACGCGCCCACTCTGCCGCCGTAAGGTCTGTAAAGCGTTCTTCCTTTTCCGGTTTTGTGGGGTTATTATCCGGCGCAAGCGGAACTTTGCCGTCCGGCAAGGTTACTTGTCCGATAGATGTCGCACCCGGTCGACCGCCACCCGACGAGCCGCCGCTGCCACCGCCGTTTCCACCACCGCTGCTGCCGCTTTCCAATCCTTTTTTATAGTCTGCAACCGCCTGTGCAAACACGGTACGGAACGCTGCAAAACTCTTAAACGGTGCGGTCGGCGCGATTTTTCGGTTTATCTCCGCTTTGCCTGTCGCCGACAAATTATTATAATATGTTTCGTCTGTATGACCGTTTAAAATGATAGGATTTTCCGAAAGAATCTTCGAATATCCTGCCCACGTGGTCGCATTCAATTCCGTCAGCACTGTCTGTGCCTGTTCCAACAACGCGGTAAACGCCGCATAATCCGCATACGGCTTTTGCTCAAACACCGTCTGGGCAATATGTGAAATCAGTGTGCTGTTTTCCGGCAGACCGAGCAAACCGCGATGATTCTCCAGTTCTCTGATGATTTCTTCCGGCGCTGCGGCCGCATTCACTGCACTGATAAGCGCCTCCCGTTCGTTTTTATTGACATAATAGATCGTTTTTGCTTGTTTGCCGTTTATGCCATACGCGGTTGCACAAACCGCATATGCTCCGCTGGCAGCAGTTTCCGGCATTGTGGTTTCTACGGTGAATGTTCCGCCGTTTTCTGCCAGAACCGGCAACAAAAACAATGGTTTTTCCGGCGTTTCTCCGCCCACGGAAAGGACTGCCGCACAAGGTAGTTCTCCATCAATTTTACCTTCGATGGAAAGCCGGTCGCCCTCCAGCTTTACATTGGTTAAAGTGAGTGCTTTGTTCTGCGCGCCGGAACCAATCGTTCCACCGTTTGAAGCCGGCGGCGCCTGCACAAAACCGTTATACAACGGCTGCTGTGAACCCAAATCGTCCAGCACGAACGCCTTTACTGCCGTACCGGTCGCCGTCGCCGTCAGTGTCAGCGTATCGGTTCCGTTCGCCGGAATGCTTTTGCTCACGGTTTTGCAATCCACCATACAGTTGTTTTCATCGTAAAACGCTACAACCAGCGTAGCGGTTTTTTCTTCGTCCAATCCGTTATTTACTTGCACCGATGATTTGACAGTTTCTCCGCCCGTTGGCATGTTTGAAAGCGGAATTCCTCTGCTGTCCGTCAACGTTGGCCGCATAGCGCTCAGTCCCCGCCCCTGTGTAGTGAAGCTGTAAGTAATGGGTTCCGTATTACTTTGCCCGAAAATATCCGTCACCGCGCCGCTTGGTACCGTCAATATGTAAGTTGTTCTGTATTCCAACGCACTGCGTGCCGTTATCGTCACAGTACCGTCCTTCAACGTGCAGGAAACAGATTCACCGTTTGTTTCACCTTGCTTGGTGAGCGTCAATTTTGTTTCATCAACGCCCCGAAGCGAATTGCTGAACCGGAACGATACTGCCGCACCGTTCACCGGCATTTCAGTATTTCCCGCCCCTGCAACCGTTTCCCTCAGTTTTAGATTCGGTTCTTCTTTGGAAAACCAAATTAGGTCAAAATTCAATTCGGTACCAATCTCTACCGGCTTTACACTGCCGGACCATCCGCCAGAATTAATTTTGACATACTTTACTTCATTCCAATCAATCGTACCCGCAAATTTTGAAAACGGAATGGATACCACTTTCCAGCCCGTCCAATTTACAGGGAGTACTGTTCTGGCATAACTAGAGGAATCGTGAATGCAGATATTGATTCCTGTTCCTTCTGTTG
>CAMNSU010000097.1 GCA_946555455.1 uncultured Clostridia bacterium | reverse complement strand
CCACGCTTCCAGAGAGTGATATCCGATTTCATCCATTTTTTCTATAATCGGCAGCATGTCTTCCGTTGTCATACGTGTTGCAATCAAAGACTGATGTGCATCACGCAGGACGGTTTCGGTGATACCGACTTTTTTCTTAGCTTCATTCGCCATGATGATTTCCCTCCATTCATCGTCCGTTTATTAGTTTGCCAACATTGACAAGAATACGCCGGCCGCCACTGCAGAACCGATAACACCCGCTACGTTAGGCCCCATTGCGTGCATGAGCAAAAAGTTCGCCAGATTTTCTTTTTGTCCCACCACTTGAGAGACACGCGCTGCCATCGGTACGGCAGACACACCCGCCGAACCAATCAGCGGATTGATTTTGCCGCCGCTGAGTTTGCACATGATTTTTCCGAACAGAACGCCGCCTGCCGTACTCAAACAGAACGCACACAGTCCCAGCACCACGATACCAAGTGTCGCAGGCGTCAGGAACGTTTTGGCGTCTGCCGTCGCGCCAACGGAAATTCCTAAGAAAATTGTGATAATATTCATCAGTTCATTTTGTGCTGTGTTGGAAATACGCGATACCACGCCGCTTTCCTTCATCAAATTACCCAGCATCAGCATACCGACCAGCGGAACCGCATCCGGAATAATCAGCGCTACAATCAGCGTTACCACAATTGGGAAAATAATTTTTTCCGTTTTGGATACCGGACGGAGTTGTTCCATCACAATGACACGTTCTTTTTTGGTTGTCAGCAGCTTCATAATAGGCGGCTGAATAATCGGAATCAACGCCATATAGGAATATGCCGCAATCGCAATCATACTCAGCAGTTCCGGTTTCAGCGTTTTGGTTAAGTAAATCGCTGTCGGGCCGTCCGCACCGCCTATGATACCGATAGACGCCGCGCCGTTAATGTCAAACTGCGCAAACTGTTCCGGAAAGAATCCGCCCAGCAGCATTGCGCCGATAAACGCAATAAAAATACCAAGCTGCGCCGCTGCGCCCAGCAAAATGCTTTTCGGGTTTGCAATCAGCGGGCCGAAATCCGTCATTGCGCCCACGCCGAGGAAAATGAGCGGCGGATAAATACCAAGTTTAACCCCTAAATACAGCCAGTCAATGAGTCCGCCATGCGCTATCATTTCGGCAAAATTAATGCCTTCCGCCGTAAAATATTCTTTATGCATCACACCGCCCAGCGGCAGATTGGCAATCAGCATACCAAACGCAATGGGCAGCAACAGTAATGGTTCAAACTTTTTCACAATTGCCAAATAGAGCAGCACGCAGGCAATTGCAATCATAATCAGCACTTTCCAGTCTCCTGCCAGGATTTGTGCGATTCCTGATTTGGCAGCAAAGTTTTGAATCCCCATCAAAAAATCGTTCAAACCTCTACACCCTTTCTGTGTTTATTTTTCGGATTCGCAGTCCACAATTAGCCCAGCGCTATCAGTGCATCGCCGCTGTTGACAGCCGCACCTTTGTCCACCAGAACCGCTGCAACCGTACCGTCGTTTGGCGCTACGATTTCGTTTTCCATTTTCATTGCTTCCAGGATGCAGAGAACGTCGCCTTTTTTTACGCTCTGACCATTGGACACATTCACGCTAACAATGGTACCGGGCATTGGCGCATTCACTTTCGTTGCGCCGGCCGGTGCCGCCGCTGCCGATTTTGCAGCCGGAGCCGCCGCAGGTGCGGGAGCCGCAGCCGCTGCAGGCGCTGCTGCCGGAGCTGCTACAGGTGCAGGCGACGCTACCGGCGCACCGCCGATTTCTTCTACTTCAACCTCATAGGATTTATTGTTCACGTTAATTTTAAATTTTCTCATGTCTCATGTCCTCCTCTATCTTATAATTGGTTTTCAAGTTGTTCTTTCCGCGAAACTGCATTCCATGCCGGAGCGTTTTGTCCGATACGCCGGAAAGATTTGATTCTCAAATTGTATGTTGATGTATTCAGTGACGCCGCCACTGCCGCCGTTAAAACAGCAATCAGCTCGTCGTCATCTTCTTCTACCGCCGTCGGCGCTGCTTTAGGCGCTACTGCCGGTGCGGGCGCTGCCGCCGGTTTTTCCTGTTTCTTTTCTTTTCCCTGTCCCAGCGTAGCACATTTATGCATGATGATAATTGCAATCCAGAGAATAATCAAAACTGCAAAAACAGTCATAATTCCCTGTACGCAAATAATCAGCATTTCCATCAGTTGTTCTGAACTCATTCCATTCCCTCCATTCGCTTTTCATCTAAATGCTTACTTTTCGCATTATAGCGGAATGTTTCCATGCTTTTTGGACGGACGCGTTTCGCGTTTGCTCATCAGCATTTCCAATGCGCTGATGATACGCGGGCGCGTGGAATCAGGTTCAATCACATCGTCAACATAACCGCGTTTTGCCGCTTCATACGGATTGGCAAATTCATTTCTGTATTCTTCAATTTTCGCCTGACGCATTGACATCGGGTCGTCTGCCGCTGCAATGTCTTTTTTGAATACAATATTTGCCGCGCCGTCCGGTCCCATCACAGCAATTTCAGAGGTTGGCCATGCAAACACCATATCTGCGCCGACATGTTTGGAACTCATTGCAATATACGCACCGCCGTATGCTTTGCGTACAATCACATTGATTTTCGGCACAGTTGCTTCGCTGTATGCATACAGCAGTTTTGCACCGTGACGGATAATACCGTGGTGCTCTTGGTCTACGCCCGGCAGATAGCCCGGTACGTCTGTCAAAGTCACCAGCGGAATATTAAACGCATCACAGAACCGGATAAACCGCGCCGCTTTGTCGGAGGAGTCCACATCCAAAGAACCTGCCGCTACCTTGGGCTGGTTTGCCACGATACCAACCGAGCGTCCGTTCATGCGCGCAAATCCAACAATGATATTTTTCGCAAACGCTTCCTGAATTTCCATGAAACTGTTTGCATCTACGATTTCCGCAATCACTTCTTTCATGTCATATGCCTTGCTTGCATCATCCGGTACAATCGTCATCAGTTTTTCACTGATACGGTTGAGGTCTGCTTCGTCACAGGCGTATTCCGGTGCGTCCTCCAGATTGTTGGACGGTAAGTAACTTAGAAGCTGTTTGATACCGGCAATACAAGCTTCTTCCTGCGCATATTCAAAATGCGCTACGCCGCTTTTGGCATTGTGTGCCGCTGCACCGCCCAGTTCATCTGCTGTCACATCTTCGCCGGTAACAGCTTTAATCACCTGCGGGCCGGTAATAAACATTTGACTGGTTTTGTCCACCATAAAAATGAAATCCTGAATCGCCGGCGAATATACTGCGCCGCCCGCGCAAGGTCCCATAATAACTGAAATCTGTGGAATCACGCCGGAAGCAGCGGTGTTGCGGAAAAAGATTTCCCCAAAACCTGCCAACGCGTCAATTCCTTCTTGAATTCTGGCGCCGCCGGAATCATTGATACCAATAATAGGCGCGCCCATTTTAACTGCCATGTCCATCACTTTGCAAATTTTCTTTGCGTGCATTTCTCCCAGAGAACCACCAATAACCGTGAAATCCTGCGCATAGACGAATACCAATCGTCCGTCCACCGTACCATATCCGGTCACAACGCCTTCTGCCGGCGCCTGCATGTTTTCCATGCCGAATTTCGTGCCACGGTGTTCTACAAATGCATCCACTTCAATGAAACTGCCTTCGTCAAGCAGCATTGCAATTCTCTCACGCGCTGTTTTTTTGCCGGACGCGTGCTGTTTGTCCTGCTTGTCTTTTCCGCCGCCCTGTTCCAAGGTTTGTCTGCGGTCTCTTAAGTTTGCGATTTTGTCGATAGTCGACATTTCATTCCCTCCTCTAAAGTAATATCCAATACCAATTACTACTAAATAGTAACAAGTATATATTACGCTATGGTTCTGGACAGAAATTTAACAATCGAAGATAATTCAAATCCTGCCCACTTTCAATATTCTACATAAACTCCTTTTTTCCTTCTTAAAAATATATTTTGTACTTACTTGCCAAATATATTTTTTATCTGCTTCCATTTTTATGCAGTTTCACAACACTATTTTCTCCATCTTTTCAATCACCGTTGCAATGGAATCTGATTCGCAGCTTCCGCAAATAAAATCGGCTTTCTTTTGGTATTCCGGCTCCGCGTTTTCTGTCATAAATCCATATCCTGCCTTTTTTACCATATCTATATCATTTTCATTATCTCCCACTGCAATGATTTTATCCATGGAAAGCCCCTGCATTGCCACCAGACGCTCCAGCGCATTGCCTTTGCTGGTAAGCGGGTGCAGTACCTCATAATATTCCGGTGCGCTTTGCACGAAATTGAACTGTTCCCGCTGCGGACTGCGGCTGACACAGTCGCGCACCTGCTGCATTTTATCCGCCGATACAATAAACATCAGCTTTGCCCACGGCTCCGGCGTCATTTTATAGTCGTCCACCCGAATCACATGTTCGTCCAGCAAAAACGTTGTATAGACTGCCTTGGGATTCTGCTGATATAAATAGATATGATGGTTGGCATAAATCTGAATGCTGACATCCGACACATTCGTCAGCACGCTGTCTGCAATCGCCGTAACTGTTTGATTTAGCAAATGCTGCCAATGCGTTTCTCCCGTATCCAGATGATAAATGCACGCGCCATTATAACAAATCACAGGCAAATCCACGCGCACCTGACGTTGAATTTGCTTCACTCTGCCCGCAATCCGTCCGGTTGCTAAAGTGAATTTACCTCCCTCGCGCTGAAAATAGGCAATTGCCTCCCGATTCTCCGGCGTAACCTCCCACTTTCGGTTAACTAACGTTCCGTCAATATCGCTCACCAACACATATCCTTCAAATTTCATAAGCCCCTCCCATAGAAAAAGGATGACTATCTGCTAGCCACCCTTCCTATCTTTTATACAATTGCAAAACTGATTTCGCCGCCAGCAACCATTTTTCCGTCCACCGACGCTTTTACTTTTGCTTTACCAATATTCATCCGCATTTGCAGCATCTCTGCTTCCAAGGTGAGCGTATCACCCGGTTTTACCTGCGATTTGAACTTAAATTTGTCAACGCCGACAAACATGCCCAGTTTCCCTTTGTTTTCCGGCAGCGACAACACCGCCACCGCGCCAACCTGCGCCAAAGATTCCAGAATCAACGCGCCCGGCATGACAGGATAGCCTGGGAAATGTCCCTGAAAAAACGGTTCATTGATGGTGACATTTTTCAGCCCCACCGCGCGTTTTCCTTCTTCAATTTCCAGAATTTTATCAACCAGCAGGAATGGATACCGGTGCGGAATCCGCTCCATAATTTCATTGATGTCTAACATGATATGCCTCCTACGAATAAATGATTTTTTTGCGCTGCGCCTCATTGGGTAAACTTTCAATATAGTCCAGCGCCTTGCCCGTTCCTTCTGCCACACAAGAAATGGAATCCTCTGCAATGAGCGCGTCAATACCCGTCCGCTGTTTGAGCAGAATATCCATGCCCCAAATCAGGCTTCCGCCACCGGTTAAAACAAGCCCATTCTGGCTAATGTCGGAAATGAGTTCCGGTTTTGTCCGCTCCAAAACAGAATAAACAGCTTCCGCAATTTGCATTGCTGTTTCAATCGTCGCTTCCGCCATTTCGGTTGACGTTAGTTCAATCGTTTTGGGCAGCGCCGTAATCAGGCAGCGTCCGCGCACCTCAAAAGAACGTTCCTCTTCCATTGGCAGCACGCAACCAATTTCCAGTTTTGCTTCTTCCGCCGTCCGCTCGCCAATGAGCAAATTATATTTTTTCTTGACATATTTCACAATTGCTTCGTCAAATTTATCGCCCGCCACTTTGATAGATTCGCGCACTACAATTCCGTCTAAAGACAAAATCGCAATATCCGTCGTTCCGCCACCGATATCTACTACCATAGAACCGTTTGGCTTGGAAATATCCAGTCCCGCCCCCAGTGCTGCCGCAATCGGTTCTTCAATAATACGCACACGGCTTGCGCCCGCTTGCGACACAGCGTCAATCACCGCACGTTTTTCCACTTCCGTCACGCCGCTGGGCACACACGCAACTGCTTTATATCCCAATATTCCAGGTTTAATCGCTTTACGCAAAAACTCCCGCAGCATTTTACTGGTCAATTCATAATCAGAAATAACGCCGTCGCGCATGGGACGCACCGCTTTGATATGTTCCGGCGTTCTTCCAAGCATACGCTGCGCCTTATATCCGGTTGCAATCGCCGTCCCCTTGTTGACATCAACAGCTACCACAGCAGGTTCCCGCAGCACAATTCCCTTTCCTTTTTGATAAATCAACACAGACGACGTTCCTAAATCAATTCCTACTTCTTTGATACCAAACACGCATATTCGTCCTTTCTGTACACAGCCTCCTGTGATTTTTCTCTATTTGCATGAATTCTGACAGTTTCTCTTGCATCTATCAGGCATTTTCTATTTTTTATTACAAAATGATTTTTGCTTTTTACAATATGTAGTTTTATTATAGCGCATCTTTGTCGAATTTGCAATGCTTTTTTTCAAATCTGCAATAATTTATCGAATTGTGCTGAAAAAAGACATAAAAAATGGGAGGTATTCGCTACCTCCCACTATATTTATGCATGTACTTTTTCTGATATGCTTATACGCCGGAATAGGCAGCAAAACCGCCGTCCACCGGAACCACAACGCCATTGACAAAGCCGGACGCTTTCTCGTTCACCAAAAAGAGCAGCGTTCCCAGCAGTTCCTCCGCTTCTCCGAAACGGTCCATGGGCGTTTGCGACAAAATTTTCTGCGCGCGCGCACTATAGCTGCCGTCCTCCTGAATCAGCAAGCTGCGGTTTTGGTTGGTAATGAAAAATCCCGGTGCGATTGCATTCACGCGAATACCGACTTTGGAAAAATGCACTGCCAGCCACTGTGTGAAATTGGATACCGCCGCTTTTGCACCGCTATAGGCAGGAATACGCGTCAACGGACAAAATGCGTTCATGGACGAAATGTTAATAATATTTCCCTGACCGCGTTCCGCCATTGCTTTTGCAAACACCTGTGTCGGCAGCAGCGTTCCCAAAAAGTTGAGATTGAACACAAATTCCACGCCCTTGGGGTCTAAATCAAAAAACGTCATAATTTCTTCGTTTCCCTTAATATCCTCCGGCATTAAATAGTCTTTTGTGGTCGTTCCCTTGGGATGATTGCCGCCGGCGCCGTTGACTAAAATATCACAAACACCAAAATCCGCTTCCACCGCTGCACGGACTTTTTGCAGTTCATCAATCTCCAGCACATTGGTGGCGTATCCTTTTGCCGTGCCGCCGTCTGCCTTAATTTCGTCTGCAACTGCCTGCGCCCGCTCCAAATTCAAATCCAAAACGGCAACTTTCGCGCCGCACTGTCCCAGCGCTTTGGCAAACATGCCGCAGAGTACGCCGCCGCCGCCCGTCACAACCGCTGTTTTTCCCTTTAAATCTAATGCAAATGGTAATTCCATGTCGTCTTCATCCTTTCGCTTCATTCTTTTCAATCGCTTCCCACAATCCATTCAGGTAGACTGCGCCAAGCGCACGGTCATACAGTCCATAGCCCGGGCGTCCCTGTTCTCCCCAAATCATTCTGCCATGGTCGGGACGGCAAGGTCCGTCAAACCCAACATCATGGTAGGCTTTCATGATTTCATACATATCCAGCGACCCTTTTTCGGACAAATGCGCCGATTCTTCAAAGGAATCCCCTTCCCGCAGCAAAATGTTGCGGCAGTGCGCAAAATGAATCCGTCCCATACCGCCGAACCGCCGAACCATCTCTACGATGTCGTTGTCCGCTGATGCGCCAAGCGAACCGCTGCACAGCGTCAATCCGTTATAGGGACTGTCCACCAATTTTAAAAATCGTTCTAAGTTTTCCATGTTCGTGATAATACGCGGCAATCCAAAAATGGGCCAGGGCGGGTCGTCGGGGTGAATCGCCATTTTTACCTGTACCTCTTCCGCCACTTTGATGACGCGTTCCAGAAAATATTTCAAATTATTCCACAAATCTTCTTCCGTGATTTCTTTATACGCGTCCATGACTTCTTTCAGGCTTTCTTTGGTATAGCTTGCGTCCCAGCCGGGCAGGGATAATTCCCCATTGATTGGGTCCATTTTGTCCACCTGCTCTGCAAAATAGACCAACGCGTTTGACCCGTCCGGCAGCGGATGGTCTAATTCCGAACGCGTCCAGTCAAATACCGGCATGAAATTATAGCATACCACACGGATATCCTCTGCCGCCAAGTTGCGCAGCGTCTGGCAATAGTTTTCAATCAAGCGGTCGCGGGACGGTTTGCCCAGCTTGATATCCTCATGCACCGGCACGCTTTCAATAACGCTCAAACGCAGCCCCGCGTCCTCTACTGTTTTTTTCAATTCCGCGATTTTCTCTCTGCTCCACGCTTCCCCTACCGGAATGTCATAAATCGCGCTGACAATGCCTGTCACGCCCGGAATCTGCCGAATTTTTTCCAGCGTTACCGGATCATCTTTTCCATACCATCGAAATGTCATTTCCATTTCGGTTCCCTCCCTTTTTATTACAGTCCAAAATAGTCTTTTGCATTTTGATAACAAATACCTTCTATGATTTCTTTTAAATACTGCCGGTCGTTTGGATAGAGTCCGTTTTCCACCCAGCCGCCGATTACATTACACAAAATACGGCGGAAATATTCATGCCGCGCATAGGAAATGAAGCTGCGCGAATCGGTCAGCATACCGACAAAATGAGACAGCACGCCCAAATTCGCCCACGTCTTTAACTGATATTCCATTCCGTCCAATTGGTCGCAAAACCACCAGCCGCTGCCAAGCTGCACTTTGCTTTTTGCGCCGCTCTGCTGGAAATTTCCCGCCATGGTTGCAAGCACATATTGGTCTTTGGGATTAAGCGTATATAAAATGGTCTTGGGCAATAAATCGTCCTTATCCATGGCGTCCATCAGGTTCGCAAGCGGTTTTGCAATTTCATTGTCGTCAATGGAATCAAATCCGGTATCCGGTCCGAGTTTTTCAAACATACGCGTGTTGGCGCAGCGAATGACGTTCAAATGCATTTGCATCACCCAGCCGCGGCGTGCATACTCTTGTCCGCAGAACACCAGAAAATGGGTTTTATAGGCTTCTTCTTCCTCCCGCGTCACCGCGCCGCCTGCCAGCACTTTGCTGAAAATGCGTTCCAGCTCTGCCTCGCCCGTTTCCCGATACGGCACATAGCACAGTCCATGGTCTGCGCAGCGGCAGCCCATTTTTCCGAAATGATCCATTCTGCTTTTTACTGCCGCCAGAAAATCCGCATAGGTTTTGATTTCCGTTCCGCAGGCTTCGCCTAGTTTTCGCACCCATTCCCCAAAACCTGCTTTTTGAATTTCCACGCCGTTATCCGGACGAAACGTTGGCAGCACTTTTGCTTCCACGCCGGCGTTTTCGCGAATCTGCTCATGCCATTTCAAATCGTCTGTCGGGTCGTCTGTTGTTCCAATCATGCGTACATTAGAATTTTTCAATATATTATGTACGTTAAAATCCGGACTTGCTATCACTTCATTCGCTTGTTTATACACCTGCTGCGCCGTTTCTTTGCTCAGGCATTCCTGCACGCCGAAATACCGCTGCAATTCCAAATGACTCCAGTGATATAGCGGATTGCCAATCAAATATGGCATTGTTTCCACATAGGCATAGAATTTCTCCCAGTCAGACGCCTCTCCGGTAATAGCCCGTTCCTCCACGCCATGCGACCGCATAGCGCGCCATTTATAGTGGTCGCCACCCAGCCACACTTCCGTGATATTCTTGAACTGTTTGTTCTGCTGAATCTCTGCCGGATTCAAATGGCAGTGATAGTCAAATATCGGCTGCTCTTTTGCATAGTCAAAAAACAACTGCTGCGCCGTTTTTGTTTGCAGCAGGAAATTTTCATCCATAAATGCTTTCACACAATATTCCTCCCTGCTCCTTGTTGATTTTATGCTCTCATTATACCAAAACGAAATGCAAACTTCTTCGTCTTTTTTGCGATTCGCATTGCAAAACTTGCGTTTTTCATCTCAAAAGACCACAGCAAACCGTTTCTTTGCCCCATATAGCAAAAGGACAGAGCATTTTACTGCCCTGTCCTGTCTCGTTAATCTTCCACAACAACGCCTTTTTGCAAAATCACGTTTGCATATAAGGCTTCTTCTCCTGTTGCAATCACGGCATATGCCTGTTTCGCCTTTTCATAAAATGCGAAGCGTTCCACAAACTGAATTTGTTCCTCCGGTTTGCCGCCATGTTTGGCAATCAATTCTTTGTAAGTATCCCAGATAACCGGCTTCACATTGTCGCCTTTCACCACTTCCATCAACGCAACCGGCTGCTCCACATAAGGGTCAAGCGGGAAAAACTGTAAAATCGCGTCCAAAATTTCCGGCACATTGTGCCCGTCCAGCCGCACCAGCCGCTGTGCGTAATTGGCGGACGGGAAATTGCCATCCGCAATGACGATTTGGTCGCCATGCCCCATTTCCATCAGAATTTTCAGCAAATCGGGAAGTAACTTCCCTGTCGTTGTTTGCAATCAGCTGGATGGCATGTTCCGGAATCTGT
>CAMNSU010000096.1 GCA_946555455.1 uncultured Clostridia bacterium | reverse complement strand
TTTGAGATGATTGCATAAGTGACCGGTAAAATTTTTGTTGATACTGGTTTTAATACCGTCTTTTTATTTGGTTCACGGTTAGGCAGGAAGTTGCTTCGGCGCTTTTATGGTAAGGTCAAAACAAAGGAAGTGAGATTATGTTGAAAAAGTTGGTATCAATCACAGTTGCCGCATTTCAAAACACATCATAATTCAGAAGCAGCTTTTGACATGGCAGTATACAGATATGCTGAAACGGAGAAGATAATCAGGAGTTTAATCGGTGGGCACACGGACTATGATAGAGCGGCGCCGCCAACTCCAAAGTCGGAAAGCATTGCTTAAGTTTTGGCAAATGCCTCGACAGTAGGCGAGGTAAGCATAGTTCTTGGAGAGGAACTTGAAAAACTACTACATAATATCATACGGGGAGTGGAGAAAATGATGAACAGTAAATGGAAACGTGCAGCCCTCATTGCATTATCCTTGGTGCTTGTATTTAGCGGATGCACAGGAAAGGGCGGCAAGAATGAATCGGAGGCTGTTATTGAGGACCCAAATGTTACTGCGCCGGGAGAATTGCCTATTGTAAAGGATAAAATCACCTTAAAACTCGGCACATATTCGAGTAACAATATTATTGATTACAATACAAATGAATACACAAAATTCCTTGAAGAAAAGACGGGAATTGACTTTGAATTTGACGTAATGGTAAATCCGGAGCAGAAGATTAAGATTTTGCTTGCTGCCAATGATGAATTGCCGGATTTGCTTTTCGGTATCAGATTTGGTCAGGATATGCTTATCAAATACGGAAAGAATGGTACAGGCGCTCTCGTTGATTTGGGCGAATATATGGACAATTACGGCTACTACTTAAACGAATGCCTGTCAAACACGATTGTTGAAAATCTTGAAAAAAGACTTACGACAGATGACGGTGGCAGATACTTTATGCCGGCAATCGCAGAACAAACCGGCAACATGTATACATGTAAGGCATTTATCAACAAGAAATGGCTTGACAAACTCGGTCTTGAGGTTCCCAAAACAACCGAAGAATTTAAAAATGTAATGCACAGATTTGTAAACGAGGATCCAAATGGAAATGGGAAAAAGGACGAAATCGGTATAACAGGTTGTACGAATGGCTGGAATGCGATTCCGTGGCATTTCTTTATGAACTCGTTCACATATGACGATATTTGGACGCAGTTGGTTGTCGATAAGGACAACAAAGTTTCCAGCGTCTTATATACACCGGAATTTAAAAAAGGACTGGAATACGTAAACAGCTTGTATGCGGATGGTTTGTATGATGAGAACGCTTTTACGCAGGATTCTGCCGCACTGAGAATGCAGTGTCAGAATGATGATGAAATACTCGGCTGCATTGTGGCGGCTGATATAGATTCCTATTTTGCAAATACACCTGAAAGAATCCTTGATTATGTTGCGCTTCCGCCGCTTGAAGGTCCCGAAGGTGTTGCTTACGCAGTAAAAACAGATGTGGATGTAGTCACCAACGGCGTTATGACAAAATACTGTAAAAACAGACTTGCAGCATTCAGACTGATGGATTATATGCTCTCCGAAGAAGCCACAATCTTCTCAAGATTCGGCGTTGAGGGAACAGACTGGAGACCTGCAACCGAAAATGATGTCAGTGTCTTTGAAAGTATCGGCGCGAAACCGCGGATAGTGTCCATGCTCACCTACGGCTCAGTGCAAAACTCAAACTGGGAAGAGAGAAATCCGTACTTCAGAAATCTCAGTATATCTGATGGTATGGCATGGAACGGTTTGCCGTATGACGGAGAAAAGTTCAAAGGCGATGCACTTGCGGCATACTATGGTAAAGAATTTGAATACCGTTTGCCTGCGACAAGCTATACCCAGGAGGAGCAGGAAGAAATGGCGTTTATTCTCGCGGATTTGCAACAGCACATTGACCAGGAAATGGCTAAATTCATTTTGGGCAGAAGAAGCCTTAATGAATACGATACATTCTTGCAAGAACTCGATTCGCTTGACTTTGCGGGATACCTCAAAATCGTTCAGTCGGGCGTTGACAGAGCAAGTAAGTAACGGTTGCGTATAAAACATAAAAAATCAATATGGAATATCTTCGTGTTTTCGGACAGAAATGTCCGAAAACACGGTTTCCATTTGATAAGAGAATTGTAAAGATACCTAGGGCGCCTTATAGTTTATATTGAAATAGAAAGAAACTATATAAAAATGGGCTGCTTTGCAGAGAAAGAAACTTTAATAAAGACGAACCTTGTAACAAGAGAACAGCCGGACAGTTTATATTTCCGCCCTTTTACCAAATGGGAATCGGATTTGTGCGTTGCAGGGGAGGATTCTGCAAAACTTCCGCCGCGTGTCAGTGAAATGAATGCGGCGGAAAAGTTGAAAGGTGGGATATTGAAAAATGCAGTTGTCCAGCAAAAAAATGGAATACCAAACGCTATCGCTGAGAAGTAAATACGCTAAAGATTTTCGCAAAAACTGGCAGCTTTATGTCATGGTGTTGCTGCCGGTCGTTTATATACTGATTTTCGCATATATGCCGATGTATGGGTTGCAGATTGCTTTCAGAAATTATAATGCTCTTGACGGAATCATGGGAAGTAAATTTGTCGGACTTATGTGGTTTAAAAGATTTTTCAACTCTCCATGGTTCTGGAGATATATGAGAAATACGCTGGCAATATCGGTTTACAATATTGCTTTAAGTTGGCCCTTGCCAATTTTTCTTGCGCTTTGTTTTAATGTAGTGACAAATAAGATATTTAAGAATTCAGTACAGTTCATCTCTTATTTGCCGAATTTTATTTCTACAGTTGTTCTCGTGGGCATGGTAAATGTGCTGTTTGGTTCCAGAACGGGGCTTCTTGGCAGAACGCTTGAGTACATATCACAGGGTCAGGTAACAAATGTCCTGTCAAGTGCAAGTGCGTTCCGGCACCTTTATGTGTGGTCGGGAATATGGCAGAACGTGGGCTGGTCTACAATTATCTATATGGCGGCGCTTACTTCGGTAAGCAAAGACCAGACGGAGGCGGCGTTAATTGACGGCGCTTCGAGATTCCAGCGCGTTATCCATGTCGATATACCTGCCATTATGCCGACAATGGTGATACAACTGCTGCTGCTTGTCGGCTCGGTGCTGAATGTCGGAGAGGAAAAGGTATTACTTATGCAGAATGACCTTAACCTTGCGGCGAGCGAGGTTATTTCAACCTACTCGTTTAAGACAGGGCTATTGATTGGAAGCGGGAACTATTCTTTTGGCGCGGCAATCGGATTTTTCAACTCGTTTATCAATCTAATCGTTCTTTTGACGGTCAATAAGGTATCGAAAAAAGTCTTTGAGACAAGTTTGTGGTAATGGGAGGGATGTAACATGACAATAAAAAACAGGAGCAAGAACAATGCATTCAGGCTTACAAGGGGCGATAAGCTGTTTGTCGGTTCGATATATTTTATGCTTGTTATAATAGGACTGGTACTTCTGATTCCCATGCTTAATGTTATAGTATCTTCCTTTTCATCCCCCAAGGCGGTTGGCGCGGGCAAGGTGACAATTTTTCCGATTGGCTTTAATATTGAAGCATATAAAATGGTCCTTGCAAACAATAAGCTTGTGCTCGGCTTTACCAACACGATAATATATACTTTTTTCGGCACACTGCTGAATATCTTTATTACCGTTCTTGCGGCATATCCTATGTCAAGAGAAGATTTCGCGGCAAAGAACATTATTATGAAATTTTTCACATTTACAATGTATTTCAGCGGCGGTATTATACCAACATATCTTTTGTATAAGAATTTGGGACTTGTTGATTCGCGGTTGGTTATGATTATCCCGGGTGCACTTTCGATATATAATATGATAGTCATGCGGACTTTTATGCAGACAAATCTCCCGAATGAGATTCTGGAGGCGGCAAAGATTGACGGCTGCAATGATTTCAGATTTTTGAGCCAGTTTGTTGTGCCGCTTTCAAAACCAATCATCGCAGTTATCATTATGTTTTACGCAATCGGTCACTGGAATTCTTATTTTGACGCGTATGTCTATCTTTCCAGTGAGAGTAAATATCCGTTATCAATATTTATTCAAACAATCCTCGGCGGTCTTGTAACAAAAGGAGAAACTGTTAAAAACTACGAGGCTGCGGCGCAGCAGGAGCAGTATAAAGATATTGTGCAGTATGCGCTGATTGTTGTAACATGTCTGCCTGTATGGGTCTGCTGTCCGTTCATGCAGAAATACTTTGTTCAGGGCGTTATGGTAGGCTCGGTAAAAGGATAAAATATTTATGACAGACATCCAGAACTTAATTATTGAAAGATTGCAAAAGATATTGTATAATATATGCAAAGCATATATTATACATTGAAAGCGCTGCCAAATTGTTTTATCGCTTTGATCGAAACCGGCGATGCGCAGTATTATATCAAATTGCTTCGCAATTATGATATAATTAGGTTGATGGGAACTGAATCTATATGCCATATATTGTTTTATTTGACAAGAGGAAGTTGATGCCCTGATGTATAAATTGATTTTAGTAGATGATGATGAGTTTACACTGAATAACATTTCAAAAGCAGTGGACTGGACAAAAAACGGATTTGAACTGGTCGGAAAGTTTGAAGCTGCAGAGAGCGCTATTGAATATATGAAAGAAAATACGGTTGATGCAATCATTTCGGATATCAAAATGCGCTGGATGAGCGGGCTTGAATTTGCCGAATATATTCAAAAAAAGTATCCCGATATGGCTTTTGTCATTCTGAGCGGTTATGACAGCTTTGAATATGCTAGGACGGCGTTGCGGAGCAAGGTTATCGACTATATTTTAAAGCCTGTTATGCTGAAGGATATTGAACGGGTCTTAGCAGAATGCAAGGAATTTCTGGATGATAGAAGCCGCAGCAGCATCTCGGATGAAAATATTGAGCTGCAGGAGTTTATTGCGAAATATATCAAGCAAAAAACGGATGATATATCCATTTTGAGAAAAACGTTTCATAAGCAGGGGTTTCAGAACAAGATAGATAAAACACCTGTTGTTTCTGCTGAAATTGTCTTTGAAGAGGATATCAAGCAGTATATCAGAAAGCATTGCCACTTTGGAAGGGATAGTTTCAATAACTTGATAAACAATCTTTTTATGGGAGAAAACGGAATCATTTCAATTCCTACAGATTATTCTTTTGATTCTATAGAATATATCATTTTCTGTGATTGCACCGGACATGCAGAGTGCATAGAAAAAATAGAGTCCCTGCGGAGAAGTATCCGAAAAAATGCGGCAGAAATGTTAAATTTGAAGATTGACCTTGTCAGGAAAAAAATTTCAGACAATATCTATAGTATTTTTGACGATGCACGGCGCGAGTTTATATCCATTAATGTAAACATGGTATACGAGCAAATGAGTAATGGCGAGACGGAAAAAGCGATAGAAGCCTACAAAACATTTGAGAAAAAGATTAACTGCAACGAAGATGATGTTACTAAATTTTATGCAGCGTTGGCGTCAAGAATTAAGGTATGCAGCAATTATCTTTTATATGACAAGGAGACGACAAAATATATTACTGCGGATATGGAGCAAATAAAAAGCAATAAGCTTGATATCTGTGACATAATAAGAATTGTTTCGGAAGAAAATCAAAGGCTGAATGTTTATGATTTAATAAGCATAGCCCAGAAATTTATTGATGAGAATTATGCAAAAAACATTACCGTTTCAGATGTTGCAGACAGAGTAATGCTTTCGGAGAGTTGGTTCAGCCGGCAGTTTAAAAAGAGAACCGGTAAAAATTTTGTGGATTATCTCAATGAGGTCAGAATTGCCAAAGCGGCAATGCTGCTGAAATGCACAAACCGTTCGGTGAATGATATCTATGAAGCGGTTGGCTACAAAAGCAGAAATCATTTTTATGTGCAGTTTAAAAAATATATGGAGTGCTCGCCGCAGGAATACAGGAAAAATCTGATAGAACACTAAGATTTATCGGGAGAAGAAAAATGGTTTTTAGGAATATCAGCATTGTATATAATGCTATCAAAAAATATGGCACGAAAAGCGTATTTGTAAAAGGTTTCTTTATACTGAGTCTTTTTGTTTTTATCTTGGTTATCGGCGGTATTATGTTGTTTTTCTGGTTTTCTTCGGAGGTATATGATGAGAAAACCATGGAAAGCCTATCAACAGAATTGTATTCTACCAGAAATCGCTTTGACAGTATTACAGCGGTGATTGACTCTTTTCATGCAGATTTGCAAGCGAAGAATAATTTACCATATCTTGCGGCAAACGACAAGGAGAAATTATTGGAACTTCTGAAATCCGAAAAGCAAAACCTGAATTTTCTGCACTCCGTTTATTTTTATATACCCGATGAAAATTATGTCATCTCCACCTCAAATATATATAAGAGTGGAGATGGAGAAAATTTTCTTGATAAATCGTGGCTTCAACCATGTAAAAAAGGAGAGGAATTTTTTTATCGTGAATTTCCTGATATCGGAATAATTGCAAAATGTTTTTCCTACGTGAAGTCTATAGAGACGGACAAAAAGTATATTATTATATATAATGTTGATTACTCGAACATGAATCTTGATGGCAACGGTTATGAAAACAACAGATTTTATATGATTTCTTCGTTGGATAGCGTCATTTACACCACGGATCATGAGCCGATTGACAAAGAAAAGATAAGCAGCTATACCGCGGTATTTGACGGTATGAGCGAAGGCAAGCGTACTTATGTCCGCGCATATCGAACCATAAATGAAATTATACTTTCAGTCAACGCAAAAAAAAGCGACACAAGATTGATGATTGTGTTTCAAAGACAGTGGATAAACGCTGTGACCATATGGAAAATACTTTTGTTGTTGGTGGTTTCCCTGATGATTTCAATGATAGTGTCCTCCTTCCTTGTGACGAAGGTGTACAAGCCGTTTGCAAAGATTATTGAATTTGAAAAAAATATTCATAAAACGAACTTTGACAGTAATAACGAGGTGAACAGTGTTCTCGATTATGTAATGGATATTACTGTGGGAAAGCAGAATATAGAAGGGAAACTCGCACAGAACGCCCTGCTTTTGCAGAATACGCAGGTTTCAGCGCTGCAGGCGCAGCTGAATCCGCATTTTTTGTTTAACACGCTTCAGCTTTTGAATGGTATTATTTTAGCGGAGGCAAAGCGGGATACGCAGGCAGTGGTGGTCATTTCCCTGATTTCAAGATTACTCCGCGAAGCGATAGATGTATCGGAATTTTTCAGACCGTTCTCAAAGGAAAGGGAGATTTCGGAGGTATATCTTGAAATTCAGAGAATCAGGTATCCGGACAAATTTGATGTGATATGGGAAATTGATGATAAAGCCGAGAATTTAAGGGTGCCGAAATCAATTTTGCAGCCTTTGCTTGAAAATGCAATAGCCTACGGAATCAATAGAATAAAGGAAAAAGGACTTATTAAGATTAAAGCCTTTTTGCAGGAAGATATTTTTTATATTTCCGTCAAGGACAACGGACCGGGATTTGCGCCCGAAAAAATTCATGAGATGAATGAAATATTGTCCGGAAAAAAACAAATTACAAAAAAGAACATTGGTTTATATAATGTAAACCGACGTATTAAGGTCTTGTTTGGGGAGCAGTTTGAATTGCAGATTCTGTCCGGCAGCGGGGGAGAGATTATTATTAGACTGCCCGCCGAGCCATATCAAAATACAGAGTTGCATGGTATAGAAGAAGTCCGGCAAGAGGGCTTTGATAAAGAATAACGGCGGATATATGTGCGAAACGATATCCGCCTTTTTTTCATATCTATAGATTGCGGCTGCGTCCATAGATTATTGCAGGAACGGTTGATTTTGATAAAGAAATATGATATACTGTCATTAGACATGGGGAGGTGCAAAGGTATGTGCGATAAGATATATACAATAGACGATATAAAATCGGCGTTGAATCCTGTATTTATAAATTATAATATCAATAAAGCTGTCTTGTTTGGTTCTTATGTGAAAGGTTTGGCAGATGAAAAGAGCGATATTGATTTGCTTCTCGACAGCGGTTTAAAAGGGTTGAAATTTGTTGGACTTATTGAAGATGTAAGAACTGCCCTTGACAAAGAAGTTGATGTTTTTGATGTAACCCATATTATCCCCAATTCTAAAATATCAAATGAAATTCATCAAGATGGAGTTTTGATATATGAAAAATAAACTGATAATTGAGAAAATATTGAAGTATATCTCTAAAATCATAGAATATACACATAATACAGATTATAATGATTTCACAGATAATGCAATGCTGATTGAGGCTTGCGTCTTCAATCTGAGTCAGATAGGAGAACTTGCAAATAAAATTGATGAAGCGTTTGAAAAAGTGCACAGCGATATTCCGTGGAGAGTTATGTACGGATTGAGAAACAAAATTGTTCATGACTATGAAGGTGTGAATTTTGTGCTCATATGGGATATTATTAAAAATGATTTACCGGAATTAGATAATCAATTAAAAGAATTGTATCGTGAGCTATAATGGCGCTGAAAATGTTTTCAGCGCTTGTTTTGTATCTGCGTTAAACAGGTTTAGGTTAATAGCATCAAAGCCCCGACATCACAAAGAGTCGGGGCTTTTGTTAGTTTTTCTCCGGTTTTTCAAAAAGTGTGTCTATGTTTGAAAAAGTAGGTTGATTGCCGTCTTTCCTATTGCTTTTGATTTGTTCAACCTCTTTGCGAAGCGACTTGGCAACCGACAGAATACGTTACAAAAAAGCAGATTTGTGCGATTGTATTATGTCCGAACCTTTATTATAATATATTTTAGAGGTTATTACTAAAAATTTATAAAATAAATGTGTGCGATTGGTAACTATTTGGGGAGGAGAAGGCGCAAAATGTTATGAGTTTTGGAGTCAAAAAGAGGAGGCAAAATCATTTGACGGACGGGAAGGTCAAAAAGGGTAAAAGGAGGAAAGGAAAAATGAAAAAATGTAAACTGGTTTCGCTTATGCTTTCGGCAGTTTTGTTCAGCAGCATGATCAATTTTACGGTATTGGCAGAGGAGCCAAGTGCTGAAGCGGCGACACGGACTGTATACGAGCAGAATTTCGATGATTGTACTTGGTGGGAAGAGGGCGGCACAACGCCTACAGCAGATGAATTTACTGAAACGATATTCTATTCCAATGCACAGCAGGTAGACAGGGTGAATGAACTGCAAGCCGGAATGTATGGCAGGGGGGACACCGATAAATCACTTCATCTCGGAGCTACATTTAAACATGGGTATAGGATGGAGGATGATGGTGAACATCCCATAGCGTGGGGGGCTGAAGGTGGTAAATTTTGGCCTATCGTGTGGGACGGTACTGGGCGCGGGAATAACGCAGTAAGCCACAGAATGTCGTTAAATGTGCAGGAAATGAGTGCAGATGAAAGCTATATGCATGTTTCTTTCAGTGCTGCGCAAACTCCTATGCCGCAATTTGAAATAGCCGGAGATAATGGAGCCGGTTTGGATGTAGCACTTGATTTTATTACTGATAGTGGAGATGTTAATGATAAAGAGGTGCTTCGCTGGTGTAACAATAATCGGCGGCAGACTGTTTTCGGTACGTATTATGAAGTAGGCGTGCCTGATACAGCGCCTATGACTGCCGGCAGATGGATAAACTATGACTATGTCTTTAATACAAACGTAAAGACGGTGGACGTTTATTTGAACGGTTATCTGGTTATAAAAGGAAAAGATATAAGCGGCGAGGTCAACAATGCAACGATTAAGGGGCTCAGAAAGTTGAATTTCCAGGTCAGGGATATAGAGGGAGATGGCGAACGTAAAGTTGATGTCTATGTTGACGATATCAAGGTGACATATGGTGAGAATGCACCTGTAATTTCGCCGCAGTCTGTCTTTGGAGATGCAGCAAAAATTGACGCGCCGGAGAAGTATGTCAACAATGAAGCGGGAATTGTCTATAACTACGGGCAGAGCCTGAGTGATATGCAAAAGTATTTCCCGAATAAGAAGGTATATCTGGTGGCGGTAAAATGGGGGCAAGAACCGAATTCCTGGTGGACTGAGACGACGGACTCACTGGGGGATTCCAGAACGCTGAATGACGGAAGTACAGTAAACCCTGTTTTATGTGTGGAAGACGGGAACTTTACCTATTGCTATGAAGTAAGACAACCGCAGGCAACAAACATAACGTCTGCGATTACTGCTGCAGGAAACAACATTACGCTCAATTGGGAGGGCGCTTCAGCGAATTGCAGGGGAATTGAAATTTTCAGAGGCGGAGAGAAAATTGCACAACCGGAAGGAAGCGCGCAGAGCTATACGGATACGGGTGTGGCGGCGAACGCAGTTTATGATTATACGATTCGTGAATTGTTGCCGGACAATAACGTATCTGCATTTACCTATCCGCGTCTTTCGGATGGGACAAGGGTAATATATGCCGAGAATTTCAATAATCGTAATTGGTGGGACGGTGAAACGCCCACACCGGAGCGATTTGACAGAAAACCATTTTTCTCATATCTGGATGGGGACAATGGTCAAAATATGGAATCGGCTTATGAATTGGAGCAGGGAGCAAAAGGCAGAGTGGCGGACGATAAATCGCTTCACATCAACGCAAAATTCAAACTTCCGTTTGGACAACAACCTGATGGCAATAAAGTGGCAGATATGGATGAAGAATACAAGCTGTGGTTCGGCA
>CAMNSU010000095.1 GCA_946555455.1 uncultured Clostridia bacterium | reverse complement strand
GGTGGAGGACACCAGCATCCCGACCGTGATTTATCCGGTGGGCAAATGTGTGCTGAAGGTAATTGCGCGCGGCGTACCGGCGGGCGTTTACCAGCCTATGGATTTAATTACCTTAGGTGACAACATGACGCTGGACGGACGCTATTGCCGTATCATATTGGACTTCACTGCGCACTTTACGGAAACGGAAACCGATTATAATGGTTTTGTGACTATTTTCAAGCTGGGGAATAACAGTGGTATTGAAAGTTGTACTATCAGTGCGCAGGGAACCTATTTGTGCCATCACCGGCTGGCTTCGTGTTTGACTTATTCAGACGACGGCCCCAATATAAGGGCGACAGGAACGAGGTTCATCAATAATAAGGTGTCGGATATCACAGTTAAGCTGGACACAATGAATTTGGCGGCATTTGGATATATTTATTTAACGGATAGCGTAATCAAAGACAATCACTTTAAAAATATAGACGGCAAACATTGTGGCCCCCTCATTTATTCCAGCGGTTCTATTTTACAAAATACGTTTGAAAATATAACCACCGGAGGTCGGATTATAACCACCGGCGGAAGATATTTTATGAATAACGCTTTTTATTATGTTACGGCGCCACAAGTAGAAGTCAGTGGGGGTTACGTCAATGTGTCAGGAAACATTTGGGGAAATATTGAAACGTTTGGTGACGCGGTTATTTCTGTATCAAATCAGGCAAATATCGTGAATAATACCATATTCAATTTAGCATTGGATGAAGAGTATGGTTCAGATTGGATATTTGGTATTTACGCAAACTCGCATTCTATAATTATCGGAAACAGAATCTATTTTCGCCCCACTATGTCCGGAACATCGTATACAAAGGTACCATTAGAGGTAAACGGTAACAATAGCGTCGTGACAGGCAACATCACTAACTACACGTCTATCGGCGAGATATCCGGAGCAGGCAGCGTACAGGAGGGCAACATTGCCACAGGACAAGTAACAGACCAGAGGACGGCATAGTTTTTTCCGGCAGCAGGGCGGTGAAAAAAGCGCCGCCCTGCCGCAGGATTTTATGCAAAACGGAAGAAAGGGGAACTCGGTTATGACATTTGAGGAAGCGCTGGCGCGCATTGACAGCTTGGTACCGAACAGTTTTACAAAAGAAGAAAAAATGCATTGGCTCAACGACTGCGAATCGCTGCTGCGGCTGGAAGCAGTGAAACAATATGCCTATGCGGAGACGAGTGCAAAAGGCGACATTGTCCCTCTGCCCAAAGGGGTGCGCAGTGAGGACGTGGTGAAAGTCTATGTAGACGGCGTCACCATTCCGAAATATGATGTGCGCAGCGGCAACATTCATGTGAACACGCCGGACAAAAATGCGCGGGTGGGCATTGTGTTTTTGCAGCGGCACGTGCCGCAGGCGCCGTTAGAATATGAAGGGGAAATCGTGGTGGAAGATGGTGCGGTGACGTTAAGTGAAAATCCGTTCTACAGCGGACAGGATCTTATTTTTGACTGCCCTCTGCTGGAAGGGGAATTTACCGTGCTGGGCAGCAGCGCAAACCGTCTGTTTTTAAACATGGGCGAAGAACAAATAGAGACAGGAACAACGGAAGGTACCGTGACGCTGCGGCTGAACGCGCCACTGTGCGCGCCCGCGCCGTATGACAGCATTTATATTTACTATGTCACGGCGCAAATGGACTACTATAACAAGGATTTTGAAAGCTATAACCACAACAGCATTTTGTTTCAGGATACGCTGGAGGAACTGCAAAAATGGCAGCGCCGTACGGCGGCATTAGACCGCACGGCGGTGATTCGCAATGTGTGGTAAAAGAAAGGAGGGGATATTGTGCTCAGAGGACTCACGAACTACAGCACTTTGCAGCGCCGGCCCATCACGGCGTTCGGCGGACTGCAGCGCGGCGAAGAGACGGAAGTGAACGAGTTTTCCGACATGCAGGGCATGTGCGGCAGCGGGCGCGGTACGCTGTCAAGCTGCGGACCGCTGAAAAAGGTTGCCGCCTCGGCGGGTACAGGACAGATGTTGGCGGTGGAAAACGGCAGTTCCATGGATTTCTATTCGCTGGGCGAAGGCGGATTCTATAAAAACGGAACGCTGCTGCCGCTGAAACAGTTTGGGTCAGGTTCCAGCATAGGCGTACCGTCCAGCAAAAAGGCAACAGTAGAGACGCGGTGTCAAGAACTGGGGCTGCCGGTGGAGATTTCTGTCACAAGCAGCGGATATTTGACCAGCAGTTGGACAGGAGATTATCACGGCGCAAAGTTGGTGCGCTACGGCAATTTTGTGATTGCTGTTCCGCAAATGCTGATTACCGACGGAATCAATACCTATTTCTGGAAAGGGCATTTTTTTCTCATGCAGGACTATCAATATTACAGTGACTTGATACTATACTATCCGGGTCTGCCCGGGCTGGACGGTTTATTTCCGGACGGAGAAGCCATCAAGGTCATGCTGGACGGCAAGGAATTTCTCACCGGCACGACAAAGGTGGAGCCGGATAAAACGGCAATGCGAAAACTGGTGCCGGAGGGAAAGACGGGCAGTGGCAGCGGGAAAGCGCTGGCAGAGGTGCTGCGCCCGGGCATGGTGAATTTCACGGATGTGACACATGCCTATAACCGTATGTTTGGGGTGAGCGGCAACCGTATTTATGCCTCCAAACAAGGAGATATTCATAATTTCAACCACTACAAACTCACGCCGCTGGACAGTTGGTGGGCGGATACGGAATCGGGAGAAGATTTCACGGCGCTCACTTCGCTGAGCGGACGAGTGGTGGCGTTTAAGAAAACCTCCACCTATGAAGTCTACGGCATTAACGCGCCCTACACGGTCAAGGACGTCAGCCGCAGTTTCGGCTGCGTGAACCCATTCACAGTGGCGGAGGTAGCGGGCGTGCTGGTGCTGCAAACAGAAGAAGGATTGCACGCCTATGGCGGCAGCCGGTTTGTGAATATTCAATACCCGCTGGGCGATTTACTGCCGGCGGCAAACGCCATGTCATGCGGAGCGGGCAGCAAATATTATATCACACTGGCAGGGCGGCTGTATTGCTACGACTACTACCGCGGCGCATGGTACTGTGTCAGCAGCGAAACGCCGACAGGACTATGCACCTGTGCCGGAAGTGTGTTTGTCAACCTGAATGGGTCACTGTGGCAGTTGCCGGAGGGCGACAGCCCCGCGCTGCCGTCACAGGAAACCAAAGAGCAGCCGTGGTATTTTGAAACCACTGCTATGAACCGCGATTTCACGGAAGGACTGCTCAGCAGTGTGGAACTGAAACTGGCGTGTGAGGACGCGTCTTTCACGGTTTGGGTGTCCCACGATGGCGGCGTCTATGAAAAGGTTCAGGACGTAGAATGGCAGCAGGGCAAACGGTTTGTGGCGATTCCGGTTCGCCCGCGCATGTGCGCTGAGTTCCGCGTGAAAGTGGCGGGCAGCGGGCGCGTGACGCTGTGCGGCATGATGTTGAACCAATATAAAGGAGGGAGTGTGAGCCTATGCAGTCGATAGATACCCAGGTGCGCGGCGATGTGACACACCAACTCACGCTGCTGCGGCAGGAGATGGAAGAGGGGCTGGCAAACATCACGGAAAACAATTTGAAACTGTCCCAGCCCTATGCTGCCAGCCGCAGCGGAAACATAGAACTGGAACTTGCAGAAGTAAGCGGCGTCAAAACGCTGCAGGTGTATCAAGACGGCGTGCTGTACGGCAGCGTACAACTTCTTTGAGATTCATACATATAATGAAGCGGGGGAATTTGCCCCATAAAGGAGGAACTAACCTATGAAAGTATGTATTGACGCGGGACATGGCGGCAAAGACAGCGGCGCGGCGGGCCGGGCCGTGGCGGAAAAATGGATTGCGCTGGACGTAGCGCGGCGCGTGGCGGAAAAATTGCGAAATTCCGCAATTGAAGTGGTGCTCACTAGGGACGAGGACTATTTTGTGGAACTCGCGGAGCGTGCCAACCTCTCCAATAACGCCGGCGCGGATATTTTCATTTCCATTCATTGCAACAGCGCCGATGAAAGCGCGCGCGGGACGGAAGTATGGATTTATCCGGGCGAGAAAAAAGACCGCCGGCTGGCGGAGGATATTTTGCGGCGGCTGGTGGAACGCACAGGATTCCGCGACCGTGGCGTGAAAGAGGAAAATTTTGCGGTGCTGCGGCTGACCAAATGTCCGGCTGCGCTGGTGGAACTGGGATTCATCAGCAATCCGCAGGAGGAACAAATCATGAAAACCTTTGACTACCAAGACGAGGCGTCCACGGCGATTGTGGAAGGGATTAAAGCCTATGCCGGTATCAGCGAACCGGTGGAGCCGCCTGTGATTGCGCAGCACTGGGCGAAACCATATTTGGACGCATTGCAGGCAAAAGGACTGATTACAAATCCGGACGAATGGGAGGATTTTGACAGTCCGGCAAGCAAAGGACAGGTATTGGCGCTTTGCGCGAAATTGGCAGACCGTCTGTAATAGGCGGCTGCCCGCCTTCGGGCGGAACAAATGACAAAAGGAGGAACAGTTATGGCATTGAATGCGGACAGAAAATTTGACAGGTTGCTGGAGCTGATGAACAAAATCGGGCGTACATCAGAATCGTTTGAACGGCGGGCGGAGCAGCTGGAAAACAGCAGAATCAGTTATGACGCAAGCACAGACCCGGAATATCTGCGCGGCAAACGGAAACGGCAGGAAGCGGCGGAGTTACAGGTGGACGTGATACGCGGCAACGATTCGGAGAGTACGCGCGGGTATGATAACTCCTGGAATAACACACAGGTCAAAACGGTTCAGGAGGGACAAGCAGAGAATGAAGCGGAGATTCAAAAACAACTGCGGCAACAGAAAATTGCTGCTTTTGAACAGGACAAGCAGCGGCGGCTGCAACGGCTGAAAAATCGGTTTGCACAGGTGCGTTATCAGGAAATTTATGACCTTAACAAAGCCGCGGAGGATTATAATTTTACCGTTGACTGGAACAACCGCCGGCAGCAGGAACGGCAGAAATTAAAAGATAAGAGAGCATAGGAAAGAAACAGAAATATGGTATTTGTTATGCTTCTCATGCCTAGAAAAAGGGGGGAATGATGATGGAAACCGGAGCGGCAAAATCGCTGTTTGCAGTGGTGTTGGGGGTGTTTGCCTATCTGCGCGGCGCGCTGAATGAACTGTTGGTGGTGCTGGCAATGTTTATGTTGGCGGACTATATCATTGGCGTGACGAGCGCACTGCTGCAGGGGGCGTTTACCGTGCGCAAAGGGATTTCGGGCGCGGTGAAAAAAGCATGTTACTTGCTGCTGGTGCTGATTGGTTTTTTGCTGGACTATGCTATCGGCTATATTGGTGCGCATACCGGCATTCAGATAGAAACCAGCGGTATGTTTGGCTACACGATTATGTGCTATCTGATTGGCACGGAAGGACTGTCCTGTCTGCGCGGGCTGGGGCGTATGGGACTGCGCGTACCGAAATTTTTTCTGAAAGGGTTTGGATTGCTGCAAAGCGCGGCTGACCCGGAAGGGGCGGCGGACGGACAGCAAGACGGCAAGGAATAATAGCGATATCTTTGGAATAAAAATGCAAAAAATGGGTATCCTTTGCAATAGAAACTTGTGCGTTAAGCGGCAGCAGGGAACGCGGCGGGACAAGCCGGCTACGTTCTCGTTTTAAACAAAGGAATGTCGTGTACAGAAAAAGAAGGAGGAAATCCCATGGAACAGATATTTTATAAAACGGACAACGGCGTATTGCTGTCTGTTTGCGGCGGTACGGCAGAGTTGGAGGAACTCAAGGCGGGAACAAACGAGGGTGCGGCGGAAAAGCATTTGCCCGTGGTGGAAGTGGACGGCAGCCGTGTGAGCGTGAAGGTGGGCAGCGTGTTTCACCCTATGACAGCGGAACACAGCATTGACTGGATTTATTTGCAGACGTGCTGCGGCGGTCATTTGCGGCGGCTGAAAGCGGACGGGGAACCTGCCGCGGTGTTCACGCTTGCGCCGGAAGAAACACCCAAAGCGGCATATGCCTATTGCAATCTGCATGGTTTTTGGAAAACGGAGATATAGCGCAAAAAAAGACGAACACGATAGCAGGTCTATCGTGTTCGTCTTTTTTGGTAAGAACTGTTTTGGCGGATTCTTCTTTTTCCCCCAAGCTGCGCACCGCATGTATCTTTCTTTTATGCCAAAAAGTGCGCAAAAAGAACCTCACAAGAAGCAACGAGTAATATAAACAAGAAAATAACAATGAAATACACAATGCCCACTTTTGTCATCCAAGCCAATGCTTCTTCGTCGCTGTCGAAGGCGTTTTGTTCCATAAAAGGCGGTTCCGCTTCGGGAAACACGCCGACGTCTTTTCCGCAGGCGGGACAATAGACCGTAGCCGGTGTGACTTTTCCGCCACAGTGCGGACAAAAATGTATATAGGGAATACGTATTTCTTCCGTGTTGCCAAGCACATTCCGTACGCGCGTGCATTCGGGACAATAGGCGGCATACGTCCATATCATTTTCCCGCAGCGTATGCATTTATGCGCCGGCGCGTCCTCCGGCGCCGTGTCCCGCCCCATGGATTGCATAACCGATTGACATTCCAGACAATAGGCTTCTCCGGGCGGCGCTGTGTTTCCGCATAATATACAGGTGTCCGGCGAATAAGACCCGTCCGGATTGGGCGGTTTGGTGAGCAAAACCGCTTTGCAATAGGGGCAATGCATCTGTCCGAAACTGACCGGTGCGCCGCAGCGGGGACAGGTATAGGGTGCGGCGTTTTGCTGTTTCGCGGACGCAGCGGGAATCTTTTTTCCGCAATAGATACAAAAAACTGCGCCGGGCAGCGTCTCTTTGCCGCAATGCGGGCAAGTATTCATATACACTCCTCCTGTCTGTGCTGCCGCAAAAATGTTCCTATCCATTTTCACCTTGCGGCTCCGTTTATATGCACAGTCATATTTTCCGCCGCCGTATTTATGTGCCGAATATGGAAAACGTTTCGTGCATTTGGTCAATGTAGTCTTGATATGCATATTTTTGACTGGTGGGATAGATAAATTCCAATATGTATTCATATTTGTCTGTGATAATGCATTTTTCAAACAGAGACAAATCCTGTCCGTCCGCGTCACAGCACAAATAATAGCGGTCGGCAGCCATGTCTTTGACCGTAACCGTGCAGGCGGCGCCCGCAAATTCTGCTGTGTGCGGCGCGGTTTCCAGCGCAGCTTGCGCGCCGGAATAGGTGCGGTCGCGCACCACTATGCGAAGCTGTGCGCTGCCGTCGGAAGTTCCCGCCAGCGCAGTATAATAATAAGGATTGAACGTTGTGCGTTCGTCAGGCTGGTTGACAATAAAATAAAAATGTCTCGGATAAGAGAAGCTGATATAATTTTTGTTATAACTGGGCGCGGTCACATGTTCCGGTTCAAATTCAGGGACTATGACCGGTGAAACAACGTTTTTTGGAACCTGCCCGTCCGGATAGGGGTGGAAGCGGTCTTTGAACTGCGCCCAGTAGCCGCTAAAAGAGGACTGGAAATATTTATCATATTCAAATTGCAGTTGGTAATACCAGCCGTCTATCAGCTTTCCATATTCATAGGAATAGATTTCGCCGGAGGGAGAAATCCAATAGAGTTCATACCAGTCTGCGCCGATTTCAGAGGTTTTGGGCGTGGAAGAGCAGGCTTGCCTTGCGTTTGCATAAAGCGTTGAAATGTCCGCTTGTGACGGCTGTACGCCGGTTACAATGACGTTCATGGTGGCGTAAATCGCGTCAAACGTGTAGGCAATGCTGGGTACGGCAGTCTGTCCGTCCAAGTAGGAGCGGTTCGTGAAGGTGGCTTCAAACTTTTTGGGATATTCAAATGTAAGGTTGCCAATCGCCGCCGTCATTTGCTGATATTGCGTATTTTGTGCCTTGAGAATCGGCGCATTGCGGTACTCCTTCACAAAAAAATGAGCAATCAGACAAACCGTCAAGAGCCAGACGGTAACGGAAACGGTGACATTCCAAAATTTGCGGGAGGAAAACAAGCCGGAAAACGCGTGGTTCGGAAAAAAACGGCGGGCTTGGCGGCAGGAAGCGCAATACCGGTTGCGCGTCTGTGTTTCGCTACCGCAGTGCCAGCATACGCGCCGCGCTTTTTTTGCCTCCGCTTCGGCGCGCCGCTGTTTTTCTTTGCAGTCGGGGCAATATTCCACGCCCACCCAAACGATTTTACCGCAGCCGGCGCATGGGTGTGTTTGCGCATTGCCGTCTTCCTCATCATCATGTTTCATGTCGTGCAAAATCTCGCGGCAGTCCAGACAATAGGATGATCCCGCGGGCGCGGGCTTGCCGCACATGGCGCAGGTGCCGGTCATAGGTGCGTCTGTGTCGTTGTACAAAGGCATTTTGCAATAGGGACAATGGGAATCGCCCAGTTCAACAGGCGCGCCGCAGGAAGGACAGGAATAGGGGACGAACGGCGTTTTTTTAGGCGCTTGTGCGCGCTCTAACGGTTTTCCGCAGCGGGCGCAAAATGCCGCGCTGGATATCGAAACAGGCGCGCCGCAATGGGAACAAGTATTCATTCAAAATCCCCCTTTTTGTTTTCTTCGTGATTTGTTTTGCCAAATAGCAGGCATTTGTTTGCCTATCTGTATTGTATCGAAATTGTTTTTCTCTCATTTTCCACGTGAGGAAATAGTTCCTTCTTTTAGTGTACCAGATAATTCGTTTTAAGTCAAGAAAAACCGCAGGTTTGGGAAAAGCAGATACTGTTTTCCAATCGGCGGCTGTGTAGGAGCGAATAGACAGAACATTTTTGATGTACGCAGGCAGAACAGGTTTCCGGCAGAGGGCTTTGATGTCTAAGCGGCGGGAGAAATATGTCTCGAAGACCGCACGAGGTTCGGCGCTTTTTTGCTTAAGATAAAACAAAAAATCCCGCCGGCTGTATGCCGCGGGATTTTTATTTTTATTTGTTCGCCTGTTTTTCCTGACTGCGATTAAACCGCTGTCTGAATTTTTCAACACGTCCGCCTGTGTCAACCAGTTTTTGTTTTCCGGTAAAGAACGGGTGACATTTGGAACAAATTTCAACATTGATATCCTGTTTTGTAGAACCGGTTTCAATGACATTGCCACATGCGCATTTGATTGTCGCCGGACCGTAGTTCGGATGGATTCCTTCTTTCATAACTGTTTCACCTCACTTGTCTTGCGATAGGGAAGCTGTTCCCCCATCTACTTGTGGTATGAAAACCGGCAGACGCTGCCAATTTTGCAAAATGGGCAGGTCATCTCAGTTTACTTTTACATGAATAAACCAATTATACCACAGAAAGCAGCGTCTGTCAAGAAAAATTTCATTTTTTCCCTTTGACTGTTGTAACACATCTATTGTAATGACAATGCGCGGCAAAAGGGCTTGACAAGGAAAAAATACGCAGGAATACCGGCGTATGAGGGGATTTTTAGCACAGCATACGGAAAAACTTGTCCCAGGAACCGCATGAGATTCGGCTTTTGTTTGCCTAAGCCTGTTATCCTGCACAGTGTGAGCAGGGGCGGTATAGTTTTTTCGCTTCCGAGAGAAATAGTGCAGTCGCTTCGCTCTTTCTGATGTAATAACAATTCCTATCACTGTGGTAGCACTCTCCGTATTTTGTTACATAGACTGTTATTTCTTGTTTCACTTCCGGTTTAGGTTGTTCTGTCGGTTTAGAGGGCTCCTGTTTAACAGCAGGCTCCACTGCAGCTTTTTGTTTGGGTTGTTCTGCTGCCGATTTTGTAGGAGCGCTGTTTTCCATTGCCGGTTCCGGCGAAGGCGCATATGTTGGCGTGGGTATCGCTTGCTCTGTTTCTACAGGTGTCGCTTGCTGCGCCGGTTCCGATAGCCGCGTTTCCACGATTTCTTTGATATCCCCCATTCGTGCCACCGATATACCAACGCCTATCGCACTGCTAAGCGCAACGACAGCGCAAATAATGGGTAAAACGAGGCATAAAATATCTTTTTTCTTCTGTGTCATTTTGTCGTCCCCTCTCTTTTTGATACTATTTTGTTTCTTATGATATTTCAATTTTTAACATTTATATCACAGTGTTATTATATACTTAGAGTTTTTATCTGTCAATACATAGACAAAAATTCTAAGTATGCTTAGTTTATATGTGATAACGACTTTGGTAGAATAAGAAATAAATAGTCAGCGTGTAAAGTAGGTGATTTTGTGAAAGAAACAATAATTACAGATGAATATTACGAAAATATCATTGATTATTCCATTGTTAATGCAAATATTAGAAAATATCGTAAGAAAGCTAAACTTACTCAAGCACAATTAGCTGAAAAAAGTCATTTATCTGACAAATATATTTCCCGTCTTGAAAATAATCATTATAAAGGGCGCTTACATGTCTATGTTCAGATTGCTATGGCATTGGATATAACACTATATGACTTAATTGGAAATGCGGATAATGCAGAGAACGATTTTCTTAATCAATTAAATTTACTTACACAAAATATAACTAATAATCAAAAAAAGATGTTATTGGAAAACTTAAAAACAATAAAAAATTATGATTTCTAAAATTTTTATCTGAATTTTGTTTGCTTAAAAATCGATATAGTGGAAATAATGAACTTGTACTCTACTAATACATAGACTAATATTCTCTGGATGCATAGTTTATAGTGATTGAAAACACTGGTAGAATATAATTATGTAGTTTATGTAAAAAAGTAGGTGATTTTTTTGACGAAATCCAATAATACAAATGAAACATGTAAAA
>CAMNSU010000094.1 GCA_946555455.1 uncultured Clostridia bacterium | reverse complement strand
AGCGGCTGGTAGCGATACAAAAGACAAGCCCAACTGCGGCAATGCCAATCCAGACGCCAATGGTGAAATTCCAGCCCATTGCGCCGGAAATGGCGCCAATGCCATAGCTGGAAACGGCGCTGCCGATGTAGGTGAAGGAATTTAAAACGCCGGTCGCGCTGGCGGATTTACCCGATTTGGCAAAATACAACGGAATGACGCTGATGGTCATGGTGTTAATGCCAATCATGGAAGAAGTGGTAATTGCCAGCAGCAAAACTGCCAAAATGACATTGGCTTCACCGAACCATATCAGACACAGCAAGGCTGCCACTGCCAGCACAAAAAAGAAACCGGAGGTCAGCATTTCATTTTTAAAATATTTCCGGTTCAGCCAAGAGGCGGCATATACGCCGGAAAGATTGATGATGGGGAGCAGTGTTGTCGCCAAAATAGAGGCGGAGGAACCCATCTGGAAAATCTCGGAAATATAGGTGGGTACCCATGTTGTGACGCCGTCTTTCAAAATGCCATGCATAATAACGGCGATTCCGATAAACAGCATACCGGATGCCATCATCAAACGCCGGAAGGAAACATTGTCCTTGGGAATAAAATCGGGATCCATCGGCGCTTCTTCCTCCACCACGCCGTGGCGCTCACTAAACCGTTCCACCTTGGTGAGACCAATGAACCAAACTGCCGCAACAATATACATAAACAGGGCGGCGGAAAAAAACGTCGCACGCCAGTTGATAATAGCAATACATGCCGCTGCAAGCAGATAGGAAACCAAGGTGCCGAGCGCGCCGGAGGTGGAAATATTCACGCTTGCTTTCACGCGGTCGCGCGCCGGAAGATAGTCGGAGAATAATTTAATAATGGGGGACCACGTCATGGACTGTGCAAAACCGTTGATACCCCAAAGAACCGTCATGAATGTGACGGAATGCGCCATTCCCATGAAAATGTTGACGGTGGCGGACACCATCAGACCAATGAACATCATCCATTTAGAGGAGACGCGGTCGCTAATCATGCCGTTGCAAAGCTGTCCGATACCATATGTAAAAAAGGAACAGGTGCTAATCAGTCCCGCTTGTGCTTTTGTGATGTTTTCCGCTTGCAGAATTTCCGCAATGGAAGCGTTATAGTTCAGCCGTCCGATATAGGTACAAAAATAAGCAAGCCAGCAGAGCCAAAACAGCAACGCGGCAATGCGGCTGTCTGTGATTTTTTTCTTTTCTGTGATTTGTGCCATATTTATTAGCCTCTTTCCTGTTTTTTTCGACTTTAGCATTGTACCATGATTATGACAAAAAAGCAAGTGTTAAAAAATGAAACAGAGAAACAAAAAAAGAAGAGCTGCTTGCAAATGGGAGAAATTGCAGGTATAATAGGAATTAGATAATCTGAAGCAGCGAACGGGAGAGAACTCCCAGCATACGCGGAAAGGCGGAGACATGAAACGATATTTAAAACATGCAACAATATTAAAAATGGACGGGACGGAACCCATTACAGACGGCGGACTTTGTATGGAGAACGGTATCATTACCTATGTGGGCGCGCACAGGGAGGACATACAGGCGGAGGAAACCATTGATATGAAAGGCGCTATTGTCATGCCGGCGATGGCAAACGGGCATACGCATTTACCCATGACGCTCATGCGCAGCTATGCGGACGGACACAATTTGCAGGATTGGTTGACAAACTACATTTTCCCTGTGGAGGACAGACTGACGAAAGAGGATATTTATTGGGGCAGCAAGCTTGCCATGGCGGAATTGGTGGCAGGCGGGACGGTTTTTTTCAATGATATGTATTGGATGATGGAGGAGGTCATGCGTGCGGCGGAGGAAAGCGGTCTATGCGGCGTTGTGGCGCGCAGTGTGGTGCATCCTTCCGATAAAGAACCCATTGAAAACAGTGAACGCGTTGCGGAAGCGCTGCGCTTGCTGGAGATTTGCGGCAGAAAAAACAGCAATGTTAAGGCGGCGCTGTCCGTTCATGCAATTTATACCAATACGGAAAAAGCCTTGTGTTACATGAGCGATTTGGCAAAAGAACACGGCGCGCTTATGCACATTCATTTGTCGGAAACCTTGACGGAAAACGAGGATTGTCTGCGGCAGCACGGAAAAACGCCGACGCAGTATCTGGACAGTCTGGGATTTTTTCAAAATCCCACCATTGCGGCGCACGGTGTGTTTTTGAATGAGGAAGATTTGGAGATTTTGAAAAAGCGCGGCGTAGTGATTGTGCATAATCCGGACAGTAATTTAAAACTGGGCAGCGGCATTGCACCGCTGGCGCAGATGCTGGAGAAAGGGATTCCGGTCATGCTCGGCACGGACGGCGCGTCCAGCAACAACAATTTAAATATGTTTGAAGAAATGCATTTGGCGGCGGTGGTGCATAACGGCGCGGCGCAGGATCCGATTCGTATTGGCGCTTATGACGCGCTGAAAATGGCGTGCCGCTCCGATTTGTTGGGCTTTGACAGCGGACAGCTTTTGCAGGGCAAACGGGCGGATATTATTGCGGTAGACACCAGCCGTCCGCATTTTCAGCCAATGCTGAATCCTGTTAGCAATTTGGTATACAGTGCGCAGGGCGGAGATGTACAGTATGTATTTTCCGGCGGCGAACTATTGTATCGGAAAGGCGAATTTTTCAAGGTGGATTTGGAGGAAATCTATTATCATGTCAACAACTGTGTGAAGCGGCTTTATCAATAAAACAGCGCCCCGCCGGAGAAAATGGTATCCGGCGGGGATTTTTATATATTGCTTATGCTAGATGTGAATGATTTGCCGTGACAAGCGGTAGAAAACAGGAAAGCGGCAAAGAATAATTTGTGATTCTGCGGCAAAATGTGGTTTTTAAAACAATAATACTTTAGAAAATGATAACAAAGTGGGGATTTTGTTTCTTGACGGAGAAGAAGATGCGCCGCTATAATAGAAGTAACCGGAACGCATATTTCTGTGCAGGCTATGCCATTTTTTAATAATATTAATATTGTGTTATTTGAAAATAAGATTGTATATTTACTTTTTATCAATATGGATATACAATGAAAAAAGACGACAATGAATCAATGGGGGTTTCGGTGAAGATATACAAAAAACAGAACAGTTTAGTAAAAGCGGAATGCTAAAATAATATAATCATGGAGGTAATGTTATGAAAAAACAAGTTTTAGCGGCGATGTTATGTCTGGGCTTGGCAGTTAGCTTGCTGAGCGGCTGTAACGGAACTACAAAAAAGTCGGAGTCGGGAACGGCAGAACTGATTCCGGAAGTAAAAACTTCGGATACCTATCCGATTCAGACCGATGTGGAACTGAGTTATTGGGTTCCTCTTAACGGAAATGTTGCTGCATATGCAGGAAGCATGAATGAAACAGAGATGGCAAAATATTTGCAGGAAGAGACAGGAATCAAAGTGAAATTCGTGCATCCGGCAGCAGGGCAGGAAACAGAAAAATTCAATTTAATGGTAGCGTCCAGAGATATGAACGATATTGTGGAGACAAATTGGTTTAACTATACCGGAGGACCGGACAAAGCGATAAAAGATAAGATTATTTATCCGTTGAATGAGATTATGGATAAAGTGTCGCCGAACCTGAAAAAATATTATGAAGAGAATCCCAAGGTAGCGGGACAACTGCAGACGGACGGCGGAAGCTATTATGAGTATCCGTTTACCATGGTAGACTCGAAACTGCGTACGTTTATGGGATATATGATTCGGAAGGATTTATTGGACAAAGCGGGACTTCAAATACCGGAAACCATTGACGAATGGGAAACGGTGCTGACAAAATTTAAAGAGATGGGCGTGAAAACGCCGATTGTCATGCATTTTAAAAACGGTATGATGGATTTGGTGAGCGGATTCATGGGCGCATACGGCATTCAAAGCGGTTGGTATTTGGATGGGGATACCGTGAAATTCGGACAATATGAACCGGCGTTCCGCGATTATGTAACAACGATGGCACGCTGGTACAAAAACGGACTTATTGACAGCGGATTTGCAGATGAAGACAGCAAACGTATTTCGGCATTGGTGATTTCCGGAGACGCAGGAGCGGTTGCCGGCTATAACGGCGGTGGGTTCGGTACTTGGATTCCAGGATTGAAAAACACCGTTCCGAATGCAAAGCTGGAGCCGGCGCCCTATGTGGCGCAAAAGAAGGGCGAAACGCCGTATACAGGTCATATGCAGGGCGAAGCAAATGGTCTGGGCGCCGCCATTACAACATCTTGCAGCGAAATTGAAATTGCGGCGCGCTTTTTGGATTATGGATACAGCGAAAAAGGGCATATGATGTATAATTTCGGACGGGAAGGCGTTTCCTATGAAATGAAAGACAGCGTACCAACCTACACCGACGTCATTTTGGATAAAGAGAAAAACGGCGGATTATCTGTCAGTCAGGCAATGAGCAAATACATTCGCGCCTGCTACAACGGCCCGTTTGAACAAGATGCGGATTATCTGTTCCAGATGTATCCGCTGCAGGAACAAAAAGACGGCGTTACTGTCTGGAAAAAGACAGATGCAAATAAACATATTATGCCGCTGATAGCAATGACAGAAGAAGAAAATAAAGAATTTTCTGAAATTATGGGCGATATCAACACGTTCCGCGAAGAAAAACTGGCGAAATACGTTTCAGGGCAGGAATCTTTGGATACGCTGGACAGTTACTATGAAACGCTGAAAAACCTGAAAATGGAACGTGCAATTCAAATCAAACAGCAGGCATATGACCGCTATTTGGCACGTCAGAAATAAAATTTGACTATAAAATAAACACCGGACGGAATCTGTTTCGTCCGGTGTTTTGCAATATATAGCTATATTTAAAAATTTTGATATAACAACAAAACGGCGTTGTTCCTAATAATACAAGTGCCGTGTTCCTGTAAGATATCATAAAACAAAACGCTTTCATCAACCGGTTGTGCAAACTCGCAAATATAGTTATCCAATTCGTTTTGATAGAGCCTGCTGCCACCCATACCATGAAAAACGAGGTAATATTTGTCCCGATATTTGAATAAATCTGTATAACCGTCCGCAATGCCGTGCAAAACAGGAAATTCCGTGCAAAAGGCACATACATCATCAAATGTTTCAAACTGATAGGCATAAACGCTTTGGCGCGGCGCTGCCGGTTTGGATTTTACCTTATAACGCCGTCCGCTGCGCGCGGTGTGTTCCTGTTGAAACTGTGTTTTTGTGATATACATAATAAAGGTGGAATCGTCTTTTTGTAAGGCCTCTACCGTGAGTTTACAGTTTTCAAACACGATACCGGTTTCCTCTTCTGCCTGATGTAAAATATCCCAAAACATTTCATTGGCATCCGGGTCGGGATTGGAAAGCGCCTCACAGGAAATGTTCCAGCGGAGCATATCCTCAGGACGCAGGGTAATTTTCAATTTATAATCAGAGATACGTTCAATTTTCATCTTATTTCACTTCCTTTTGCTAGGAAACAGCCTAAATGATATTAATACTATACTATATAATACGGTAATTTGCAAGAAAAAGTTTCATGAAAACGATTTTTTTAAAACAGAAATTAGAAAATTCGGCAGACAAGGTTGTAATTTGGCGAAAAAAGCGTTATAATGATGAATGTATATTAGGTTTTACCCTTAAAAAATAAGAAAGGGGCAGTGTTATGGGATTATATTCCTTCAAAGGCGGTATTCATCCTGACTATCACAAACAGGAAACCGCCGCAAAGCCGCTTGAGGTGATGACGCCGCCGAATGAGGTGGTCATACCGATGCTGCAGCATATCCGTGTGGCATGTCAACCGTTGGTTGCCAAAGGGGATATGGTGAAAATGGGGCAGAAAATCGGCGAAAGCGATGCGTTTTTGTCTGCGCCGGTACATGCAAGCGTTTCGGGGCAGGTAGTAGCAGTGGAGCCGCGTCCGCACCAGAACGGCACGCGGGTGATGAGCGTGGTTATTCAAAACGATTTTCAGGACACGCCGGCAGAACGAATCACTGCGAAGGACAACTTTGAGGACATGAGCGTGGAGGAAATTCGCCAGTGTATCCGTGAAGCGGGACTGGTCGGCATGGGCGGCGCAGGGTTTCCGGTTCATATCAAACTGGACATTCCAAAAGGGAAAAACTGCGACACAGTCATTGTCAACGGCGCGGAATGCGAACCATATCTTTCCAGCGACCATCATTCCATGCTGAATTACAGTGATGAACTGATTGATGGGCTGCGCGCCGTGATGAAAGCGGTGGGGGCGGAAAAGGGTATTATCGCAGTGGAGGACAACAAGCGAGACGCAGAACAACTGCTGTGCGACAAAACAAAGGACATTGCGGAAATTGAAGTGGCGCTGTTGGAGACAAAATATCCGCAGGGCAGCGAAAAACATATTATCAAAACCGTTTTAGGCAAAGAAGTGCCGAGCGGGAAACTGCCGATTGACGTGGGCGTTGTCGTCAACAACGTGGATACTTGTATCAGCATTTGCCGCGCGATTCGTGACGGAATGCCGCCGGTGGTGCGGCGTATCACGGTTGCAGGCGGCGGCGTGAAAGAGCCGAAAGTGCTGGAAGCGCGGATTGGAACGCCGTTTGAAGCGCTGGTGGAAGCGGCGGGCGGCGTGGCGGAGGAACCGCTGAAAATTGTGGCAGGCGGCCCGATGATGGGGCATTGCCAATATGACCTCGGCGCGTCTGTGATTAAGACTTCTTCCGGACTGCTGCTGTTGACCGAGCAGGAAATAGGGATTTTTGAAGAGGGTCCCTGTCTGCGTTGCGGAAAATGTGTGGACGCCTGTCCAATGAATTTGATGCCCATGCTGCTGTCGGTGGCAGGGCGCAGAAAAAATGTGGAACAGAGCGTGAAGCTTCATGCAACAGATTGTTTGGAATGCGGCTGCTGCACCTATAGCTGTCCGTCCCACCGGTATTTGCTGGAGGGAATCCGGATGGCAAAACAGCACGCGGTTGCAAGAACATAAGGGAGGAGAATGGATTCCATGAACGGACAAGTAACATCTTCTCCGCATTTACATAGCGGAGAAAGCGTCCGCGGCATTATGCTGGATGTGATTTTTGCATTGCTTCCGGCGGGCGTTTGCGGCGTATTCTTTTTTGGTATCCGCGCGCTGATGGTGATTCTGGTCTCTGTTGCAACATGTGTGCTTTGCGAAATGTTGTGGCAATGGCTGTTTAAAAAGCCCATCAGTATCGGAGACATGAGCGCAGTCGTAACGGGGCTGCTGTTGGCATATAACCTGCCGCCGACATTGCCGCTTTGGATGGTGGCGATAGGCGCGGCGTTTGCGATTATTATTGCCAAGCAGGTGTTTGGCGGATTGGGACATAATTTCATGAACCCGGCCTTAGCGGGACGTGCCTTTTTGCTGGCGGCATTTGCAGGCAACATGACAACGTGGGTGTCGGCGTCGCTGTTTGGCATGGACGCGCAGACTACGGCAACGCCGCTTGCACTGCTGAAAGCGGGCAATTTAGAAGAAATGCCGGAACTGATGCAGTTGGTGCTGGGGCATGTCGGCGGCTGTATCGGCGAAACGTCGGCTGTGTTGCTGCTGCTGGGCGGATTGTATCTGATGGCGCGGCGCGTGATTAAAATTCGGATTCCGGCTGCCTTTATCGGTACGGTTGCTGTGCTGACCTTCATTTTCGGAAGCAGCGGCGGATTTGGAGAGCGTATGCAAATCATGGGCTATCATCTGTTTTCAGGCGGGCTGTTTTTGGGCGCGTTTTTCATGGCAACGGATTATACGACAACGCCGTCAACGCCGCTGGGACAGTTGCTGTTCGGCATTGGCTGCGGGCTGATTACTACGGTGATTCGTCTGATTGGCGGCTATCCGGAAGGCGTTTCCTATTCCATTTTGATGATGAACGTCGCGGCGCCGCTTTTGGAACGGCACACCATGCCGCGCGTCTATGGATATGCGCGGAAAAAACCGTCCTTACGGAAAAAAGGAGGTGCCGAAACAGCATGAGCAACTCTTTTAGTGTAGATAGTGTGAAAGATATTATCAAAAAAATCGGTTGTACCATGAAAAAAGGCGTTGACTTTTGTATGGGCAACAGTGTTTTAAAACCGGGTATCGTGCTGGGCATTATTGCGCTGTCGGTGGGATTGCTTTTGTCAGTGGCAAACTTTTTCACCAAAGACACCATTGCGGCGGCAAAGGCAAAAGAGATTACAAACGCCTTAACGCAGGTACTGCCCGCGGCGCAGGCGTTTGAAGAAATGGCGCCGGAGGGCGTGGACGCCATGGTGACAACGCTCTATGTCGGCAAGGACGCATCGGGCGAAACCGCCGGATATTGTGTACAGGTGCAGCCGAGCGGATATGGCGGATCGATTGTGATGATGGTTGGTATCGCGAAAGACGGCAGCGTGCAAGGCGTCAGCATTACGGAAAGCAGTGAGACGCCGGGACTGGGTGCGCTGGCAAATGAGGATAAGTTTAAAAAGCAATATAACGGACGCACGGAACCTGCACAGGTCAACAAAGACGGCGGGGATATTGAAGCAATCAGCGGCGCGACCATCACATCGCGCGCTGTGACAAACGGCGTGAACGCTGCGCTGGAAACAGTTCGTCCACTGCTGGAAGAAGCGGGAGGTGCGGCAGGTGAATAAAAAACTGAGTATTTTAATCAATGGGCTGATTCGCGAAAATCCGTCGCTGGTATTGCTGCTTGGTATGTGTCCGACATTGGCGGTCACAACATCGGTCAACAATGCCATCGGTATGGGACTGGCGGCGACGTTTGTGCTGATTGGCTCTAATGTAGTGATTTCCTTATTGAAAAAATGTATACCTGATAAAATCAGAATCGCGGCATATATTGTGATTATCGCCGGATTTGTGACGCTGGTGCAAATGCTGCTGGAAGCATATGTGCCGGCGCTGAACAAGTCGCTGGGCGTGTTCATTCCGCTGATTGTGGTAAACTGTATCATTTTGGCGCGGGCGGAATCATTCGCTTCCAAAAACACGGTGCTGGATTCCATGATGGACGGCGTCGGTATGGGATTGGGATTTACAGCTTCCCTGATTTTGGTGGCTTCTGTGCGTGAAATTTTGGGAAACGGTTCCTTCTGCGGCATTCCGCTGTTTGGGGAAGGGTTCCAAGGCGCAACGATTATGATTTTGCCGCCGGGCGGATTTTTGACACTGGGCATTGTGATTGCAGTTGTGGGCGTAGTACGTAAAGCGATTAGCGCCAGAAAGGCAGGGAAGGAAATATGAGTTATTTTACAAATATCATGGTCATTTCCCTGACTGCCATTTTGGTGGAAAACTTTGTGTTGGTGAAGTTTTTGGGAATTTGTCCGTTTCTGGGCGTATCCAAACAGACGAAAACAGCGGTCGGTATGGGCGGCGCGGTTATGTTTGTCATGACGATTTCTTCCGCCATGACATGGCTGGTGCAAAAGTTTTTGCTCGAACCGCTGCATTTGGAATATTTGCAGACCATTGCGTTTATTTTGGTGATTGCGGCATTGGTGCAATTTGTGGAAATGGCGCTGGAAAAATTGTCTCCTGCGCTCTATGAGTCGCTGGGTATCTATTTGCCGTTGATAACGACAAACTGCGCTGTGTTGGGCGCGGCGATTCTGACGCAGCAAAAAGGATATGATTTTGTGGAAACGGTCGTGTTCGGACTGTCGGCGGGTATCGGTTTCACGCTGGCAATTGTGCTCTTTTCCGGCGTGCGGGAGCGGCTGGAAACCAGCGACATTCCGGAAGCGCTGCAAGGGTTCCCGAGCGCATTAATTGCGGCGGCGTTGATTTCTCTGGCTTTCTTCGGATTCCAGGGGCTGAAACTGGGCTGATAAGGAGGGAGAATCAAAATGGAAATTCTATATGCTGTTTTGGTGCTGGGCGGTCTTGGCGTGCTTTTCGGGCTGGGACTGGGACTGGCGTCCAAGGTGTTTAAAGTAGAACGCGACATACGGATTCAAAAAATCATGGAAACGCTGCCCTGTGCAAACTGCGGCGGCTGCGGATTTGCAGGCTGTAGCGCGTTCGCCACGGCGGTGGTGGAAAAGGGGGCAGACCCTGCTTCCTGTACGGTAGGCGGCGCGGAATGTGCAGCCAAGGTATCTGAAATCATGGGCGTGGAATCGTCTTTTGAACGAAAAACGGCGCGCGTGAAATGCGCCGGCGACTGCGAACATGCCCCGCTGAAATTTGAGTTTCACGGACTGGCAAACTGCGAATCGGTCAGTAAGGTGGCGGGCGGCTCCAAAGCCTGCGCCTATGGTTGCTTGGGGCTGGGAAGCTGCGTGCAGATGTGCGAATATCAGGCGATTTCCATTGTGGACGGCGTGGCGCAGGTGGACGAAAACAAATGCTATGGCTGTGGCAAATGCGCGGGCGTCTGTCCACGGCATTTGATTGAAGTGGTGCCGGCGCGGAAAAAATATTTTGTAGCCTGCACAAACAAAGATAAAGGTGCGTTCATGAAAGACGTGTGCAGCGCGGGCTGTATCGGCTGCAAACTTTGTGAAAAAGCCTGCGAATATGAAGCGATTCATGTGGAAAACAATTTAGCCAAAATTGATTATGAGAAGTGTACCTCATGCGGCGCATGTGCAGAAAAATGCCCGAAAAAAATCATTCATATGGTGGAAATGGCGGAATAATACAGGAATCAAAAGCGGTCGGTTGTGGGATATCTCCATGACCGGCTGCTTTTTTGATGAAATGGGTAGAAAACAAATGAGATTTATGTTACAATATACCTACAATAGGAGTGATAACATGAAAAAATCGGTATTTTGTATAGTATTTGCGGCGATTTTGCTGATGTGTGCGTGTACTTATGGATTTTCAGATGTGCAGCAGGAACACTGGTTCTATGACAATGTGACGGACATGACGAGCCAAGGATATCTGAATGGGTACGAGGACGGCACGTTTCGCCCGTCCGACCTGATAACAAAGGCGGAATTGGTATCTGTGACCGGCAGAGTGAGCGGTTTGCAGGCGGAAAATGGGCAAAACAATCACTGGGCGGACGGCATGGTGCAAGCGGCGCTGAAAAACGGTTTGTTTGATTGGGATGAAATGCCGCCCACGGGAGAGACCTATGATGAACCCATTCAACGCCAGCTTGCCATTAAAATTGTCATGCAGGCGTTTTTGCGGGAGAAACGCGGCGATTATAACCGCG
>CAMNSU010000093.1 GCA_946555455.1 uncultured Clostridia bacterium | reverse complement strand
TGTATTGCAGCCCTATACCAAACTGTTTCATACGGAAAATCCGAGAATCGAGGTAAAAACGCTTGGGGAATGCGACGTGCAGGATTTACTGATGGAATCGGCAATGCTCATTACGGACTATTCAAGCGTATTTTTTGATTTTGCATATATGACAAAGCCGCTGGCGTATTTACAGTTTGACGAAGAAACCTTTTTTGCGACACAGTATAAACGAGGATATTTTAACTGTCATACCGATGGGTTCGGTCCGGTGTTTCAATGCGCGGATAAAACGGTTGAATATATTTGTGAAACATTAAGCAGAGGAATGAAAATGGAGGCGGATTACGTTGAAAGAGTGGAACGGTTTTTTGGCGAGCGCAGCGCAAATCATTGTGAAAGAACATTTCAGGCAATCAGAAAGATTTTGTGATTATGGATAAGATATTAACCGTAGGAATACCTGTGTATAACGTGGAAGAAGAATATTTAAAAGCCTGTCTTGACAGCGTGGTAAAAGAAAAAGCCCATCAGCTTGAAATCATTATCGTTGACGACGGTTCGGAAAATAACAGTGCCGATATATGCAGAGCGTATGCGGAAAAAGATGAACGTATTATATTTATCGGACTGGAAACCAACCGTGGCGTGAGTTTTGCAAGAAACACAATCATAGAGCAGGCAAGCGGAAAATGGATGTGTTTTTTGGACGCGGATGATTTGCTGTGCGATGGGTTTTATGAGACTGTCATGAAAAATGAAAACCTGAACGCGGACGTTATTTATTATAATTATAAGACGGTCAAAGGGAATGAGACGCCGGTCATAAAAAATGATTATGTCAGACCGGTTCCGATTCGTGCACATGCCGTGAAAAATTTGTGTATATGCCATCTTTGCGCCGTTCCGAGCAGCACGGGCAATATGACGCTTGTGGCAGGGGTAGCGACAAAAATCTTCCGGCTGGACTATATCAAAAAGAATCATCTGAGATTTCTGGAGGATTTGCGCAAAGCGGAGGACAGATTGTTTGTCGTGACGGCGTTGTCCAGCGGCGGGAAAGTGTATTACAGTGAACAATATTTATATTTGTACCGGATACATCAGAGTTCGGCGAGCAGACGGTTCAATAAAGATATTTTAAAGACCACCGATAAATATCTGGAATATAGCGAGGAAATCATCAACCGGACATTCAAGGGCAACCAATCCTTGAGGGAGCTGTATCTGGAAAACCGTGTCACAACAGCGCTATTGGATAATTTTGAATTGAATATTTTTCATAAGAATAATTCGGCTTCGCGTGTGCAGCGGAAACGGGAGTTTTTGGCGCTGATAGAAAAGGAGCCGTATAAAACGGCGGTTGAAAGCGTGAAACTGGAAAATTATATGATACGTGAAAAACGTATTCTTTTATGGAATGCAAGAAAAAGAAATTTTTTCCTGTTAAATTTGCTATGCAAATATAACATTATGTTAAGATTTATCAGCGCAGGTATGAACAGATACGAAAAGTATGCGCTGCAAATGGGTAAAATCATAAAAAGGATTATCAAGGTGAAGTGAAAAATGAGGAGTTTTACGACGTTACGGAACTCTGCATGGGGCATTGTTCAGCAAGTGATTGTATGTGTTCTCAGTTTGTTTTCAAGAAGAGTGATGCTTGAAACAATCGGTCAGCAGGGGGTGGGGTTAAACGCACTGTTGACCAGTATCATCTCGCTTTTGTCGCTTGCGGAGTTGGGGATAGGAACAGCAATTGTGTTTCACATGTATGGACCGATTGCCCGAAATGATAAACTGCATATTGCAAGGCTTATGCACTGCTATAAGATGGTATACAGAGTGATTGCGCTGGCAATACTGCTGATTGGCGTCTGTATTTTGCCTTTTATGAAATGGATTGTGCGCGATGTAAGCTATAGCAACGCATATGTTATGCTCATTTTTATACTGTTTTTGGTGCAGACAACATCTTCCTATTTTTTCACATATAAACGTTCCATGTTAATCGCAGACCAAAAACAATATGTGATTGCCATTTTTGATTTGATTTATAAAGTGGTAACAATTATTGGCGGCATTGTGGTTTTAAAAATGACCGGAGAACTGGCATATTATTTGATTCTGTTAATTATCGGCACCGTGCTGAACAATATGTTGATTTCCAAATATGTTGACAAACAGTATCCGTATATTAACGAGATGAAAGAACGGCTTCCAAAAGAGGAACTTCATTCGATTTTTCGTGATGTGAAAAATATTTTTGTCGGTAAACTTTCGGGTGTTATCACAACGTCGACCGATAATATCTTGATAACGGCATTTGTCGGGACAATACAAACAGGTTTGTTTTCCAATTATACGATTATTTTTAACACGTTGGTAAGCGTCACAAAACAGCTCTCGGGCGGAATGCGCGGCAGCGTGGGAAACCTGATTGCTGTGGAACAGCCGGAACACGTCAAAGTGGTGCTGGAAAGAATGCTGTTTATGATGTTTTTGATAGCAAGTTTCTGTGCAGGCTGTCTCACAGGACTGGTTGACCGGTTTATCACGCTTGCGTTTGGAGACGGGCTGCTGATAGGCAGAACGGCAGTGTATATTTTAATACTGAACCTCTATATCATGACGTTGGACATTCCAATCTCAAGCATGGTGGCGGCAGCGGGAATGTTTCGGTATGATAAATGGATATCCATAGCCGGCACGGTGATGAATCTTATTGTATCGGTCATTTTTGGGAAAATGTATGGTATGGCAGGAATTTTGGCAGGGACAGCAGTGACTTATGTGGTTCAGTTTTCTTTTAAACTGATTATCTTTTATGAAAAGTATTTGAAGCAAAACGGCGTGAGGATATTTGTAAAAATAGGGCTGTTTACATTGACGACGGTTTTGGAGTGCATGGTAATCGCGTTCCTTTGCGGACAGGTGCATGTGATAAATGCATATGTTTCATTTTTGATTTGCGCAGGGATTTCCGCCCTGCTGCCGGTCGTTATAGGATCCCTGCTGTTTTGTAGAACCAATGAGTTTCAATATACGCTTACAATCATCAAAACAATTTGCAGAAAATTGTTTTGCAGAAACAGCAATGAATTGGCGCAGCATTAGGAGGTTGTCTGAGGGTGTTTGGAAGTTGCATGAAGTGAACGGCGGTGTCTGTTTTGTAAGACGGTTTTCTTATGCCTATATAAACGATACCGCAGATATTTTGTCTGCGGTATTGTTTTGCCTATTGACAGTATGGTAAAATGTTGATATAATGAAATTGCTTTAAGGTATGATAATATAAGGCGAAATAAATTAAATTTGAGACATTGTTTATAGGTGTTTATTCCTGTTTATGCAAGTGAACCTGAGTAAACAAATGAAAACAAAGAATTAAATTTAATTGATTTTGTCCGGCGAATAGCTTTCCTTATCTCACAGGGGAAAGTGCTTTTTGTCCGGCTATTATTATGCCTTTTAGTAAAAAATTTACTAGGAGGTATCTTTATGGACAACAAAAAATTACAAAGTATTCAAAATCAAATCGGCTACGAATTTAAAAATCCTGATTTGCTTCGGCAGGCATTTGTCAGAAGGTCGTATGCAAAGGAAAACGGCGGAGAAGATAACGAGGTGCTTGAATTCATTGGAGATAAGGCGCTTGATATCATTGTTGTTAAAATACTTACAGAAAGATTCGGCTTTTATACAAGTGAATGTGACGATTATGATAAAAATGAAGATTTTAATGAGTTTTGTTGTGAATATTCAGAGGGAGAATTAACAGAAATCAAAAAGCAATTAGTTCAAAAAAAGAATCTTGCGCACAGAGTTGATAGACTCGGACTTGCTGGTTATTTGATTATGGGAAAAGGAGATACAGATAATCATATAGAAAACGAAGATTCCGTCAAGGAAGACTTGTTTGAAGCAATTATTGGCGCGGTTACGCTGGATTCAAAATGGAATTGGGATAAAATTCAAAATGCGATAGAATATATGCTTGAACCTGATACTTATTTTTCAGACAGAAAAGCGGATAATTATACTGAACTGATTCGGGCGTGGTCACTTAGAAAATATGGTGAAGAGCCACGGATATATGTTGATGATTCGCCCCATTATGTCGGAGGACTCAGCGGACCTAATTTTTCTTTGCCCCAAAGTGATAAACTTTACTATAGATGTGCACTTCGACTCCGAGATATTGGGATTGAATTTAACGGTTATGGTATATCAAAAAATGAAGCACGTAAGGATGTATGTAAAAAAGCATATAAACACCTGAAAAATAATAAATTACTGCCTACGATTCAAGATGAAATCGAAAATCCAAATAAAGCTGAGGCAATCAATCAACTGGAAATACTAGCGCGGCGAGGTTACTTTTCTATTCCGACATATGATTTTAAACAAAAATACGATAGAGACGGCAATCCTATTTGGAAATGTGAATGTCATATAAAAGAATATAATACTTATAGACATGCAAAATCGTCTTCCAAAAAAGATGCAAAAAAATCTGCCGCTTTTAAAATGCTTGAATATGTCTTGCGTGAGGAGGAATAAGCGATCTGTCTAAATGGTGTTTTCATTATGATTCCGGCGAATACGAGGATATAGATGAAAGTGGATTCAGCTGGACGCGGAGAGAATATGTCTATAATTGGGATGACGGTGAGTATCGCCGCGAGGAAGAAGAACGGAGACAGCGAGCATAGCAGGAAAACGAAGAATGGTAAATCAGGTATCTTGAAGCCCATACAAAAGCCATCAATTAAACAAATGATTGATGGCTCGATTTTTGATGGTTGATATTAACATATAGCAGAATGGAGTGTGATTGTTTATGGCGCTTGAAAATAAATTGGGGATAACCGAGTCTGTCGCTCTTGCGCGGGAGGAAGAAAAAATCAGCAAGCAAAAGGCGCTGAAACTTTTTGAAACCGGATATCTTGATTCTTTGGCACCTGGCACATTCCAAACACTTGCTGCGATTCATCGGTATTTGTTTGAAGATATCTACAATTTTGCCGGAAAAGTCAGGGAAGTCAACATTGCAAAAGGCAATTTCAGGTTTGCACCGCTGATGTATTTGCAGGCGGCGCTCGATAACATTGATAAAATGCCGCAGACAAATTTTGATGAAATCATTGAAAACTATGTTGAAATGAACATAGCGCACCCATTCCGTGAGGGAAACGGCAGAAGCACACGGATTTGGTTGGATTTGATTTTGAAAAAAGAAATCGGCAAGGTTATCAATTGGAGCAAGGTTGACAAAGAGGATTACCTGCTTGCTATGGAGAGAAGCCCGATTCGGGATATTGAGATAAAGCATATACTGAAAAATGCGCTGACAAGCGATATAGATAGCAGAGAGGTCTATATGAAGGATATTGACACAAGTTATTACTATGAGGGATATACTACGTTTAAAACCGAAGATTTGATATCATATGGAAAATGATTTACGGACTAATATTTGTTATAAAAGCGCGATAGGCTTAAGTTGCCTACCGCGCTTTTGTGCTGTTATATAAAATTTAACCTGCCATAAATGCCCGTATATCAATGCTTTCCAACTGTTGCGTGTGGTTCCACATCCCACTGAATCACTTCAAAACCGGCGTCGCGTGCGCTTTTCACGACGGTGTCGTTATATTCACCATAGGGTGCGCGAAACAGGTTTTTTGATTCGCCTGTGAGAGACTGAATTTTCTTTTCACAGTTTTGTACATCGCTGGCAATTTCTTCGGCGGAAAGCCCATTAAAATGTAAATGAGAATCGGAATGATTTAAAATCTCATGTCCGGCAGCGTGGAACGCTTTGACAGATTCAGGATATCGGTCTGCCCAGCCGCCCACCACAAAAATACTTACTTTGACATTATATTTCCCCAAAATCTCAATGAGTTGCTGCGTATCGGAATCGCCCCATGCCGCGTCAAAGGTCAAAGCCACTTTTTTGTCTGTCGTGTCCACGCTGTAGATAGGCACTGCCTTACCGCTGCCGCTGGAGGTGATAATGCTGGGATTGGTCACACCAAACGTAATCAGTCCGAGCAACAGCATAACCACCACAGAATAAACAATCAATGTATCCTTGGATAAAACGAATATTTTCAAATTTCTCCGCCCCCTATTAGAAACAGTCATATACTACAATGTATTCAGCGCATGGGGGATTCATGAATAAAATTTCATAAAAGCAAAGAGAATCAAGGATACAATGAATGTGTTGGAGGAAGCAGTCCTAAAAAAATAACGCCAGCCAACCAAAGCAATAGCGTTTTTTTTAAATCATAAAATTCTTTGGCATAACCGTTTGAGTTCTTGCCTTTTTCTATATTCTATGATACACAAAATATTATATACAAAATGAATGCAGGTGTCAAGCGTGTGGATTCACATAAAAAAATAGTGGTATGAAATACATCTATGATAAATTTGTAATTTTTTGTACCCACAAAAGGCGTAATGGTCTTGCAACCATTACGCCTTTTGTGATACAATATATATGAGTGTATATAGGAGACATATATGTAAAACCTATCTCGGCGCATCGCACTTGGAACAGCGACGGTAGCCCTGCGCTTTTGCGGCTTCGAGTGTGGTGGGAACTTTGCTTTGCCGCAGGTGTGAACAATCACCCGAATGGTAGCAGTCGCCTGTTTTGGTGACATAGACCGTGATTTCCTGTTTTTGGACAGGAGGCTGTGCTTTTGCCGCGGGCGGTGTTGCCGGTTTTGCTGTCGGCTGCGGCGCGGCGGCAGCGGATTTCGGTTGTGTGGATTGTCGGGCGGTTGTTTTGGGAGCAGTTTGTACAGATGTGGCGTTTTGTGCCGTACTTTGTTCGGCTGCGTCTTGTCCGGCTTCGGTTTGCCCATCAGGCTCCGGTGTGGAGATTTCTGATAGAACAGGCGCGGGAGAGGAATTTGTCTGAATGATTTGCAAGGCGGTGTCAAGCTGCTGTTCATATGCCGCAACTTGCTGCTGCAATGCATTTGCGTGGCTTTGCGCCCGCAAACTCATCACCAGCGAACCGCCGGAAAATAGCACTGCCAGAACCAAAATGCCAACTAACCAGAAAGAAGCCTTAGGTAGTTTCGCGTTGCCACGATGGAATCGTTTCATTGGTTTGTCCTCCCTATCATTTTAGGCGGGACAGCGGAAAATAGCAGCATATCCCAAAAATTTCTTGCTTTTTTGGCAAAATTTTAGTACAATAAAAGTGGATTACTATATTCATTTTAAAACCTGTCGGGCGAATCTCGCAAATTCGCCCATGGCAGGTAATATCCCTACGCCAATAGGGACATATTCAAAACGCAGATACCACGGTGATTATGTAACAACTCTATTTTTATGCTCAAATCTTGGGGGATTTTGCACTATTTGGGGAAAGTCTGTCCGTCACAAGGGGGATTTTCCCAAAATGGATAGAGCCGCTTTTTTGTGATAGTCTACGGTTTTGATGTGTGTGAAATTTTTTACACATACAGTATAACACATGATACGTGTCCTGTCAAGCGTTTGTTTAAAATAAAGGGGAATTTTTATGGAGAAATTTTCGACTAGAGTAAAAGAATTACGCAAGCAATATGGATTTACTCAAAAACAGCTAGGTGAAGCGATTGGCGGTGATGTTTCAACATACCAGAATTATGAGTATAACAAGGCGGAGCCAAGTGTTGAAACATTGATTATACTTGCAGATATATTCCATGTCTCAATAGGCTATTTATTGGGAAGTGAAAATAATAATGAAAAAATAATACCAGACCCATCTTTGATATCCTTAGGATTTGGGGAGCGACTACGTGTACTGCGCAAGAAAAATGGATATACTTTGGAGCAAATGGCAAAAGCGGTGAATAGAACGACGCGAATGTATTGCTATTATGAATCAGGAGGTGGCTATCCAACTTTACAAGGTGTTCTGAATTTAGCTGATTTGCTGCACGTATCAATAGATGAGTTGATTGGATAGTAACATTGGAGAAAGGAAATCAGGAATGAAAGATTTATCAGGACAATTAAGGTATTTGCGAAAAAAAACGAAAACAACCCAAACACAAGTGAGTGAAATAATTGGTGTGGATTATAGGGTATATCAAAAGTACGAATATGGAGAAGTGGAATTAGCATTACACAGAATGATACAGTTGTGCATTTTTTTTCAGATATCTATATCTTATTTTGTACAAAATACGCCATATCGCAAGTATGTTGTAAAGCAAACAACGGAATTTTCAGAAAGGATTGCAGCAATCCGAAAAGAGCGGAGATTAAGACAACAAGATGTAGCAAAAGAGATTGGAGTTAGTGAACGGACTTACCGCCGATACGAGGCAGGGGATACCTGTCCCAATATAGACACCCTATGCAAACTTACCGCGTTCTATGGCGTATCGGTAGACTATTTGGTGGGACTGGACGTGGCGGAATAATCAAAAGGAAATTGATAATTTTTCATTTTTAGAGTATAAGAAAAAGGCGAACCGTGGAGGTTCGTCTTTTTGGCTTTCAGACAATATTTTATCTCTGCCCAATCAGTGGTTCCAACTGTGCGGCGTAGGGCATACCTGTCTGTGCGCCGCGGTGCGTCACAGAGATACCGGCGCAGGTGTTGGCAAGCTGAATGGACTGTTTTAGAGTCATGCCCTGCGACAGAAAATGGCACAGCGCACCGTTAAAACAGTCGCCCGCGCCCGTTGCATCCACGCGCGCGCCGTGTTCAAACGGCGGCAGCAGAACAGGGCGCGCGCCGTCGTGAAACAAAACGCCGCGTTTGCCCAGCGTGATAATCAGCTTATTCGGATATGCTGCAACTGCCGCGTAAGCGTCCTCCAATTCCGTAATAGAGCAAAATTCATGCTGGTTCGGCGTGAGATAATGCGCTGCGTCAAACACGGCGGCAGACACCTTTTTGCAGGGGGCAGGGTTGACGATAAGCGTTTTGTGATGTTGTTTGCACAGCGCCGCGGTATGTTCAATGACTTCCGGCGGAATGCTGAACTGCATGAGGACGAAATCCGCCGCAAGCAGTAAATCGATATGTTCATCAATATGCGCGCAGGAAAAGGCGGCGTTTGCGCCTTCCACTTTGGTGATGGCGTTGCGTCCTTCCACAACATGAATAAACGTTGTTCCGGTGGGGACGGAGAGTGTGCTGACGCCGGCGGTATTCACGCCGTTTTTCTGCAAATTGTCCAGTGCGCGCCGTCCGTTTTCGTCTGCGCCAACGCAGCCGATTAACGTGACCTTTGACCCCAGCCGCGACAGAGCAACCGCCTGATTGGCGCCTTTGCCGCCCGGAACATAGGCAATATCGCCGGCATAACTGCTTGCCTGCGTTGTTGGAAACCGGTCGCAGGTCAAAACCGTATCCATGTTAATGCTGCCGACAACCGTAACGTTTGCCATGTCACCACGCCCTTCATTTCATTGTTCTTATTGAAATTATATACCAACGGCAGGAAAAAAGCAATCAAATTTTCCGTTTTTTGTCTTGATTTCGACGGAAATCTATACTATAATTAAATTTATGTATGAACCTATGGCTTCTATGATTAAAATGAAGTTGGAATAGAGAAGGGATGGTACAAAAGATGAATCACGACACATATGAAAGTCCGTTTAACGCGCGCTATGCCAGCAAAGACATGCAATACCTGTTTTCGCCGGACAAGAAATTCAAAACATGGCGGAAATTATGGATTGCATTGGCGGAATCGGAACAGGAATTGGGACTGGATATCACCGACGAGCAAATTGCAGAACTGAAAGCCGCGCAGGACAACATCAACTACGAGGTTGCGCAGCAACGGGAAAAAGAAGTGCGCCACGACGTGATGGCGCATGTCTATGCCTATGGAACGCAGTGCCCTAAAGCAAAGGGAATCATTCATCTGGGCGCAACAAGCTGTTATGTGGGCGACAACACCGATTTGATTATCATGACGGAAGCGCTCCGTTTGGTGCGCAAAAAACTGGTGGCAGTGATTGCGAAGCTGTCCAAATTTGCATTGGAATATAAAGACCAGCCGACGCTGGGCTTCACGCATTTCCAGCCGGCGCAGCTTACCACCGTGGGCAAACGTGCAACGCTTTGGATTCAGGATTTGCTGATGGATGTGGAGGAACTGGATTTCCGTCTCAGCGCTATGCGGCTGCTGGGTTCCAAAGGGACAACGGGAACGCAGGCAAGTTTTGTGGAACTGTTTGACGGCGATATGGACAAAGTGAAACAGTTAGACCGGAAAATTGCGGAAAAAATGGGTTTTTCCGGCGTTTATCCTGTTTCAGGTCAAACCTATTCGAGAAAAGTGGACACATTAGTGCTGAATGTGCTCAGTTCCATTGCGCAGAGCGCGTATAAATTCAGCAACGACATTCGTCTCTTGCAGCATTTGAAAGAAATCGAAGAACCGTTTGAAAAGAATCAGATTGGTTCCTCCGCCATGGCATATAAACGCAATCCCATGCGCAGTGAACGGATTGGGTCGCTGGCGCGCTATGTCATTGTAGATACGCTCAATCCTGCTATCACAGCGTCTACCCAATGGTTTGAACGGACGCTGGACGATTCGGCAAACAAACGAATTTCCGTCGCGGAAGCCTTTTTGGCAGTGGACGCTATTTTGAACATCTATATGAATGTGGCGGGCGGCTTGGTGGTATATCCCAAGATGATTGAAGCGCACATGCAGCGGGAACTGCCGTTCATGGCAACGGAAAACATCATGATGTCGGCAGTGAAAAAAGGCGGCGACCGTCAGGCGCTGCATGAACAGATTCGGGTGCATTCCATGGCGGCGGCAAGCGAAGTGAAAATGAACGGAGCGCAAAACGATTTGGTGCACCGAATTGCAGAGGATCCGCTGTTCCAGATGGGCGAAGAAGAAATTCAGGAGATTTTGAATCCCATCAATTTTGTCGGACGGGCACCGCAGCAAACAGAGGAATTTATTGCAGACTATGTGCAGCCGCTGCTGGCACAATGCGGCGACATGGACATGGACGTGGAATTGACTGTATAAATAAAAAAGGCTGGAGGCAAATGGATGTGACCTCCAAAAATTAGACTTCATAGCGTAGTAGTTTTATGACTGCTACGCTATTTTTATGCATTGCATAGAGCAATTCAGAATTTTACAACCTTTTAACAAGCCGGTGACGGTGTGGACATGTTTCCGCACTATAATCAACTGTTGAAAGGGTGAAAACAAATGAATGTTACAAATACCAAAAAAGAAGCACGTATCGTGCGCGGTGTGTGCTATCAGCGGATACCGATAAAAACACCGGTGGTTTTCGCAGGAGATTCTCTGACAGAACTGATGGAGACTTATGTGAAACCGCATGTGCAGAAAGACGATATTGTTTTTCTGTCGGAAAAAATGGTGGCGTGTTAGCAGGGGCGCGCGGTTCCGATGGACGACAATGAACCGTCGTGGCTGGCGCTGCTGCTCAGCCGGATTGT
>CAMNSU010000092.1 GCA_946555455.1 uncultured Clostridia bacterium | reverse complement strand
GCATATCTAAAAGAAAATACCGCCTTAACAGAAGACCAAATTTTAAGCCTCATGGAACCGCATTTTGATGCCCTCTATGCATCCGGATATAGGTTTCTTGGCACCACATCAGAAACGGTTCGATACGCTGTCTCCGGTATGCAGGACCGGATAAAAGCGGGTATTACCACCTCTTGACAAGGCGCGTGTACAATACCATAATGAATTCAATACTACACAAAGAATGAATTTGGGGATATTTCATGCCGTATGAATTCATTCCATTATCACTCTTTGAAAGATGCATCGGATAAACCTATTCTTTGTGAAGAAATCTATTTTGATGGTTTACAGTCATTTTTGTATTTCGATTTCTTCAGCGAAACTTCGTTTAACCATATCCCTAGCAAACGCAAAAATGCTCCGATCCGGTAAACCTACAACCGGACATATACGGCGTATTATTATACCGATATTCGCCGTTAAATCTTTTGTTTACGGTGGTGTACTTGGGATATAGGATGTCGCATTTATATTACATTTTTTATTTGTAAATCCGGATGGCAAAAATGCTCATTGGCTTGCCGATGGATTTACAAATCTTCTTGATGACAGAATAACAAGCAGACAGAGGAGAGATGCCAAAAAAATATTATTTTTGACCGCATAAGTTCTATTTATATCAAGGCTGATACAATCCACCCCCACATATGCTGCACATAAAATAGCGGGGAGTACCAATAAAGGTGCGCCCCGCTTTTGCTTTATTCACTTATTTTCTGTGTCTCAAATTAAAATCCAACTATAGTCGTAAATAATTACAACGAATTGTTCTGACATAATTATGCCCCATTGTCGCCAGATAACAAAACACCGTTATAATAAGTTGCACGTGATAGATTTTGTTGTCAATAATTGATTCATTTGTTGTGTTTCCACTATTCCACAATCACAATAATTCCTGCCTGACCGATATCATCTACCTTTGCAAAAATCATGCTTCCATTCTCTCCGCCGTTCTCTTCATAGGAATAAATATCCTCTTCCGTGCCGATTTCTATTGTTTTTTCCGCAGTATCGTATATGTAGATTGCCGTATCTACATAAGAAGCATTTATCGACACTATTCCATCGCCATAGTCCACATCAATTAAGTGAGCATACCTTGTTGTGGACTCATCAATTATTTTTCGTTCAATTTTAGCAACCTTTCCATAAAGATTTCCTGTTGTTTGGCTAAAATATCCATTCCCTAATGCAGGTAGTTCTGTTGCAATGGAGAATATATCATTTCTATTAGATAATTCATACACTCTTCCCAGTGTGTTCTTTGTAAATTTAAACACATCTCCGGGCATTAAGTCTTCTAACTGGCGTCCCAGACCGTTTGCATTTTCCGGCTGCGATTGTACACGGATTCTTTTTCCCTCTGAATATAACTCTAATGAATAAACAACCTCCCCTTCTTCGTTAATCACTACTTTTTTTGATTGCAGGATAGACCAAGGTTCACTCATAATAGCTTCGTCAGAACGATTTGCATTTAACCCGCTGACAATCATAAATACCCGTACCAAGCCGCTTTCCTTTTCAAAATCATATGCGCGTGTATAGTAAGAGGTTCCGTTGTTCATTTGAATATTATCAAAATAATCTTCGTCACTCTGAATACAATATGACGGATCACCTGTAACCTTCTTCTCTTCACCCGGAAGCGGCGGTACACAAAAAACTGCTGTTTCCTCACTACTCACCTTAAAACCGCCTTTATTCACTGCTGAAAAAGCAAAAACTGTTTTATCCGCCTCCGTTGCAGCTTTCCCATCGCTAAATGTTACAAATTTTCGCATATCGGAACGCGTATCAGAGGTATAGTATGCTTCAGGCAGCGTTATTCTGGATATCTGCCCTTCACTATTCAGTTCGTACTGAATTACCATACCTTCGCAAAGAACGCCGCTTTGAAGCAATTCCGTTGCATCCTTTCCTATCCCGTTTACAGTTACTCGTTTTTTCAGTTGATGAATGTCTACCGAATCATTTGCTGCTTTGAGATACTTGTCAATCGTACCATCTTCGTGTGTTTCTTCAAAATATTTAATTCTTCCCGGAGCGACCAGCTTTACCATAACGTCAGAACTGATTCCCGGTTCTACAGCAATTTTAGCGATATAACCATAAGAATCTTGAATGCCGGTATCTTCCACAAAGTAAATCATTTTATTTTGATCATTCAAATAGAACGTTCCTTTTATCCCAAGCTGTTCTATTCCAAATGGATTCTTACCTTCTTTTTTTCTGACAACAGCATATTCTGTTCCATCTACTCCAATACTGTCCCACGCCAGAGAAGTCACGCTGCCTGTAATGGTATGCGCTTCTTTTCTAACCGTAATATGTTTACCATCCTGACTGGCTGTTACGGTTACTACATCATCTACGGCAAAATCCTCTAGTGTAATCTGCTTCCCTTCTGCATTTTCTAAGAGAATCACGCGTTCCTTATCTTCACTGTCCAATTCTTTCAATCCGTTTGGCATATCCTCTGCGGAATACCACGACTCCCGTTTAAAACTCATGACGCCTCTGTCCGCTCTAACATAGCTGACACGCCTTGTTTCCGCTTCGTTTACAATTACAAGGTCATACAATCCATCCCCTTCGTGGTCAACCAGATGAACATCGCCTTGCACAAATCCGTCTGTAGGAAGTGTTGACGGGCGTCCGTTATAAATATAAATACACGTATTCGCTAACGCTTCATAGTTTTTACGTCCGTTTTCACTATACCAGTAAACTTTTCCCTGTTCCCAAAACGGTTCGTCTTCTTCGGACAGCGTTACTTCTTTACTTTTACGCGCTTTAAAAACATGCGTCAACACATAACTGCCATCTTGTTTTTCCTTCGCATAGTAAATGACGCGCCGCCCCAAAATATCAGGCAATTTAATATCACCCAATTTAAAAACTTCGTCTCCTATTTTTACGTTGTCAATGTTAATATTTAATTCTTCATAGATGGAATCCCGTATATTACCGGCAACAACGCCTTCTCCGGTTATAATTTTTCTCTGCCGCATCAGCCGTTCGCCAAATGATTCATCACTTAAATACGCTGAGCCGGTTTCACTATACTCAGAAAACAGCTCTTTTGCTTGTAACGCATTGTATATCATTGTATAAAAAACAGCCTTTGTAAATTGTTCACTCTGCGGAATATCACGCAACAACAATAACTGCTGCGCTTCCATCAGATACCCCGCTGGATAACCGCCCGCATTTTGTGCCGCAACATCATATCCCAAACAACTCACCAACAGTTTTATCCCTTCTTCATAGGACAGGAAATCCTCCGGACGAAAATATCCGTCTCCATCTCCGCCTATCACTCCAAGCCCACTGCATACAATGATATACGGCGCATACGAGTCATCTGCCGGAACATCGTAAAAAGGCGATTCTTTTTTCATAGCGTCTTTCACATTTTCCATATCCAGCAACTGAATCATTGCTTTCGCTGCTTCCTTACGCAGCAGTGGCTGATTTAAATCTTTCATATCTTCTTTGTCTATCACTTCGCAGCCGATTAAAGTATTGCTAACCTTTTCTGTCAATCCATTTTCCTCTCCAAACACAGTTCCCACCAACAAGCTGCTCATTAAACAGATTGATAAAACCATAGCAAATATTTTTTTCATAACATCGTCTCCTATCTTACTTAGGCTTTTTCTATTCTCTATTATTAAGGCATAAAAAAATATTATATAACATTTTTTCCTGAGCCTAAATCAAGTATTTTTAATAAGGTATGAAAAGAAACGCGCCCTTTCACCCCTGTTTTTTCAAAATATCCAAATGGATTTTCTGATAGCTGCTGATAACCATAATCATACCAACCCATTTCCTGTTTCAACACAACATCATTATCCAATGAGCAAATCAGCAAATTTGCCCCATGTTCAAAATGGGAGCGCAGACAATTGTGTGCGTAATCAAACGACATTTTTGCCGTTGGCAGCATATGCCACGGTTGTTTATAGTCGTTTTTCTGTTCCGGATTTTCCGGTATAATTTCATCGGTTATAAAAAGCAAATCCGGTTTTATATATTCAATTCTTCTGTTATAAATAAAACCTTCATAACGATTTGTTCCCTGATAAACAATGTCGCGAAATGCGTCTGTTTTAAATTCGTGACACACGCCCGGTTCTGCTCCGTAAATCTGCGCCATTTCATTAATACAAATGGTATTATGTGCCAGCGGCGATTTTCCCCATTTCCGAAATGAATCTTCTTCGGTATAAGTAAAAATTCCGGCATCCGTCAGCAAAATATTACCGCCGGCAATCAATGTGATATGATTGTCATCTTGGTGTCCATGCGCACCACCGCCCCGCGCCTGTGTAAACAGATAAACAGCGTCTATCCCCCAATCTGACCGGAGAACGGATGCGCCGCTGACCGGAAAACGGCGGGAGGTCCATTCCGGTCGTTTCCCGCAGGCGCCCCGCGTTAGCAAAAAAGCAAGTTCTTCATCTTTAAACCAATCAAGTAACTCCGGGTATAAAATTTTTTCCGCTATGCCCGTTCCGGAATCACCATACTGCAGCGATTCTCCGTTTGGTCCTTGAAGAAGCACATTGTATTGCGCGAATTTTTTCAGCCGTTCATCAAACTGTGCCGACTGCACCGCTCCGCTTTCTATACTCACTTTTTTAAACTGGATAAAATTTTTGCACACACTTTCATTATAGCCGCCGGTCGTTTCCCGATAAGTGCCGTCCTCCAATGTAACTGAAAATATCATTTGTTCCATTGTTTCATTCGCTTTTTCAATCCACGCAGGCTGCTCTTTGAAATCGCAAAATACCGCCGCTGCATGTAATAACCCCACCACTTCAAACTGCCGCAGGTTCGTAACCGGTTTTGTCAAGCTTTTAAATGCAAGCGCATCACACGAATCCCATGCATATTTTAAAATGGCAGTGCAGGCGTCAGAGGTCATGTGCTCACTTTTTACTAATGTGCCGAATACTTTAGAAAAAGAATCTATTCGTCCCGCTGCGTCCAGTCCGCGGGGCCATCCGCCGCATAACGTCTGGCTTATTGTATCGTTGCGCCAAGCCGAACCGATATGTTCATGTCCGCTAGTATAGGTGCGCGGCATTCCCTGTGCTTTAATAAAGTCCGTCATTGTTTTTATCATGTAATATAAAAGGTCTTCGTTTCCGGTTTTTTTATATTCTTCTTCCAGCCACGGAAAATGCAGAAAACGAGTTCGCTGATACAAATATTCAAAATCAAATCCCGCTTCCTCTATCCATTTATCCGGCTGCGGTAAACCGTTTCGGTTTGCAAACTGCCATTTAAAATCACTCCACCTTGCTTTGCTCCCCTCCCAAATATTTTCAGGAAACATAAGAATCAACAGTTCTTTTTCGCCCTCGAGTTGCATGTCCTTTTTAGCGTAGAGAATTAAATTTGCTTCTTTTATTTCTCCCTCTAAACCATCAATGCAAAATTGAAACAGGCTGTGGAACGTCTCATCTCCCCAAAACGCCCCAAACAATTTAACCGGCAGTTCCTTCCTCCTATTTAAGGCGCATTTTGCATTTTTACCCGCGCCCAGCGCCGCGCAATCGGTACAACAAAAAGAATATATTCCAAAATCCGTGGTAATCTCCAATATGGGACGCATGGCAGAGTCTGCATATGCGCTGCCAATCACATACGCCCCAACAGTTTCATTGTACAACGCCGATATGTCATAAGTCACTGTCGCTCCGTTTTTTAAACCTGTAGGCAAAAGCGGAATCCTATGTTTTTCATAATCGCAGGCATTCGTTGAAAACGCGCCTATGTAAAACCGGTCGCACCGCTGTAAGCTGCTTACCCCAACTGACATCATCCGGCAAATGCCGGTAAGACCGTCCGGCAAACCAAATCTCTGCTGCTCCGGCACAGAATATTTTTTTTGACGCAGATACCGTACAAGTTCTTGTTTTGCTTTCTTTATCCTTCCATCACGTGCGGTTGCCTTAATTTTTGCTATTTCTTCCTTTATGTCGTCCAGCTTTTCAAAAAAGCTCTGATCTGATTCATATTGCGGGTCAACAAAGGGTTCATCCGGCAAAACGGTAAACTGAAATTTTCTGGTTTCTGCCGCGTCCGCGCAGATTACCGTTGCCGTCATGGTAACACAGGCTGGCTCTTGATTCCATTTCGGACGAATCACTCTTCCAAAATCTGTAATCACCCGCTTATCAGAAGACGACCATGTAATTTTACTGCCATATTTTCCGGCACCTTGCAAACAGAGCGATGTTTTAACAGATGTATTCGCCTCATTCCCCCACGGTTCGCACACCAAATTCTGCGCGTCAGCTCTGACAATTTCCCAATCTGTCATATTTCCTGCCCTTTCCTACTGTATTTTAAATACTAAAGCGATTTCATCTTTTATTGTGTCAAAGCTCACCTTTATGCCCTCCGCCGTCTGTTTAAAGCAAACTGTTTTACCTGTGTTCATCAGTTCTATCTGCGATATATTTTGCTGATATGGAATAAATACTTCATCATAAGCCCTATCTTCATCCGTCAAAACAAATGCAAAAACATTTGTCTCATTTTGAGTAAAAGCAACATTTGCCTGTTTATAGGGTGCACAAATACGCGTTTTATAAATTGCCTCCCCATACTGTTTCATCCATTGACCGATTCCCTGCATGATTGCAATGCCTTCCTTCGGCATACGTCCATCCGGCTGCGGAGAAATATTCAGCGCCAGATTGCCGCCTTTACATACGACATCAATCAACAATCTGATAACCGTTTTAAGGTCTTTGTATTCATCATCATAGCGGAAGGAATATCCTTTTCCAAGAGAAACACTGCTCTCCCACGGAATATGCATAGCGTTCTCCGGAACCGTCTGTTCCGGCGTTACATAATTTTCAAATTCACCGCCAACCGTTCTGTCTGCTACAATCAAATCCGGCTTTTGTTTTCTTATTTTTTCTATGACTTCGCCTAATCGGATATCCAGTCCTGTATCCGGCCGCACCTGTCCTCCATCTAACCATAAAATATCGACGTCTCCACATTGTGTCGTCAATTCCAAAAGTTGATTGTGCGTATAATTCACAAACTTTTTCCACAATTCAGGATATTGGCTCGGATCATAAGAGGTCATTCTCCATGTTTCTTCACTATGCGCCATCCCCTCCGCCCAATAATAAGGACTGTGCCAGTCAGGCTTTGAAAAATATGCCCCAATGCCAAGTCCTTTCTTTCGAAACGCATCAAAAACACTTTTTACAATATCTGCATATTGGTTAGAAGAATATGGACAATCCGGCGAAGTTGTTTTATAGTCAGTTTCCTTCGTATCCCACAAACAAAATCCATCATGATGCTTTGTTGTGAATATCAGATAGCGAAACCCGTTTTTCGCAGCCAATTCCGCCCATTGCTCCGGTTCAAACCGTACCGGATTAAACGACTTATTTAAGTTAAAATACATGTTCCGGTATTCTTTGCCGCTAAGCGGTGACTCCGAAAAATCTTTTCTGGACCACGAAGCGTCATGGTCTGACAACCCCCATGATGCTGTCGTTCCAATCTGACAATATAATCCCATATGAACCATGAGCGCCAGCTTTTGATCCCGAAACCATTCTAATTTCTCGCCCACTTCTTTCGGTGGCGTTATATAGTTGCTTTCATTTGTAAAATTATGAACACCGTTTAAGATTGCCTCATCTATTTTAAATTTTGCCATATTCCTTCCTCCAACTACATGCCGCATGTGGGAGATTAAAGTTCTTTTATGGAAATGCTTCTTTAATCTCCCTCTGCTTCTTTATTCCATACTATCTATTTTTGTTAATACTTCATTAACAATCTTTGCTACTTCCGCACGCGTCGCCGTCGCATTAGGAGCAATTTTTCCTTCTTCAACGCCGCTCACAATACCTGAACTGTACATTGATTGAATGGCTTCTACAGCATAGTCTCCCGCTTCTTTGATATCTGTAATAGCCTCTGCGTCCCTAACCGTCTCAAGCGTAATATTCTTTGCTTGCAGCAGCCGATATAACATCACCATCATGTCTTGTCTGGTAATTCGTGCGTCTACTCCGAATGTTCTCTCGTCAAATCCCTTCACAACGCCCTGCACCGTTGCCGCTGCAATTGGCTCCGTATACCATTGTCCCGGCAACACATCCTCAAATTGTGTCACAGTTTCTTCCGTTTTTAACGCAAAAGCTCTGGCTAAAATTGCGGTATATTCTGCACGTGTAATAGCATCGTTTGGCGCAAAAATCTCCTCTGCTTTTCCATTGATAATTCCTTTTTTATACAACGCTATAATGCTTTCCTCCGCCCAAAGTGCATCGTTAAGATCTCGGAAAGGTTTGTTTTCCGGTTGGTTTATTCCCGGATTGTTACCTCCCGGGTTGTTACCGCCACCTGGATTGCTGCCTCCGCCCGGAGTGTTGCCTCCGCCCGGAGTGTTGCCTCCGCCCGGGTTGTTGTTACCGCCCGGATTATTACCAATTCCCGGACCGCTCGGCAGAGTCGGATTTACAATACGTCCAATAATCAGTTCACTGCATTCATTGGTAATCACCCAAAGCTGGTCTCTCAGTTTATACAGTCCTGCCTCACGCGGTGACAGACTCACCTTTGTCGGGTCATTGCTTGACACACTCTTTGTCTGTGGTACTTCGCGTCCATCTATTACCATTGCCACCTTTGCAGAAGCATGACCCTGAACGTGAACGGAAATCGGCGTAATAAATTCCAATGGTCTGCCATCCTCTGTTTGAATCATCACTCTGCCTGCAATATTTTCTCCATCACGTGCAGATTCCACTTTAATATAAAATCTGCCGTTCCAGTTGTCGATGGGTTTCAGCTTTGTTCCTTCCGGAATTTGAACCAACACTGCATAGGTTTCACCATTATACTCAAATCCACCGCCGCCATTGAGCTGCGGCAACACAATTTCTGAACCGCTTGGCTCAATCACAAAATGGTTTGTTCCCAACGCAATGTTATCGCCATTCTGAGAGAAACCAATCGCTTTTCCATTAAACAGTACCTTTTCAATGACACGCCCCGCGTCAATAGTTATGTCTCCCAGTTCTTCCAGCTTCTGCACAGATGAACTTACATTCATGGTTGCATTTTCAAATGAGATACTAAGGTCTGCAAGCGGTTTTTCCATCTCAACGACCGGTTTACCATTTTTGGTCAAATTCTTTCCGTTTACCACTTGTATACTGTCTACCATACCCTTTGCATCATAGCTGACAAAAACAGCTTCTCCATCATAGGTGAAATCCCCAAAGTTTCTTTCCTGCAGTGTTTTTCCATCAGCAAAGGCTGTTTCATTTGAATAATAGTAATAATCATCAAACATTCTGCCCGAACTGTTTCGGGTAATGTGCATTGCAGAAGCAACCGAAGTCGGAACCTCCATTGCGATTCGCTCTACACTTGCAGTTGATGTGGTATCTCCCGTTCTGCTCGGGAAAACAACAGTATCAAAGGTTGTTTTTTCTGCTGCTGGTTTTGTTTTAGAAAACACGATTCTGTCCGTTGTGCTATAAGAGCCATTCGTCGGGCAATAAATACCTTGTTCTCTTGAAACCGTTACATCTTCATCCGGCGAAAGCAGCCGGACATTCGGTGCAGCTTCAAAATCCGTTTGCACGACTTTGCTCTCGTTATCAATTGTATGATTATTTTCCGGTTTTAAATGGAACATAATATCATACTTCTGATCCGCTTTTCCCTGCGGCGACCGGTCTTCTACCAAATCTGATACAATCCAGTAATCCGGTTTCACAAACAAAATTTTCCGATTATAACCGGTTTTCATAGCTGAACCATCAGTGGTATATAATCCCTCTTTGGTATTACCGCTAAAATAGTCAAAATCATCACTGGATGCCCAACTGTTTATTTTTGATTTATCCTTTTCTGAACTTGGCTCCTGCATATAAACTTTGTTTGCCTTTAAGTCGGTAATTCTCCCCAGCGTGTTATGATTTTGGGAGGAAAGCAATTCAATATTAATCGGATCGCTCCAGGTATAGTTATACCTTCCTGTATCTGTTATCACAAAATCATCATATGCCCATGCAATAATAGAAAGGTCGTCTTTGTGTCCGTGTCCGCCGTAAGCGTCATCAATATTTGTCATTAGGTAGAGCGCATCATCCGACCAATCTGAGCGCATATATATCCTTTTGGTATCATTATAACAACTGCTGGTAAAATCAGGCTTTGTTCCGCCTTTTTTCCCATGCGCACCAAGATACTTCAGCACATCATCATGGAACAGATTTGCCATATTCAAAAGAAACGAATCCTCTTCCGCCCCCGACGTGGGGTTATTGTCACCATAAACCGCCTGTCCGTAATTGGGCAGCAGCATTGCCGCATAAAAATATATATTTTTATGAATGCGTTCATTAAACTCTTCCCCTAAACTAATCCCAATCGCATCCGCCTGCTGTACCGACTCGGCGAATGTTTTAATACTGCCGTACGCATACCCATCAGACGCCTCAGAATAAGAACCGTCCGGGAATATAACCTTCCTAAGCATCGGCAGCATACGTTCTACATAAATATCCAACCATTTTTGTGTATCATGAAACTCATTAAATTCCGCTAAAAAGCTTATGGTTTGCTTTGTCATGGAAATAATCATGTTGTCAACCTGATTAAAAAACGGGTCTCTTGTAATCGATACTTGGTCGTGTAGTTCCCACATATGCTTCCAAAAATATGTTGTCATTTCCGGCGTCATATATTTGGATTCTGCAAGCAGCTTATATGAGGACATAAAGCGCGAATTACGCTCGTATCCGTCAAAGCCTCTGGGATAAGAGTTGTTTTCACCGGCATGGTTCGCAAAGCCATCCAGCAAGTTAAAAACGGCATACGCATATTTTTCATCTCCGGTTACTCCATAACCGCTAGCAATGCTCCACAAATGTGCAAGCCGCCCGATTTGATTCAGCAGAACCTCTGCATCGCAGCCCGGCGGATAACTGAATTCAAAACCTCCCTTGGTACCGCTGTAAGAATACAACGCCATGGAGCCTTTTGTGGAATCCCATGTATATGTATTTTCATCCCATGACGCACCGGCATAATGCATTACTGCAATCCGCTTATTTCCTGTTTTTGTCATATTTTCTGCATGAAGATACAACTCTGCGCTGGCAATATCCTCCAAATTGGAAATCGATTTTAAATCAAACGCGAGATAGCCTCTTTGCGTATTACTGTCTATCGGATAACCGCTGTCCAACACGCGCAGAACAGAGTCGGCGCCATAATTTTGCTTTGCATAATAACCCGCGCGGATGGTTGTATCCTTTTTCGCTTCAAACCTCATTTCATTGCCGTTTTTCATTTTCACCAGAATATACGGTTTGAATTCGCTCTCGCAACTGTCAACCTCTACCAGTGCATTTTCTTTCATTTCCGAATGCAAAATCATCGTAAAATCATTTGTTGGAGAGAGCGGTTCGGGAAAATCCACAATCTTAAAAGTGATAGAACAAC
>CAMNSU010000091.1 GCA_946555455.1 uncultured Clostridia bacterium | reverse complement strand
TCTGCGACAACCTCTTTATTATATCACCCTTCCATCCCTTTGTCAAGCCTTTTTTTACTTTTTCTTGACTTTTCTCTGGAAGGAGATATTTTTTGCGGCAGAACCATTTCCTGCCGACTTGATTAATAATACTACATTCTTCGCCAAAAGTCAAGGCTTTTTTATATTTTTTTAAATTTCCGTCAATATGACTTGTTTTTTCGTTTAGCTTGTCTGCATATCTAGACGCTTTTCACATATATATGATATTGGACGACACAAAACAAAGGAGGACTTCTCTTGAAAAAATGTATCTGTATCCTGCTCTTTTTTGTGATGCTTGGGTCACTTTCTTTCTATATACTATCGCGTTCCGACACAGTTGGCACTACTACCCCCAGCACATTACGTACTTTTATCAATAATCAGGAAATCACTTCTTATATTAAGGATGGCACAACATTTGTTCCATGTCAGGCGCTGAAAGATTATGGCTTTACGGTAGAAACAGACCGTTCTGCGCACAAAATGATTCTTTATCCAGACGCCCAAAAAGAACTTTCTCCCGGCAGGGTTCGCGACACATCAAAAAACACTTTTTCTATTTACGAAAGCACTTGGCAGGTTGTGATAAACGGAGAGGACGCTCCTTCTTATCAAATTAATCATGATGTTTGTATTGCGGTTTCTGCACTAAAACCATTTGGAGAAGTCGATTTTATATCCGCCGAACAAAAAGTGATTTTCCGTTTCTCTACTACCTTTCAAGATGAACCGATTAAAGGTGACGCACATATTGACGCTGAAACAGCAAAAGCTTGGGCAGAAAGTAAAGGCGCCGCCCAGTTATTTATTGACGCAGCGGATTTATATTGGAAATATGGCAAAGCGACAGGACTGCGTCCGGAGGTTTTATATGCACAGGCAGCCAAAGAAACCGCCTATGGAAAATATACAGGAAATGTGGTGCCGGAGCAGCACAACTTTGCAGGCATCAAAACCGTGACCGCTTCAGGAGATACTACTTATGACCACGAATCTTTTGCTACGGCGGAGGACGGTGTACGCGCACATTTCAACCACATGGCGGCATACGTCGGCGCAAAACCGGTTGGTGAAGTACACGGACGGTATCACGTTGTCCTGTCCACCGCATGGGCAGGTTCCATTCGCACAGTTTCGGAACTCGGCGGTCGCTGGGCACCGGATAAGGACTACGGGAACAGTATTATCCACGATTATCTTTATCCTATGATACAAACAAAAAAATAATTTGTTTTATCCTGCCAATACATCAATTGGCAGGACTTTTTTCTTATCTTCTTTTTTATCAGTAAATTTCCATTGTTTTTCATATCAAACGTTCCATAAAATTTCTAAAAATAATAAAAAAATTCCTCTTTTTTCCATGTCTGCATTTTGTTCTTTTTCCGTTTTTTCATACGGATAGATAGAAGCAAATTCGGTTATTTTAAATAATGTGTCAAACAATTTATTTTGATTGCATGACACAAATTCCAGCATTATTTTGTTTCTATCAATTAGGGGGCGATTGCAGTTGCAAAAGCGAAGCCGCTTGCGGAAAATAGTATTTTTTTCTGCGGTTTTCTGCCTGGTTTTCCTGAGTGTTATCTATTTGAAAACGCCCGGCCAAGTTACCACATTTGAAGGAGAAAATCTGTCCGAACGACCGATTTACGGTTCCTATACAGCGTTTCCCTCCATGCACCAGGCCGCAGCACAAACTGCCGAACAGACGCCCGCACAGTATCAGACAACTGCCAACATCTTCGGAATCGTTCCGCTGAAAACAGTAAATGTGGACGTTATACCTAAAACGACTTTAATTCCTGTCGGAAAACCGATTGGTGTGAAACTCTATACCAAAGGACTGCTGGTGATTGGGCTGGATTCCTTTGAAAACCAAGATGGAAAAACTGTTTCACCTGCCAATGACGCCGGTTTAAAAGTCGGCGATGTTATTTTGGAATATCAAAGCACACCGGTAGAAAATATTGACGGGTTTATGGAAACTGTTGCCGAACGCGGCAACGGTACGTTTGACGTGAAAATCATACGCGGCGAAAAAGAACATCATGTAAAAATCAAACCGTCGCAAGCAAAGTCTGACGGAACCTATAAAATTGGCGCGTGGGTACGAGATTCCACAGCCGGAATCGGTACACTAACGTTCTACAATCCTGAAACACAAAAATTTGTCGCACTGGGACACGGAATTGTGGACAGTGATGTCGGAGCCGTATATAATGTTTCCCGCGGAGAAATTGAACCTGCAACAATTTTGTCTATATCCAAAGGACAGCGCGGCATACCTGGGGAATTGAAAGGTATTTTCGCCTCCGGCGGTGTTTCTTTAGGGCATGTAGACGGCAATACGCCTGCCGGCATTTATGGTACCGTATCAAACGCCGAAATCATTTCCTCTCACGAGCCAATGGAAGCCGCCTCCCGTAATATGATTCAGGAGGGACCAGCTACCATTCTCTGCGCTGTCCACGGCGAAGAAGTGGAAGAATATGGAATTGAGATTCAAAAAATCATGCCAAATGATGAAGGTTCCAAAAGTATGATTTTAAAAATTACCGACCCGCAGCTCATTACAAAAACCGGCGGTATCGTACAAGGAATGAGCGGGAGTCCTATTTTACAAAACGGCAAAATTATCGGCGCAGTCACACACGTTTTTGTCAACGACCCGACGCGCGGATATGGGATATTTATTGACACAATGCTGGATTTGATTCAATAGATCATGGCAGATACAAAATAAAAACGGGACTGTATCAAAATGAGGGTTTCCTTCCTTTTGATACAGTCCCTTCTTATTTTATATAGAATACAATGCCTTAGCCTACCAGCAACCGCTGTGCATTTCCACAGAAAATCAGTTCTATTTCCTCTGCCGTCAAGCCGCTGGAGCGAATCGTTTCCATTTCCTGCTTCGCGTCTGACCATGGGCTGTCTGTTGCAAACAGAATTTTATCAGCGCCGTGACCGCGGACGATTCTCAAAAACTGTTCCATGTCATAATATTGCGTTCCCATGGACGTGTCAAAATACAACTCTTCGCCCACCAGATATTCTTCCACTTCGTCCCACATTTTGTGCGCACCAAAATGTGCTGCAACAATTTTTCCTCCGCCCATTTTGCGCACCATTTTTTGCAGGCGCTGCGGCGTGCAATGAAACGGCGCCGTATAGGCGGCGTCCTCACCGCTATGTATCAACAAAATTAAATCTTGCCGCAAAATTTCTTCATATACCGGATACATTTTTTCATCATCAATCCAGAAATTCTGATATTCCGGATGCATTTTCACGCCTTTCATTCCAAGGCGTTTGATGTCCGCAATGCGCTCTTTATAGTCCTCGTTTTCCGGGTGAATACCGCCAAACGGTATCAATTTTTCACTTGCAACCGAAGCAAACCACTCGTTCATTCGCTGCGTCTGAGAGGCTTTTGTCATCACCGGCAGCACAACTGCACGATCTATGCCGCATTGTTCCATATAAGCCGTAAGTCCGGCTGCTGTTCCGTCCATAGCGGGAGTGATACCGCAGACTGCCGACAGATTTCCAAGCGCTTTTGCTGCAATTTTTTCACTAAAAATATGCGTGTGAAAATCAATGACCATGTTTCTCTTCCGACCTTTCCAAACTATCCAGATATTCCTGCAAAATATAGACGGCCGAAACCGTGTCCACCACCTGTTTCCTTTTGCCGCTGCCTCTCATATCCAGTGTATTGAGCAACTTATGCGCCATAACCGTTGTCATACGTTCGTCGCGCATCACACAAGGTACACCACTTGCTTCCTCCAGCGCTTTTGCAAAATCCCGCGCCATTTGCGCGCTGTCTCCTTCATCGCCGTTCATATGCCGCGGCAATCCCACAACAATCCGCTCCGGTCGGTGTTCTTCCACCCATTTTGCAACCTGCTGTACTTGCTTTGGAAAATAAGTTTCATGCACTGTCCCTATCGGATTCGCAATCATGCCCAACGTATCGCTGACAGCACAACCAATGCGAGATTTCCCATAATCTACTCCCATGATTTTCATGCTCGTTTTTCCCCACTATGATGCAGTTTCCGGTTCTGAAAAAACATCCAAACAAAGGCACAAATATAATAAATAATTGCCACCAATGCCGCGCCATAAATTAAATGTTTTGTAGAAAATACGGAATATAGCTGCATTCTCCACGCTTCACCCATGATGAGGGTCAACAGACTTGCAATATGGTGTCCGAATCGGATACCCAAAAACAACACTGCGCCAAACAGGCATGTAAGTGCATGAAATCCCCATGGTTTCCCCTTTTTCATTCCTGCAAAAAACAGCGCAGTCAGCGCCACACAAGCACAGCCCAGTACAATCATGATGATTCGTACCGCCAGCACGCCCGTTGCAGACAAATAACCCATATAAGCGCGGTAAATCAGCGTCAAGCCCATCAGCAAACACAGGATTTCCAGCGTTACAACCACCACCAAATTGGTAATATACTCTTCCTGTTTTTTCAGTTCCTGCCGTCTTTGTTTCTTTTCTTGTACTTTTCTTTTGAGTTCATCTGTCATCATTTCCACTCCCAACGTTTAATTTATTTCTCCATAGGCATACATCAGCGCGGCGATTACCGCCAGCGGCGCTGTTTCCGTACGTAGAATCCTTTTGCCCAGCCGAACCGGCAAAAGTCCTACTTCCCGCGCCATTTCCACTTCCATTTGATCAAAGCCGCCCTCCGGCCCAATCAAAACACCAACACTTTCCACCTGTGCGTGCTGCTCCAGCACATCACGCAAGCCCGTTTTATCCTCCGCTTCATAGGGTATCAGCTTCAACTCCATCTGCTGCATATGGGAAAGCGCTTCTTTTAGATTCATCACAGGCGCGACCTTTGGAATCATGGCACGGTTACATTGTTTGGACGCTTCCGCTGCAATTTTGTTCCAGCGTTCCACTTTTCCTTTTGCGCCTTTGGCGTCCAATTTGACAACCGACCGTTTTGTCATGACCGGCACAATTTCCGCCACACCCAACTCCACCGCTTTTTGAATCACAAAATCCATTTTTGCCGCCTTGGGAATCCCCTGATATAGTACCACACGCAGTTTGGGTTCCGTATCCGCCTTGCACCGGCTGATAATTTGACTTTGCACTTCATTTTTTTCTATCCTGCTGATTTTTGCCTGATAATCGTTTCCCGCGCCGTCGCATATCGTAATTTCGTCTCCCACGTTCAGCCGCAGCACTTTTCCGATATGCTGCGCGTCGCCGCCTTCAATACGGATAGTATCACCGTCTATTTGGTGCGGCAAAACAAAAAATCTGCCCATACCTGTTTTCACTCCTGTTTTTCTTTCCTACAGACCAGTGCCGCCCAGTCTCCTTCCCGTAACATTTCATGAATTTGGAATCCGTTTTCCTGCAATGCGCTTTCCACGTCTTCCAAACGGTTTAAAATAATACCAGAAGTAATATAAATGCCATCGTCTTTTAAAAACTGACCAATAGACGACGACAGCTTTATAATCGCATCTGCAATGATGTTCGCAACTACAATATCATAGGTTCCCTGCACCTTATCTGTCAAATCGCCGCATACGACTTCTATCTCTTTTTCCACATGGTTTATCTGTGCGTTCTCCTTGGCAATGCGCACCGCATTTGCGTCAATATCCACTGCAAACGTTTCCGCAGCGCCCAATTTCGCCGCACCAATGGATAAAATTCCGCTTCCGCAGCCCACGTCCAGCACTTTCTTTTGCACACTGACATATTTCTCCAGCAATTCCAGACACATTCTCGTTGTTTCATGCGTCCCTGTGCCAAACGCCATACCAGGGTCAAGTTCTATTATAACATTTCGCTCCGTTTTTTGCAATGTTTCCCACAAAGGTTTTATCAAAATTCTTTTTCCGACCGGCACCGGTTTATAATATTGTTTCCAGTTGTTTTCCCAGTCCTCCTCCGCCACATCCGCGGACATGATTTCAAACACCGGAATATCCAGATATTCTTTTGCCCGTTCTACACCTTCCAAAATCCGCTGTTTCACGTCCTCCAGCGAACAATCCGGCGGATAATATGCCTTTATCAACGCGGTATCCCGCCGGTAACGCTGCGCCACTTCTTCGTCCAGCACATCCCATTCATTCGTCATGCGGTTCGCTTCTTCCAGCAGCGTATCATCCTCCACACTAACACCCTTGACGCCCGTTTCATATAAAATACCGGAAACAGCTTCCTCCGCTTCAGGACTGACCTGTATGGTAATTTCCTGCCAATTCATGTTACTTTCTCCCCTTTTGTTATCATTCCATGCAACTTATTTTATCCGAAACGCAGTGTAGCCTTGGGGTAGTTCCCAAGGCTGCATAAATTTTTAATTTTTCTTGAATTTGCTCCACCAAGAAGCACTTTTCTTATAGTTTTTATCATCTGTAAGTCCCGCAAACTCTTCCAGTTTTTTCTTTTGTTCATGTGAAAGCTGCCGCGGCACCTCTACAATAATTTTCACGTACTGGTCGCCTTTGCCGCTGCCATGCAGCATGGGAATACCGCTGCCTTTCAGCTTAAAATTAACGCCAGACTGTGTCCCCTCCGGTATTTTCATCGCTGCTTTGCCATGCAGCGTCGGCACTTCAATTTCCGCTCCCAGCGCTGCCTGCACAAACGTGATGGGAATTTCACAGTAAACATCTTGCCCGCGCCGTTCATATATCGCATGTTTTTTCACATGCACATAGATATACAAATCGCCTTTTGGTCCATTATTACTGCCCGCATCACCTTCGCCGCGCATGGAAATCGTCTGCCCGTCGTCAATTCCCGCCGGTATGTTCACATCAATATTGACTTTACGGCGCACCTTTCCTTTTCCGTCGCAAGTCTGACATTTATCTTTAATGATTTTCCCTGTGCCGCCGCACGCGCTACAAGGACGTGTTGTTGCAAATGCGCCAAGCGGCGTCCGCTGTGTAGTGCGCACCTGTCCTGTTCCATTACACGTGCTGCAAGTTGACGCGCTGGTGCCTTCTTTCGCGCCGCTGCCATGGCAATTGGAACAATCTTCCACGCGCATAAAACTGACCTGTTTCTTCACGCCAAACACGGCTTCTTCAAAGTCCAGCGACACTTCCACTTCAATGTTACGTCCTTTTTTCGGACCATTACGCCGCGCGCTGCCACCGCCAAAGCCACCGCCGAACATATTGCCTAATATGTCCTCCAAGTCAATATCAAAATCACCGAAGCCGCCAAAGCCACCGCCGCCAAAATTCGGGTCATTTGCAGCGTGACCGAACTGGTCATAGTTTGCGCGCTTCTGCTTGTCGCTCAAAACGGAATATGCCTCGCTCGCTTCTTTGAATTTGGCTTCCGCTTCTGCCTGATTGTCTTTATTCAAGTCCGGATGATATTTTTTCGCAAGCTGCCGGTAGGCTTTTTTGATTTCATCATCGCTTGCCGTTTTGGATACCCCCAGCACTTCATAATAATCCCGTTTCACCAGACTACCCCTTCCATCTCTGTTCAAATGGTGCTGCCGCAAACAAGGGGGCAGTCCGGCATAAGAGCGCCGTATACAGCGCTCTTATGCTTTTATGACCGTCCCCTGCCGACAGTATTATATTTTTATTTTTGGTCGTCATCGTCCACGACTTTATAATCTGCTTCCACCGTATCGTCTCCGGCGCCCGCCGCACCGGCGTCGCCTGCTGCACCGCCTGCCGCTTGCTGCTGTGCCGCCTGCTGTTGATAGAGTTTTTCAGAAAATTCATGGAATTTCTGTGTCAGTTTATCTGTTGCTTCTTTGATTTTATCCGTATCCTGACCGGAAAGCGCCGTTTTCACATTTGCAATTTCCGCTTCAAATGCAGATTTTTCTTCTGCCGGAATCTTATCGCCCAGTTCATTCAATGTTTTTTCCGCCTGATAGACCATGGAATCTGCATTATTGCGAACATCAATTTCTTCTTTGCGTTTTTTGTCCTCTTCCGCATACTGTTCCGCTTCTTTTACTGCTTTATCAATATCAGCGTCCGACAAGTTTGTGTTCGCCTGAATGGTGATTTTCTGTTCTTTTCCGGTTCCCAAATCTTTTGCGGAAACATTTACAATACCGTTTGCGTCAATATCAAACGTCACTTCAATCTGCGGAATGCCTCTCGGCGCTGCCGGAATGCCTGTGAGGGTGAACCGTCCCAGCGTTTTGTTGCCCGCTGCCATTTCACGTTCCCCTTGCAGCACATGAATTTCCACGTCAGTCTGATTGTCCGCTGCTGTGGAGAATACCTGACTTTTCTTGGTTGGAATGGTGGTGTTGCGTTCAATCAATTTGGTGCATACGCCGCCCAGCGTTTCAATACCCAAAGACAGCGGCGTCACGTCCAGCAGCAGCAAGTCTTTGACTTCTCCGCCCAATACGCCCGCCTGAATTGCTGCGCCCAGCGCAACACATTCGTCCGGATTGATACCTTTATGCGGGTCTTTGCCTGTGATTTTTTTCACTGCTTCCTGCACTGCCGGAATACGGCTGGAACCGCCGACCAACAACACTTTATCGATTTCGCTTGCCTGCAAACCGGAATCTGTAATCGCCTGGCGTACCGGCGTCATGGTTGCTTCCACCAAATCTGCCGTCAGTTCATCAAATTTTGCCCGTGTCAGCGTCATGTCCAAATGTTTCGGAGAGGAAGCGTCCGCCGAAATAAACGGCAGATTGATATTTGCTGTTGTCACGCCGGACAATTCAATTTTTGCTTTTTCCGCCGCTTCTTTCAGACGCTGCATTGCCATTTTATCTTGACTGAGGTCAATACCTTCTGTTTTTTTGAATTCTGCAACCAGCCAATCCATGATACGCTGGTCAAAGTCATCGCCGCCCAGACGGTTGTTACCGTTTGTTGCCAGCACTTCAAACACACCGTCGCCGATTTCCAAAATAGATACGTCAAACGTACCGCCGCCAAGGTCATAAACCATAATTTTCTGGTCGTTGTCTTTTTCCATGCCATATGCCAAAGAAGCAGCCGTTGGTTCGTTGATGATACGCAGTACTTCCAGTCCTGCAATTTTTCCTGCGTCTTTGGTTGCCTGACGCTGAGAATCGCTGAAATATGCCGGCACGGTGATAACCGCTTGTGAAACAGTTTCGCCCAAGTATGCTTCCGCATCGGATTTCAATTTCTGCAAAATCATTGCGGAAATTTCCTGCGGCGTGTATGGTTTGCCGTCAATTGTCACTTTTCTGTCCGTTCCCATGTCTCTTTTAATAGAGATGATAGTGTTTTGCGGATTGGTGATTGCCTGACGTTTTGCTACCTGCCCTACCAAACGTTCTCCGTTTTTGGAGAATGCCACAACGGACGGCGTTGTCCGCGCGCCTTCCGGATTGGGGATAACAACCGCTTCTCCGCCCTCCATAACCGCTACGCATGAATTTGTTGTTCCTAAGTCAATTCCTATAATTTTTCCCATGATTCATAAACCTCCTATAAATGCTGTCTGTTATTTTTTATGTTGATTCAGTTTGCCACTTTCACCATACTGTGGCGAATGACTTTATCTTCTACTTTATATCCTTTTTGCAGTTCTTCCACAATAATGTTATCGCCGACTTCTTCATCGTCCACATGCATCACCGCATTGTGCAATTCCGGGTCAAACTGTGCGCCTACGCCTTCAATCGGCTCTACGCCAAGTTTGGCAAGCGCCTCCTGCAATTGGCGCATTACCATTTGCACGCCTGTCGCCAGCGGCGATTCATCATCCTGCGCATTATCAATCGCACGCTCCAGATTATCAACCACCGGCAATAATGCGCCTACCGTATCCGCCAACGTGTCCAACTTGAGCTGGCTGCGTTCCTTGATGCTGCGTTTGCGGAAATTATCGTATTCTGCCGCAAGGCGTTTCATTTGATCCACGGTTTCCTCATATAATTTTTTTGTTTGTTCTAGTTCATCTTGTGCCGCCGTTTCTTCTGTTTTTTCGGATGTTTCTTCAGCGGGTTCCTCCGCCTGTTCCATCACTTCTTCCAGTTCCTCCGGCGCCTTTTGTTCCTGTTCCATTGCCCTCTCCTCATTCCTTTCCGCTAATCCTGTGCATTGTCTTTATCCGGCAGCGTTTCCATTTGGCTTTTCAAAAATTCCAACGCTGCCACCACCTTAGAATAGTCCATTCGGGTCGGTCCAACTACCCCAATGCTCCCGCCAACTTTACCAAGCTTATAATTATACAGTACAATACTGCAACCATGCATACCAAGTGTTGGATTCTCATGACCGATAATGACATGAACACCGTCCTCCGCCACTTGCGGCAAAATGTTACTTAATGTTTCTTTGTTTTCCAAGAACTGCAAAACATCTTTTGCCCGTTCAATGTCGGAATATTCCGGCAAATTCAGCAAATTAACACTGCCCTGCACCAACACATTCCGTTCATTCTCGCCGATTACTTCTGTGATAAAATCCACCATTTGCGTTATGATGTCGCCGTATTGCGCCATCATCGCTTTTATCTGATTGATACGCGCCAGTGTAATTTCCTCCAGCGTAAGACCTGCCAAAAACTTATTGAACATGCTGGACAGTTCATATGCCTGTTCACTGTTAATTTCATGGTCTGTGTGCACAATGCGGTTTTTCATAACACCTTGTTCCGTCACCAAAATCAGCAACACCTTATGCGGCTGCAAATACACAATCTGCATACTCATCAGACGACCTTTTTTCACATCAGGCGTCATTGCAATGGAGGTATATTGTGTCACGCTGGTAAGGGCTCTTGCCGCCCGCTCTATCAGCACGTCCAATTCCTGAATTTTCTCCTCCATCACCGTCTGCATGTGCACCATCTCCTGCATACTGAGTGCATACTTACGCATCAGGCTGTCCACAAACAACCGATACCCCATGTCAGAGGGAATTCTTCCCGCTGAGGTATGCGGCTGTGCCAAATAGCCCATTTCCTCCAAATCCGCCATCTCGTTGCGTATGGTTGCAGAACTGAGGTCCGGAATATATCGTTTTGCAATGCTGCGGGAGCCTACCGGTTCCGCCGTTTCGATATAGTCCTGAATAATCGCTTTTAATATTTTCTTTTTTCTATCTCCCATTTGCATACATCATAACCTTCTCTCGGTATCGCTTGCCTATTTCTCTGAATGCAAATCTTTTTTTAGCACTCATTCATCTCGAGTGCTAACAATATTAGATTACCACGTTTCTCCTATTTTGTCAAGGGGGTAATGCAGGATATTTCAAAAACTTACAGATATTTTTTCGTTTTCCGTAAATAACACTTTTCTGAAAACATATTAATGTCCACTTCCATGCCATCACCGCGTAAAACTTCCTGCGCAGCGCATACAGTTTATTTCCCTCTGCTTTTGTCTTTCCTTTTATATTCTTCTAAATTGGATAAAATATCAATTTTTTTGTAAACTTCTCTTTTCTTTTTCTATTCTATCGTGTATAATAGTAAAGAGAAGGGAGCGGTTCCTATGTTAGGCTGGAAATTTTCACAAGTTTGTGATGAATATTATGATGTACTATATGGTATGTGTTATGATGTGACACACGATGTGGAAGAGGCACGGCGCGCGGCGCTCAATTGTCTCATGGACGTTGCAACCTATATGAACCCGCGTCATGAATATGACGATATTGTCTTGCTTGCCCTTTCCTCCTGCACCAATTTTTTATTTCGCAAATGGCGCGAGGATCATCTCGACAGATTCAGTCCGCCCGTTATAAAGGTTGACAAACGCTGATTTTTATATTAAAATAAATATATATGTGTCCATAGCTCAGTAGGATAGAGCAATAGTTTCCTAAACTATGTGTCGGGGGTTCGAATCCCTTTGGGCACACCACGTCGCGGCAAGTCTCTTGGCTTGCCGCATTTTTTATTCAAAAAATGCAGCTTCGCTTTATCAATTGCCGCTCTTCTTCACCAAAAAGCAGAAGGTCGCTTTTGGGTGGTACACCGCCTTCGACTCATAAATATGCTAGAAATCTAAACGCTTCAGCCTTCCACGCCATCAATTTAAAGTAAACGCCCCCAATTTTCCTTATATAAAAAAA
>CAMNSU010000090.1 GCA_946555455.1 uncultured Clostridia bacterium | reverse complement strand
TTCGATTTGGGGACTGTTTCCCAGCTTTATTCCATAAGAACCTTCCTGCGACTGTACAACGGACAAATAGGGCAGGCGTTTGATATGGAGCAAGCCGTCGTTATCCTGCATGGAAAATTGATGAAAAAGATGCTGTTTGATTTCAACGCTTTTGATTTCCATGGAAATACCCCCTTTTCATAGTATTATACATATTTTATATAGTTTTGTCAATGGTGCGTGACAGTGGTTTATAATATAATTTTTATATAAAATAATACAGATAGGAAGTGGCGTGAGTGGAGTTTTATACATCATCAAAGTATAAGAGACCGATACGGCTTGACGAAAAAACACGGGAATTTGCATATGAATCCCTACACTGCAAATATGGACGTGATACAAGAAAAGTGCCTTATGTTTCATTAAAGCACATTGCAGGCTATGAAACGATGTCTGCGCTCGACCAATATAACTGCGCTATTTTGGAAATTGCCAAAACGGCGCCGATAAGAATTTGTGAGGGAGAGCTGGTAAGCGGCGCCGCTACGCTTGGCGATGCAATAGGGCATAACGTCCCTGCGCGGTTCGATGACACAAGAGAGGAAATGAGGAGTGTCAGCCACCTGACTGTTGATTTTTTTGAGGTTCTCGAAATCGGAATGGACGGCATAAGGGCGAAAGCAGAGGAAGCGTTTAAAAAGCATGTTGACCCTGAAAAGAAAGCATTTATAAAAAGCTGTATCCATTGCATTGAGTGCATGGAAATTTGGCACAACCGATATGTGGAGGCGCTGAAAGAGAAAACGGGATTTGAAACGGTGCTGGAAAACCTGAAAACGGTTCCGTTTCGACCGGCAAGAAATTTTTATGAAGCGGTGCAAAGTATTTGGTGTTGTTTTGCTTTTTTAAGACTTTGCGGCAACTGGCCCGGCATTGGCAGAATTGATGTGCTGCTGGGGCACTATTTGAAAGCTGATTTGGAATGCGGGAAATTAACACTGGAAGAGGCGCGTGAAATTCTCGCGCACTTCTTTATCAAGGGCTGCGAATGGATTACCGGAGAAAGTTGTGTGAGCGGCGACGCGCAGCATTATCAAAATATAATTCTTGCCGGAATAAATGAATGTGGACATGAAGTGACAAACGAAGTGACATATCTCGTACTTGACATCATAGAAGAAACAGGGATAAGCGATTTTCCGGTGACGGTGCGAATCAATAAAAACACAGAGGAAAAACTTTTGCGGCGCGTGGCGGAGGTGATTCGTTTTGGCGGCGGCGTTGTTGCCGTATATAACGAAGATTTGGTCTTGGAATCCCTTGCCGACATGGGGTATCCGCAGGAGGAAGCGAGAAAATTTGCAAACGACGGGTGTTGGGAAGTACAAATTCCTGGAAAAACAAATTTTTCCTATGTTCCTTTTGATGGTTTAAAAATATTGCAGCATGTGACCTTAAAAGATTATGATAAAACACTGGATTTTGAAGATTTTGAGACGCTTTTCGAGCAGTATAAAAAGGACTTGCGTGAACAAATTGAGATGATATACCGGCAGCGGGTTCTGGAAAAACTGCAAGAAGATAACGTTCATTTTAAGACTGCGACGCCTTGCACGGTTGTTGCGTTGTTTGAACAATCCTGCATAGAACGCGGGATTTCCTATCATGAGGGCGGCACGGTGTACAACGTGATTTCGCCCCATATCGGCGGACTGCCGGACGTGGCGAACAGTCTTTATGCAATCAAAAAAGCCGTGTTTGATGAAAAAATTGTTTCGTTTAAACGGTTTATGAAAATCCTGAAAGAGAATTGGGAGAATGAGGAACTTTTACGAAAACATATTTTAAACCACTATCAGTATTATGGAAATGATAATGATGAGGTTGATTTCATTGCCGCAGAAATTTTAGATGATTTTTCGGATATGTGCAGAAAATATGATAAAGAAACGCCAATACGGTTTGTGAGCGGCGTAAGTACGTTCGGGCGGCAGGTGGATTGGGCGCCGATGCGGCTTGCGGCGCCGTTTGGCAGAAAAAGCGGAGAGGTTTTGTCCGGAAATTTATCGCCGACGCCCGGAACAGATACCAGCGGCGCTGCCGCAATCATTCAATCGTATTGTAAGGCGGATTTAAAAAAACAGCATACGGGAGCAGCGCTTGATATCGGATTTATTCCGTCAAATATAGATAGTGATAATGCGATTTCTGCCATTGTGGGACTCATCAAAGGTTTTGTCAGATTAGGCGGATATTTTATGCAAATGGATACCGTTGACAGGGCAACGCTGATAGAAGCGCAGAAAAATCCAGCCAACTATCAAAATTTGTCGGTGCGTGTTTCCGGCTGGAACGCCCGCTTTGTCACAATGAGCAAAGAATGGCAGGATATGATTATCGAAAAAACCGAAAAATAAAAAGCTTTTTATGAAACGTTATCGTTGGAGAGAAACTATGAGAGCAAAAATATTTGATATCCAAAGAAACTCCTTTGTTGACGGACCGGGAATCAGAACCACCGTGTTTTTGAAAGGCTGCAATTTAAACTGTAAATGGTGCCACAATCCGGAAAGCCAATTGCCCAAAACGCAGCTGCTGTTTTATCAAAGCAAATGTGTGAGCTGCGGAAGGTGTAAAGAGGTATGCCCCCATGCATTAAAAACGTGTGAATGGTGCGGAAGGTGCGCGGTGCAATGTCCTACCGGCGCGAGAGAAGTTTGCGGAAAGGAATATACGGTTGAAGAAGTGTTTTGCGAGGTCGCAAAAGACAGGATATTTTACCAAACTTCCGGCGGCGGTGTGACCTTTTCCGGCGGTGAATGTATGCTGCAAATAGAGTTTCTTCGCGAAATTCTGAAAAAGTGCAAGGAACAAGGAATACATACTGCTGTTGACACAGCGGGGGACGTGCCATGGGAATATTTTGAAAAAATTATGTCTGTTACAGATTTGTTTTTATATGATATAAAGTGCTTTTCTGATAATCTGCACAGAGAAGGAACAGGCAATTCCAACGAACTGATTCTACAAAATCTGCAAAAACTGTCCGAACAGTTCAGCGGTGATGTTATCATCAGAGTGCCTGTTATAGGGGGATTCAATGATAGAGAGGAAGAACTGAAACAAATTGCCACGTTTGTTAAAAAACTTAGGTACAAAAAGACAGAGCTTTTGCCCTATCATGAAATGGGAAACTATAAGTATGAAGCGCTTGGCAGACAATATACCTCATATTATGTACCGAGACAAGAAGAAATGGAAAAATATAGAACGTTTTTTTAGCAGAATAGGCAATGGTAAGTTAAAGAAAAACAGGGAGCAAAAACTCCCTGTTTTTTCTTTTGAAATAGAAACCGGAAATCAAAATTTTACTCCAGTACATCATATACTTTCGTGTTCACATGTTTCATGTGAACAGATAAATCGCCTTCCGGCGACAGGGTTGCAAGGAAAATGCCGTCCACATCTTTTGGTTGCAGCCCCTGTTTCTTGAGCTGTTCCAGCAGCCATTTTTCGTCTTTTTTCATCACCTGCAAAATGCCATGCATGATTTCGCCATCGACAATGACATTGGCGCAAAGTCCCTGCGTGACATTAGAAAGATTCATATCTTCTGCCAAAACAGGGCGTTTTTCGCTTTTGGGTAGAAAACTGATGTTTCCACTGGTTTCCATGATAGCAAATTCAATATCGTTGATGTCAAAATATCCGCTGACACGGCATTCTTCCAATAAATCGTGTAAATCCAGCTTCATTTTCCGCAGATTTTGCTTTAAGATTTTTCCGTTTTGAATGAGAATGGTGGGGGTGCCGGTTAAAAATATACGCGCTTTATAGGATTTCATGGAAGAATAGGAAATTAAAATGGACAAACCTGAATATATGATAAGGGATAACAGCGCATCTACATATTCTGTATCTTGGTCTACCGCCATAGCGGCAGCAATGGAGCCGATGGTGATACCCACCACATAGTCAAAAATGCTGAGCTGGGAAATTTGTTTTTTCCCCATTAATTTCGTCATAATAAAAAGTACAATTGCCGATATCAACGAGCGCAGGGCAATATCAGCCAAACGTATCAAATCTTCTTGCAATACCATTGTTCGGTCAGCCTCCTTTTGGTTAGTTTGACATGGAAAGGGAATTCTTATACAACAGATAAAAAATTTATAAAGCCAGAAAAGATTTTGACAAATACAAATGTACTCCTTTTTTGTATAATTATATATAGTAGAGAAAAGAAAGACAGATGGAATTTCGGTTTCGGACTTTTTGGCACAAGAAACGATTGTACCGAAAAAACGGAGCGGGGTCATAAGAATTTGGAGAGGTGAAAAATCATGGTGCATTTTGGTACAGGTGGTTGGAGAGCAATTATCGGCGACGAGTTTACGAGAGCAAATATTCAGCTTTTGGCGCAGTCGCTGTCAGAATTGATGAAACAGGACGGCGCGGGGGAAATCATCATTGGATTTGACCGCCGTTTTTTGTCTGACGTTGGCGCACAGTGGGCAGCAGAAGTGTTTGCTGCGAATGGAATTCAAGTTTCCCTCATTAAAGAGGACGCGCCTACACCGCTGATTATGTACGCCATTAAACAGAGCGGCGTAAAATATGGCATGGCAGTCACTGCAAGCCACAACCCTGCGGAATATAACGGTATCAAAGTGTTCACAGAAGGCGGGCGTGACGCGACAGAGACTGTGACAGACCGGATTGAAGCGATTGGCGCTAACAATCCGGAAATCCGTTTGATGGATTTTGAAGAAGCTTTGCAGCAGGAAAAAGTGAGATATATTGAGCCGTTCAATGATTATATTGACAGCATTTTGAATATGCTGGACATCAAAACCATTCGCAACAAAAGTATGAAAGTGTTGCTGGATCCCATGTTCGGCGTATCAAAAACGTCTTTGCAGACAATTTTGCTGACGGTGCGCTGCGAAGTGGATATCATCAACGACCGGCATGATACGCTCTTTGGCGGACGGCTGCCGTCTCCTTCGGCAGCAACATTGACCAGACTCAAAGATTTGGTTGTGGAAAAAGGGTATGACATCGGGATTGCAACGGACGGCGACGCAGACCGCATCGGAATCATTGACAACAAAGGGCGGTTCATTCACCCCAATGAGATTCTGGTGCTGCTGTACTACTATTTGACGCAATACAAAGGATGGAGCGGCCCAGCGGTACGCAATTTGGCAACCACACATTTGCTGGACAAAATTGCAGGGGCAGCAGGACAGGAATGCTATGAAGTGCCAGTTGGATTTAAACATATCAGTTCTAAAATGGAGGAAACCGACGCACTGATTGGCGGAGAATCCAGCGGTGGTCTTACGATTCGCGGACACATCAAGGGAAAAGACGGTATTTTCGCGGCGGCGCTGCTGGTAGAGATGATGTGCGTGACAGGCAAAGGGCTGTCTGATATCATGGAAGAAATCTATGAAAAATATGGACGCGTAACCATGACGGAATGTGATTTCAAATTTTCACAGGAAAAGAAAGAACAATTGCAAAAGCTGTTGTTTGAGGAAAAGAAGGTGCCGCAGTTTAGCATACCGGTGGAAAAAGTGAGTTATATGGACGGTCTGAAGGTCTATTTTGAAAACGGCGGCTGGATTATCGCGCGTTTTTCCGGCACAGAACCCTTGATTCGTGTGTTCTGCGAAATGCCGACAAAAGAGTTGGCACAGCAGATATCTGATGAAATGTGCGCTTTTTTGGGGCTGTAAAACAGAGAATAGGTCAACTTTTGCTGCATATAATGCATGAACTTGAAATTTCTATCAAATGATGGTAAAATACCTTTGTTCACATTTTAACAAGTGAGTGCATATAAAAAGCGGCATGGAAGAAACGATTGAATATTACCGCGACAGCGATTTAAATTTAAGGAAAAGGGGCATGGGAAATGGAAAAGAAAGTATTTAAGACGTATGAGGAAATGAGCGCATATGCGGCGCAAATGGTATGCGATTTGGTGAACGGTAAACCGAATGCGGTTTTGGGACTGCCGACAGGGGGGACGCCGGTTGGCATGTATGAAAATATCCGTAAAATGTATCAGGAAGGCAAAATGGATTTTGAGAATGTGACCACGTTCAACTTGGACGAATATTTGGGACTGACGCACGACCATCCGCAAAGCTACTATTATTTTATGAACCAGAATTTATATTCCGGCGTGAACTTGAAACCGGAAAATATCAATATCCCAAGCGGTACGGCAAGCGATTTTGAAGCGGAGTGCAAAAGTTACGACGCAAAAATTGACGCCAAAGGCGGCATTGATTTAATGATTCTGGGCATTGGGCCCAACGGACATATTGGATTCAATGAACCGGCGGAGATTTTGTCAGGACCGACGCATACGGTGGATTTGACGCGTGAGACCATTGAAGCAAACGCAAGATTTTTCGATTCCATTGATGATGTTCCCACAAAGGCAATCACAATGGGCGTTGGAAGCATTTTAAAAGCGAAAAAAATTCTGATGCTGGTGAGCGGCGCGTCAAAACAAAAAGTTGCCAAAGAACTGTTCAGCGGCGATGTTACAACAAACAATCCGTCCACACTGCTGCAACTGCACCGTGATGTGGTTGTATTGATGGACGAAGCGGCGGACGGTCAATAACAGTTGATTTGTATGATAGGAAAATAGAAAGGCGGGAGTTACCATGATTCTGCGAAACGGCGAAATTTTAACAGGTAATTTTACGTTTGAGAAATTGGATTTGGAACTGGACGAAACGATATCCGATATTTTTATGAAAGATGATAGAGCGGTTCCTGCCATAGACGATGTGCTGGATTTAAGCGGCTGCTATGTGCTGCCAGGTTTTTTTGACGTGCATACGCATGGCGCAGTCGGTCTGGATTCTATGGACTATGACGACTTTTCCACATGGCGGGACTATATGTACCAAAATGGTATCATGAATTTCTTCCCGACAACCGTTTCGGAAACCAAAGAAAATATATTGGAAGCGCTTACCAAATTGGCGCAGGAAGAAGACGTCATTGGAATCAATTTGGAAGGGCCTTATTTGGAGGCCGGTCACAAAGGCGCGCATGAGGAAGCAACCATTCGTCCGGCAGATGTAGAGGAAATGCGGTTGTTTCAAAAAACAAGCGGCAATAAAATTAAATTAACTACTATTGCGCCGGATATAGAAGGCAATGTAGACTTTATCCGTCAAATCACCAAAGAAGGTGTGCGCGTTGCGCTGGGGCATACCAATGCAACCTACGAAGAGGCAATGGAGGGGTTTGCAGCCGGAGCAACGGAATGTACGCATTTGTTCAACGCAATGACGCCATTGGTGCACCGTGCGCCCGGTATGGCAGGGGCGGCGATGGACTGCAAAAATGCGTTTTGCGAAGTGATTTCCGACGGCATTCATTTAGACCCGGCGGTGGTGCGTATTGCATATGCAGTGCTGGGCAGTGAACGTATGGTGTTAATCAGCGACAGCATGGCGGCAACCGGTCTGGCAGACGGAGAATATCAGTTGGGCGGATTGAAAATCATTGTGAAAGACGGCGTTGCGCGAACAGAATATGGCGCGATTGCCGGAAGCACAAAAAATATCCGTCAGATGGTACAAAAAGCCATTTCTTTTGGTATTCCGCTGACGGAAGCCATTAAAATGGCAACCTTAACGCCGGCGCGGGCAATGGGCATGGAGGATAAACTTGGTAGCATTGAAATTGGAAAACAAGCGGATTTGGTGATTACCGATAAAGATTTGGAAGTGCTGTATGCCATCAAAAAAGGGCAGGTTGTCTATCAGAAATAAAGACAGCGGTTATGCTGCCGGAAAAGTTTGTTTCGCTCGGCGGCAGAGATAGCCGGCGGCGGAATAGCTGTGAAGTGAAATAGCAGGCTGACGTCATTGTTTATGGCGTCAGCTTTTTGTGTTTTACAGGAAAGTAAAATGGGGACGGGGAGCGATGGCAATTTTTTCTGCCCAAAAGAAACGGAGCAGCAGGGAAGCCTTGAAATTTATGTTTCATTATAGTATAATTCATTTTTAGAAAGAAAATGGCAATAGGGAAAGGTGTGGTATGATGTTTCGGGAAATGCGGCGGAAAAATCAAAAATTGGACAAGGCAGAATGTATCGCTGTTTTGCAAAGGGGAACGTCGGGCGTGCTTGCGCTTGCGGGAGATGACGGTTATCCGTATGCCGTGCCAATCAGTTATGTTTACCATGAGGATAAACTGTTTTTTCACTGCGCAAAAGAGGGGCATAAGCTGGACGCAATTGCGAGGAACAGTAAGGCTTCTTTTTGCGTGATAGACAGGGACGAAATCGCGCCGAAGGAATATACAACGCACTACAAAAGCGTCATTGTGTTTGGAGAAATACGCATATTGGAAGAAGAAACGGAAAAACGGACAGCGATTGAAATGTTGGGACGAAAATATGCGCCGGAGAATACGGAAGAGGAACTGCAAGCAGAGATTGAACGATTTTATGCACCGCTGTGTATGCTGGAACTGAAGATAGAACACGTCAGCGGCAAGCAAGCGAAGGAATTGGTGGGGAAATAATACAGAGGAATAGAGGACGCTATCATCATATAAGTATTTTTTGTCTATGATGATACAAAGCGGTTTTGTATGGCCCTTTTTTGTGAGATTGGTAGAAATCGTCTCAGCCGTCTTGACAAATGGGCTGGTTGTGATAAACTATAAGGAAGTAAATAAAAATGCGGCAATAATCAATTTCGCGAAGGAATTGTTTAAAATAGCTGGGGAGGTTGGACAAACAGATGAAAAATACGGAAAAAACAATGGATCAAATTGTATCGCTGTGCAAAGGACGTGGATTTATTTTTCCAGGTTCTGAAATTTATGGCGGGCTTGCCAATACATGGGATTACGGTCCGCTGGGCGTGGAACTGAAAAACAATGTGAAACGCGCATGGTGGAAAAAATTCGTGCAGGAATCCAAATATAATGTGGGATTAGATGCGGCAATTTTGATGAACCCACAAACATGGGTTGCTTCGGGACATATCGGCGGATTCAGCGACCCGCTGATGGATTGTAAGGAGTGTAAGACGCGGCACCGTGCCGACAACTTGATTGAAGATTTTGCGGCGGCAAACGGAGAAACCATCACAGTAGCCGGCTGGAGCAACGAGCAAATGCTGGACTACATTAAAGAACATAACGTGGCATGTCCGCAGTGCGGAAAATGCAACTATACGGATATCCGCAATTTTAACTTGATGTTCAAAACATTTCAAGGGGTTACGGAGGATTCTAAATCAGAAATTTATCTGCGTCCGGAAACAGCGCAGGGGATTTTTGTTAATTTCAAAAATGTGCAGCGTTCTTCGCGCAAAAAAGTGCCGTTTGGCGTTGCGCAAATCGGAAAATCGTTCCGGAACGAAATTACGCCGGGGAACTTCACTTTCCGTACGCGTGAATTTGAGCAAATGGAATTGGAATTTTTCTGTACGCCGGGCACCGATTTAGAATGGTTCTCCTATTGGAAAGACGCCTGCAAAAATTGGCTGCTGGGACTGGGTATCAAAGAAGAAAATATCAAACTGCGCGACCATGAGCAGGAGGAACTATCGCACTATTCCAATGCGACAACGGATATTGAGTTCATGTTCCCATTCGGCTGGGGCGAGTTGTGGGGAATTGCAGACCGGACGGACTTTGATTTGAAACAACATGCAGAACATTCCGGCGAAAACATGGAATATAACGACCCGTTTACGAACGAGAAATATATTCCCTATGTCATTGAGCCGTCACTGGGCGCAGACCGCGTTGTTTTGGCATTTTTGGTGGAAGCCTATGACGAGGAAGAAGTGGGCGAAGGAGATGTGCGTACGGTGATGCATTTGCATCCTGCGCTTGCGCCGTTTAAAGCGGCGGTACTGCCGCTGTCCAAAAAACTGGCGGAACCTGCCGGTGCGGTGTATGAACAGCTTGCTAAAACTTTCATGTGCGATTATGATGAAACGGGCAGCATTGGAAAACGTTATAGACGGCAGGATGAAATCGGAACGCCGCTCTGTATTACTTATGATTTCGACAGTGAAGAAGACCATTGCGTAACAGTGCGCGACCGCGATACCATGCAGCAGGAACGTATTGCAATTGATGCGTTGGAAGAATATATCAGCAATAAGATTCAGTTTTAAGGAAAAGAGGTAGCAAAGCCATGAAAATTGAAACACAATGCCTCCATGCAGGCTATGAGCCGGGCAATACTGAGCCGCGTGTGGTGCCGATTGTGCAGAGCACAACTTATGTCTATGACTCCACTGAAGAAGTGGCGGCAGTTTTTGACGACCCAACCAAATCATTGGTCTATTCCAGATTCGGCAATCCAACCGTGATGGCGGTCGAGGACAAAATTGCAGCGCTGGAGGGCGGCGTCGGTGCCATGTGTACCACGTCGGGGCAGGCGGCAACCTTGCTTTCCATATTAAATATTTGCAGCGCCGGAGACAGTATTATAAGTACTTCGGAAATCTATGGCGGTACGATTAACCTGTTTTCGCATACGCTGCCGCGGCTGGGAATTGAATGTATCTATATTGATAAAAATGCTTCTGACGAAGAGATCATAGCGGCGTTTCGTCCCAATACAAAAGCGGTGTTTGGCGAAACGATTGCCAATCCGGCGCTGACGGTTTTTGATATAGAACGTTTCGCCAAAATAGCCCACAGTCAAAACGTACCATTGATTGTGGATAATACTTTTGCCACGCCAATTTTGTGTAAACCATTTGAGTTTGGCGCGGATATCGTGATTCATTCCACCTCGAAATATATGGACGGTCATGCGGTTCAGGTGGGCGGCGTGATTGTAGACAGCGGTAAATTTGACTGGACAAACGGAAAATTCCCGGGACTGACAGAACCTGATGAATCGTATCATGGCATTTCTTATACAAAGACATATGGCGATATGGCATATATCATCAAAGCAAGAATGCAGCTCATGCGTGATTTCGGCGTTTATCCCGCCGCGCATTCCGCGTTTTTGCTGAACCTTGGACTGGAAACGCTTGCGGTTCGTATGAAGCAATATTGTGAAAATGCGCTGACCGTTGCGAAGTATCTGGAACAGTCGGACAAGGTGGAATATGTGAGATATCCGGCGTTGGAAAGTGATGAAAGCTATGCGTTGGCGCAAAAATATTTAAAAGGTTGCAGCGGCGTGATTTCGTTTGTGGTAAAAGGCGGGAGAGAAGCAGCCATGAAGGTGATGAACGCTTTGCAGCTTGCGTCTAACGAAGTCCATGTTGCCGATATCCGTACCTGCGTGCTGCATCCGGCAAGCGAAACACATCGCCAGCTTAGTGATGAACAGCTCGTTGCAGCCGGTATTGAAAGCGGTATGATACGTTTGTCGGTGGGACTGGAGAATGTAGAGGACATTCTTGCCGATATCAAATTAGGTTTGGAGCAAATATAAATAGAAAAACAGGACTGGATGTCAAGCCGTTTCCGAACATGAGGAAACGGCTTGCGCTTTATCAAAATTAAATGGAATTATAAGACCGGACATGTGCGCCCACAGATTCAAATGTGTATTGGGGGAGTTAATAATGACATATATATATCATTATCATTCGCCGCTTGGCGATATCACGCTTGGAAGCAATGGAGAAGCTTTAACAGGTTTATGGTTTGACGGTCAAAAATACTTTGGCGATACATTGCCGAATGAATATAAGCAAGAAAAGCTACCGATTTTTGATGAAACCTCACATTGGCTTGACATATATTTTTCAGGCAGAAACCCTGATTTTATCCCGCCGCTTTCCTTTCACGCCACGCCGTTTCGGCAGGCAGTATGGGAAATACTTTTATCAATTCCGTATGGAAAGACTATGACTTATGGCGAGATTGCGGATAAAATCGCAAGGCAAAAAGAGCTTGAAAAAATGTCCGCACAGGCTGTCGGCGGAGCGGTTGGACATAATTCCATTTCCATTATTGTGCCTTGCCACAGGGTAGTCGGAACGAACGGAAGTTTGACAGGCTATGCCGGCGGAATCGACAAAAAAATAAAATTGCTTGAACTGGAAAAAGTGAATATGCAGCATTTGTTTATTCCAAAGAAAGGAATAGCGTTGTAATAGCGC
>CAMNSU010000089.1 GCA_946555455.1 uncultured Clostridia bacterium | reverse complement strand
CCCACAATATACAGAGGGTATGTACCAGGAAATGAATACGACAATGATTGTAAGCCGCGGCTGTGATTATAATCCGCAGAAAATGAGGATTTTTAATCCGCCGGAAGTGGTTATGGTAACGCTGAAACGACAGTAAACGGCAAGTCAAAAGAGGTGAACTTAGATGATAGATATGACAATTTTAATTATAGGATTGATTGCAGTAGTATGTTTGGCAGTAGCTTTTTTCGGAATGTCCGGAACCGGAAATGACGGCAGCGATACGCCACTATTATCGGGCATGTCGGGCGTTAAAAAATTTTATGAACGGTTATTGAAAAAAAAGCAAGGCTGCGCGGTGCTGTACATCAATATTTTGTATGAAAATTTGCAAATCATGGTGGACAGAAAAGAGTTAATGCGTATACAGGATCAGGTGACAGACGAGGTTTTGCAGCTATGTAAATATGGAAACGGAGAGGCGGCGAAAGTAGACGGGAATAACTATGTTGTCGTGACAACACGCGGCAAAGACGCTTTGGAAAGATTTTGCGAAAGCTTTTTGGAGGCTGACAGAAAAGAATATAAGATGATAGAAGTCTCCATGGGCGGTTATATGGTGTCGGCGGAAAAAGCAGAATTTCTAAAGGCGGCAGGTTATGCGAAAAAGGCTGCACGCGTGACCAAAGCAAACAAAAATAAATATTTAATAGCAGATCAGGACGACTTGAAATTAATTCTCGAAAATGATAATATAGAAAGGAACATTGAAAACTTTATCGACAATGATGGGTTTTATCAAATGTATCAGCCGTTTTTGGACGCACATACAGGTGAAGTGGTTGGATGTGAAGTGCTGACACGGCTAAAAGAAGAAAACTCCAAAAATATCATGCCAAGTCAAGTACTCAATGCCATTAAAAAAGAAAATCTTCACGAAAAGTTTGATATGCTCGTGTTTGAAAAATGTTGTGAGTGGGCGTCAAAAAGGCTTGATTGGGACGCTATCATAACTTGCAAGATGGCAAAAAGCACACTTGCGCGTGAAGGCGTTGCACAGCGTATGATAAATATTTTTTCGCAAAGTGGTATTGGCGAAAATATGATTGTCATTGAGATGTCGCAGGATAGGGCAGAGCGAAATGAGGAAATCTTCAAAGGCAATATTATGCAGCTGAAAAATGCTGGTTTTAATTTCTGTTTGGATAATTTTGGTAAAGGGTATACATCGCTCAACGATGTATCAAGCCTTGAACCCAACGTGATTAAACTTGACAGAAGCCTGCTTGCAAACGGAACAGAAGGCGCAGGGAGAATTGTCTTTGACAATGTTGTGAAACTTGCCAAAGAGATTGACGCGGTGGTGTTTTGCAGCGGGATTGAAACTGCCGAGCAAAAACAAGTTGCACAGGAAGCAGGCTGCGATATTTTGCAGGGATTCTATTTTTATAAACCGCTGAGCGAGGAAGATTTTGATAAAGTTTTAATAGAACAGCGCGGCGAAAAGAAGAATCCGCCGGCGGACGAGATAGTTCAGGAGAGTGCGGCGGCAATCGAGGAAGAAAATCACGCAGAAGACGGCGCAGAGGAGAGCGTTGAGACGGCGGAAATGCCTGAACAAACACAGACAGAGAGCAACGAAGGTGACGTTGATGAAAACGATGCTAGAGTGATATATCTGTAGACAATACCATCACTTGACAAAGGTAAAGTAGTTGCATTTATATTGACAAAACAGACAATTTGTGAAATGAAATTCTTAAATAAAAGAATATATGCTGTATAAGAAAGCGGAATTGGTGCAGTTTTTGTGCAGCTAATTCCGCTTTTTATCTGTATTAGGGGGATATTTATGCGCATAGATAATATGAACAGATTGGGAAAATGGTGTGGTATACTATTGGATATTTTGGGGGTAATCCTGACCTTTTTTGTGGTGGGCAGGGTTATTTTGGAATGTCCGATAGATGGTATTACTTACCTGACAGGCGTCTGTTTTGTTGTTATATTGCTGCATATGTTGGATTCCTATAATGATTCCGCCTCCTACACAATGCAAAAGAAACGACACCCGATTGTGCTTGCGGTAGCGCTGGTACCCACGGCGGTTATATTTGCTGCGGTTTGGTATCTGACGGGCGGACGATTTTTGCTGCCTGTCTCTCAAATGCTGATTGTGTTTGCCGTGTGCTATCCGGTTATGCTAGGATTGCGAATGCTGCTGTTTCAAATTCTTTTGGCGAAAAGAAAAAAACAAACGCTTCTCATTTTATGGGAGAACGATTGCCCCAAACGGTTTTCGGAAAAGTTGATGCGCCACGCGGTGGACTATGGAACCGTCAAAGCAATCAATGTTGCAGAATATGATGAAAGTGGAATAGAACGTGAAGTGAAAAATGCCCACAGCCTTTTGGTGGTGGAAACCGTGAAACGGGAACATGCCGACCGCATTATTCTGCTTGCCAAATGGCTAGCAAAACCGGTTTGTCTTGTTCCGACGGTTGAGACGATCAGTCTTATCGGCAGCAGTATTGCGAATGTCGGAGATACGCTGGTGTTGGGGCTGAAAAGTGACAGGGGCAAAATTTTGCACAAAGCTGTTAAGCGCATGTTTGATATTGTTGCTTCCGCTTTTGGCTTAATTTTGCTTTCTCCTGCGTTTGGGCTGATTGCCATTGCCATTAAACTGGATACAAAAGGTCCTGTTTTTCATAAACAGGAGCGGTATACCATGTATCAAAGACGATTCAACATCATCAAATTCAGAACGATGGTAAAAGAGGCAGAACATAATAACAGTCTTGCAACGGAAAACGATAAACGAATCACAAGGGTTGGACGTGTGCTTCGGGCGCATAGAATGGACGAACTGCCGCAGCTTATCAATATTTTGAAAGGCGAGATGTCGTTTGTCGGTCCCAGACCGGAGCGACCGATATATGCGGATGAGTATAGTAAAATAGTGAGAAATTATGATTTACGATATATGTTCCGCGCGGGACTGACCGGACTGGCGCAAGTTTATGGACAATATAATACAAGAGTATCCGATAAAATACTGTTTGATTGGATGTATATAGATAAATTTTCGATATGGTTTGACATCAAACTTTTGATTCAAACCGTAATCGTGGTGTTTATGAAAGAGTCGGCAGCAGGAGTAAAGGAGGACAAACCAAAGGCGGATAACATGCATTTGGCGGAGTCTCCTGCAGAACAGTGATATAAGAGTACGGATATGAAAAAATTATCAGTTATCGTCGCGGCATATAACGCGGAACAATATATTGACCGTTGCATCAGTTCCATTTTATCTCAGAAAGCCGACACGGAGATTGTTGTGGTTGATGACGGGTCACAGGACAGCACACTTGAAATACTGGAAAAATATAAAAATCAAATTAAATTGATAGCGCTGGAGCAAAACGGCGGCAGTGTTGCGCGCACAAGAAATATTGGACTTGAAAACGCACGCGGTGAATTTATCACTTACTGTGATGCCGATGATTGGTATCAGCCGGGCGCGCTGCGTAAGATTTTGGCGGCGCAGGAAAAAGCAAATGCGGATATTGTCAGATTTTCGTATCTGCAAATTTTTGAAAATGGCGTAAAGTGGCAGCCAAAGGTTGCGTTTGAAAATGAATTTGTGCCCAAGAACCGATTTTGCAAAAGCGTATATCCGCTTTTTATCGGCGGTATTGATTTAAACAGTGTCTGCTGTGCCATATTCAGAAGAAAAATCGTGGAGCATATTCGGTTCCCGCTTGCATACCAAACTGCCGAAGATGCAGCGTTTTCAATTGAAGCATATACAGGTGCAAACAGCGTTTTGTTTCTGGACGAACCGTTGTATTGTTACTACTGCCGCAGAGACGGATTAACCGGTGTGGGACTTAGTGTGATAAAAAAATATAAATGCAATTTTTATTTGATGCAAAAAATGCTGCGTTTTTTGCCGAAATGGGAAATGAACACTGTAGTTTGGCGTATTAGAACGATGCTGCGCCCCTTCAAAATCACGGTCGATAAAATAAGACGGCAGCGAAAATCAGTAAAGGATAAAATATGATGATGGTGAAAAAGTCAGAAAATAAAGTGCAAAAAGACGCGGTAAGTGTGGAATGCATTTTGGCATGTATCTATTTTGTGTGTTTGCCGTTTACGGTAGTCACCACACCATTTGGTTCATTGTTAAAACTCATCACACTGCCGATAGCGGCGGTTTTGACACTTAGAATGCTCATGGGAAAAAGCGCATTGGCGCTGAATTATATCCATTTTACATATGCGATTTATATTTTATATACCGTCATTCTTTTGGTGGTGTATCATGCGCCGATTACCGTTGTTACAACAAAGGACATGGCGTTGGGGTTGTTCATGCTGCTGGTTATCACCATGAGAATCTATAATGAACGGGAAAAGGAATGGATGGAATCTGCATGGATTATCGTTGGCGTTACGTGTATTATAATCGCACTGTCGTCAAACGAGGTGGTAAGCCGTTCGGAGCAGCGCGCGGTCATTAGGGTGCTGGGATTTGAAGAAGACCAAAATCATTTCTGCGCCTATTTTATTATGCCTATACTGATTAGCGTGAAACGGTTTATGGAAAAACGCCGCTTTTATCCAGTCTATATTTTGATTATTATCCTGTCGTTTTATGCGATATTAAAAACAGGTTCACGTGGCGGGCTGATTGGCGTTTTAGCAGGACTTTTGGTATATATACTGTTTGGTATCAAAAGCATCAAAGCCAGAATTGCCGTTATTACGGCAAGTATCTTGGTTGCGCTTGCAGTTGTAGCGGTTGTGGTGCCTAATTTGCCGGAGGATGTGCGGCACCGATATTCTATAACGGCAGTGAAGGAGGACGGCGGCAGCGGTCGTTTTGAGATTTGGAGTTATCTTTTGGATTACACGTTGCGGTCACCCCAAAGGACGATACGGGGATCAGGGTTGTTTTCAACCTACGAGATTTTGCAAGATGGCGGATTTCGCAATGGCGTGGCGCATAATGCCTATATCCAAATATTCAATGACAAAGGCATCATAGGACTGTTGTTGTTTTTTATTGTGCTAGGCATGTGCTTTATCCGAAATGTGCGGCGGCAGCCGTTATATACCTGCGCATTTATCTCATTGATGGCGTTTTCCATGTCGCTGACGTTTTATGTGTTTAAACCATATTTGAATATCATGATGATGTGCGCCATGACATTTGAAGAAACTTTACCGGAAAATCATTTGAAAGCGGTATTAAGAGGAGAGCAAGACAATGTATAAAGTAGTGCAAAGATTACTGAAAAAGAAATATTTTTCGTTTATTGCAGTAGCGATGATTGCGTTTGCAATCATAGGAGAAATGTATCATTTTGTGATACTGTCAAACAGTAAATCAATGGTGATAGGTCTGAACTATCCGGGCGCGGAGGAGGGGCTGAATCCTGACGGCAGCCGCTTTAATATATCAGAACTCACCAGTGATGAGATTTTGGACACTGCAAAAGCGAATCTGAAAATGAAAAATCAGTCCAATGATTCTATCAGAAGTTCCATGCAGATTACAACGCAGTTTTCGCAAGGGGAGATGGACGAGGTTGTCGCAGATATTAAGAGTGACTCGCAGGCAACCTATGTGCCGACGTCGTTTCACTTATATTATACGCAGAAAAACAAACTGCGGAGAAATGAAACGTATGAGTTTTTAGAGTCGCTTGCCCAAAGCTATGAGGACTATTTTAACAAAAATCATGCGGAGAACAATTCCATACTTACGTTTAACGAAAACAGCTATGATTTTTCGGATTATGACTACACAGAAATATATCAGATTTTGTATAACAAGGCGGAAAGAATGTCCACGCTGCTGAATATACATCGTGAGGAAAACCGCGCGTTTCGTACCGAGGATAATATGAATTTCGGAACGCTGAGAGATGAACTGGAAAACTTTAAAAATGTAAAATTAGAGAAATTCAATGCATATGTGGTGCAAAACCGTGTATCGAAAAACCGTTCCGCCTATATGAGTAAACTGCAATATCTCATTGACAACAACGGGATTTTGTTCAGAAAAAAAAGGCAAGCGTCGGATATTGCTAAAAATGCGCTGAACAAATATGATCCCAATATTGCTGCTGTGGCGTTTATCCCTTCACTGGACAGCAGTCATAGTTTCTATATGAGTCGTACCAAAACGGGGATAGACGATATCGCAAGAGATTCTTACAGCGACGGTATGGACGCGACGCGTGTTTCCAAAAAGATTGACAGCTATAACAATAACTATCAAAAACTTTCTCAGGCAGCCGACAGTTCGCCGGAACAACTGAAATATGTGAATGATTATCTGACTTCTCTCATAAAAGATTTTTCGGAATTGTCGGAAAAGATTGTTAAGGTTGACAATGAATATTTGAAATATAAGACAGAGTCCTATCTGACCTATCAGATTGACAAAAAAAGCAGCCCGATAGATTTGAAAATTATTTTGAAATTCGCGCTGCTGGGATTTTTCCTGTCGCTGATTATCATTGTTTATATGGAATTTTTCTACCATTTCATTTCCAAAAAGACGGCAACGCTGAAACGAGCGCTGTTGATTATGACAAAATACAGAAAGTGAGTAATATAAAATGAAACTTACAATATGGGATTTATTTGTATTTTTATTGAAACATAAAATTATGATTTTGGTTACGGTTGCTGCCTCGCTTGTTTTGTCATGCTTGTTCGTTGACCGTATACAGACATATTCATCAGAGATTGTGATACGTTATAAGGACGCATGTGTGTCCAACGGAAAGGCGCTTGACGGAAGTGCATTTGATGCAAATGAAATTATTTCTCCCAAGGTTGTGACAAACGCCAATAAAGATTTGCCGTTTGAACTTACCGATGACAATGTGCGGACACATACGAAGATTACGCCGGTGATATCGGACAATGCGGCGGCGATTCAGCAGGCAAAGCTGAAAGACGGAGAGGAATATGAGTATAATTCCAATGTGTACAGAGTGACGTATCTTGGAAATCAATCATTTTTTGAAACACGCGATACACTGGACAGACTGATTGACAATTATTTTAAATATTATAATGAAAAATATATCTATCTTGCGACGGTCAGTGAAATTGATTATGGGTTAAACAAGAGTGATTACGATTACATTGAACAGGCGGAAATCTTGCAGACCAATATTGACAGTTCCATTGAGGTTTTGCAGGGATATATCGGAAATGAGGACTACCGGTCGCCCACAACGGGTTTGACATTTACGGATTTAATCAATGAATTTTCCTATTTGTCAGATTTTAAGATGCCGCAAATTTTCTCGGAAATCTATACGGCGAAACTTAGCAAGAACACACCGCTGCTGCTGAATAAATATACGGAGCGGAAAGAACAAAACGAGTTGAATGCCAAAAATTCTCTCGAAAAGGTAAGTCTTGCGGAGGACAGAATGAATGCATATGTCAATGCAAACAAAGACGTGCCGAATTCCTACAATTCAAACCAAAATGATGGGGATGACAATGTAGCCATCATTCATAATGTGGAAGAGGATAAAATCGAACGCATTCAAGAACAAACGACATATGATACGCTGATTAAAAATTATATTACGGACAGTGTGGGTGCAAATAACAGCAATATTGACGCACAGCACTGCACAGATGTTATCAATATTTTCTCCACGCCGGCAAGCGCAGGAGTGAATTATGAACAATATCAAAAAGATGTGGAAGAGGATATTACGCAGACGCTTGACAAGCTGAAGGAATTATACGGTATTGCGTTTGCGCTGATTGACGACTATAATTCCCATATTCCGCAAAAACATATTGAGTGCCTGACAGGCGTGCGGACATACAAAAATGTGTATACGTCTATGTATGTATTGTTTGCAATCGGCATTGGGTTTATCCTTGCCTGTATGGCAGCGATTATATATGAGATTATGAAAAAATATGCGGCATACAGCAAAGCGATGAAAAGCAGTTTAGGCGGAGAAGAAAATACAGAAGACGAAGGCTATGAGGAGGAGGTCATGTCGGCAGACCCCATCATACCGGATATAGCTCTTGAACAGATAGAGGACATGGAGGACTAGCAGGGCGCATGAAGAAGATTCTGATTGTAAACAATAATATGCAAATCGGCGGCATACAAAAAGCAGTGGCGAATCTTCTTTCAGAGATTGCGCCGCACTATCAAATCACGCTTTTTTTGATTGTGCCGCAAGGCGCGCTGATGAAAGAAATTCCGGAAACGGTTCATGTTGCCTCCGCTAACCGTTTTGTGAGAGTGCTTGGGATGACACACGCGCAGGCAAAAAACGAAGGAATTTTTACACTGATGTGGCGCGGACTGCTGGTTGTTTTGACAAGAATTTTGAAAACGAAGATTGTGTTTCCGCTGCTTGGTCATATGGAGAAAATAGACGGAGACTATGACGCAGCGATATCCTATATGCAAAACGGAGCGGGAAATTGTTTTTACGGCGGCTGTGCGGAACTTGTTTTACATGCCGCTAGGGCAAAACAAAAAATATGCTTCGTTCATTGCGATTTGGAACGCTATGAAGGCAAGAGCAGGTATAATATAAAAACGCTGATGCAATTTGATAAAGTGGCGGCAGTATCGGATTCTGTGAAAAAGCAAATTTTGAAGGTCGCACCGCAGTTAGAAAACAAGACTGTAACCGTACATAATTGCTATAACCATGAACAAATTATCGCGCTTTCCAAGGCGTATGAAGCGCCCTATACAAACGGAAAAATCAATCTGTTTTCTGCCGCGCGGCTCCGAAGAGAAAAGGGCATTGTACGAATCATACCCATGCTTGGGAAAATCAGAGACGCCGGCGTTGATTTTGTGTGGAGAATTGCGGGCGACGGTCCCGATAGGGAAACAGCGGAAAATCTGATAAAAGAATATCAGTTGGAACAGCATGTCATTTTGCTTGGCATGTTGGAGAACCCCTATCCGTATTTGAAAGCGGCTGATGTATTGCTGGTGCCTTCTTATGATGAGGCAGCGCCAATGGTTTTTGGGGAAGCGCGGCTCTTGGGAACGCCGATATGGACAACGAATACTGCCTCAGCATATGAAATGGTGCAGGAACCAAACGCAGGAATTGTCATGTCAAATGACGATGACACGCTGCAGGGAGAGTTGTTGACGCTGCTAAAAGAATTTCATGATTTGAAATTTCAAAAAAGTGTGTTTGATAATAAAAAAGCGATAGAGGAATTTGATAGGCTTATCGTGGGCTGAAGGAGGGAAACAAGTGAGCAAGGTACAGGTTTTGTGCGCAACAATCAATCAAAACGATTTTTCACTGGCGGAAAAAATGAATATTCAGACTGATGTGATTTTTGCAAACCAAAACGGGCAGAATCAAACAGAAGAAAAACATTTTGATACATTCTGCGCCAAAATGATTAGCACAAATACCTGTGGCGTGGGTATCAACCGCAACCTTGCGTTGATGTGTTCCGACGCGGATATTTGCCTGCTGGCGGACGATGATGTGAGATATGTGGACGGATATGAAGCTTTGATAGAAAAAGCGTTTGCCGACAATCCGCAAGCAGATGTGCTGATTTTTAATTTATATGACGATACAGAAAGTTATGTGATACAGAAAAAATTCCGCGTGAGATGGCATAATTTTATGCGCTTTGCCACCTATCGGATTGCGGTTCGCAGCAGCGCGGTGAAAACGCGCGGGATATTGTTTAACACATGTTTTGGCGGCGGCTGCATGTATCAGTCGGGCGAGGACACGTTGTTTTTAAGAGATTGTCTGGACAAAGGGCTGAAAATTTTTGCAGTCCCTATCTATATTGCAAACATGAAAAAGGAGCGACCGTCCACTTGGTTTCGCGGATATGATAAAAAATATCTGTATGACAAGGGCGCTGCCTGTGCCGCAATTTCAGGGACATTTGCGCGCTTGATATGCCTGCGGCTTTTGATTGTGAAAAAACAGATTTTAAAAGGTGTGAACATGCGTTTTTTTGAAGCATATGCAGTCATGAAGGACGGAATGAAGGGCTATCGAGACGGCAGGAAATTTGAATGACCGGAGGGAGGGCAAGCGTATGTCGCTTTTTCAGGATATCAAAAACAGAAAAGAAAAAATAGCCGTGACAGGATTGGGATATGTCGGAATGCCCCTCGCGGTTGCATTTGCCGCGTACGCCGATGTAATTGGATTTGATTTGAACGAAAAGAAGATAGCGCAATATAAAAATGGTATTGACCCTACGCAGGAAGTCGGAGACGAGGCGGTGAAAAAAGCACGGATTGCGTTCACCTGCGACGCGGCGCGGCTTTCCGAGGCAAAGTTTCACATTGTGGCAGTGCCGACGCCCATCAATCAAGACCATACGCCCAATCTTTTGCCGGTGGAAGAAGCGAGCAGAATCGTTGGGAAACAGTTGACAAAAGGTTCCATTGTTGTGTTTGAAAGCACGGTTTATCCGGGCGTGACGGAAGATATATGCGTGCCGATTTTGGAACAGGAATCAGGATTGGTGTGCGGGAGTGATTTTAAGGTGGGATATTCGCCGGAACGTATCAATCCGGGCGATAAGGTTCACCGCCTTGACAATATCACAAAAATTGTTTCCGGCATGGACGAAGAATCGCTTGGCGAAATAAAAGCGGTGTATGATATGGTGATAAAAGCCGGAACCTTTGCCGTGTCGAATATCAGAACAGCCGAAGCGGTTAAGGTGGTTGAAAATTCGCAGCGGGACATTAACATTGCGTTTATGAATGAACTGGCGATTGTGTTTGACAAAATGGGAATCGACACGCAGGAAGTCATCGCCGGAATGAATACCAAATGGAATGCGCTGGGATTCTATCCGGGTCTGGTAGGCGGGCATTGTATCGGCGTTGACCCGTATTATTTTACCTATCAGGCAGAAAAACTCGGCTATCATTCGCAGATTATTCTGTCGGGCAGAAAAGTGAACGATTCCATGGGCGCATTTGTGGCGGACGCCGCGGTGAAAGAAATGATTTTGGCAGGACTTGCCCCCAAAAATGCAAAGGTTGTGATTTTGGGCGTGACCTTCAAAGAAAACTGCCCCGATATCCGCAACAGCAAAGTCGTTGATATTGTGAAACGGCTGCGGGACTATGGAATATCGCCGCTTGTTGCAGACCCCATGGCGGACGCGGCGGAGGTTTCGGAAGAATATGGAATTGAAATGACGGATTTTCAGCAGGTGAAAGATGCGGACTGCATGATTTTGGCGGTGGCACATACGGTTTTCCGCAACCTGTCCGCGGCGGAGATGGACGCCATGTTTCGGGCGGCGGGGAATAAAGTGTTGATAGATGTAAAAGGCATTGTTGACAAAAAGGAAGCGAAACAGTTCGGCTGGCAGTATTGGAGGCTGTGATGAAGAAACTGATGAGCGGCATGATCTATGCATGGTATGCAGCATACTATATTGTTGCATATGTCATTGGGGTATTCGCAAGGCAGTTGCCCTATTATAAAAACCTGTGGCTGATTGCGGAACGGAAAACAGATGCGCGGGACAACGGACTGCATTTTTTCAGATATCTGACAAAACAGCAGCCGCAAATCAATACGGCGTTTATCATAGAAAAACGGTCGCCGGATTATGAGAGAGTAAACAAACTCGGTAAAACAATTGAGCCGTACACCTTCCGGCATATGCTGGCGTTTGCCTGTGCAAAGGTGAGAATCAGCACGCATTACATGGGGTGCTCTTTTGACGCATACCGATTCATGAGATTGGATAAATTTCGATTGGTGCGCGGAAAAAATGTGCTGATTAGACATGGCATTACCGCAAACGACTTAAGCGAACTGCACTATCCCGAAGCACGTCCGGACTTGATGGTTTGCAGCGCTGTTCCGGAATATGAGGATATGATAGCCCATTATTCGCAGCCGGAGGACGTGATACAAATGCTCGGATTGTGCCGGTATGACCGGTTGAGTGAAGCGCATGAAACCAAAAAGCAAATTTTAATCATGCCCACATGGCGCTATTTTCTAAGCAGCGTGAGCAACGAGACGTTTCAAAAAAGCGATTACTATCGAATTTTTATGGAGATTTTGTCAAGCGAGGTATTGGCGGAGGCGCTGGAACGTTACGATTTTAAAGTCGTTTTTTATTTGCACTATGTATTGCAGCCCTATACCAAACTGTTTCATACGGAAAATCCGAGAATCGAGGTA
>CAMNSU010000088.1 GCA_946555455.1 uncultured Clostridia bacterium | reverse complement strand
TACCTCCTTGTCGTTAGCATAATATCAGGCAGTTGCAATGAACAACTGCCTGACAAAAGTACCTTATTCAGAAATTTGGCTGAATGCAGACTTATCCAATCCGCAAACGGGGCAAGTCCAATCATCCGGCAGGTCGTCAAATTTTGTTCCGGCAGCAATACCGTTTTCCGGATCGCCTAATTCCTCATCATAGATATACCCACATACGCATTCATATTTTGCCATAAAAATCCCTCCTGTAAAATTATACTAATTGAGTATAGTATAATAATAATACAAATATTGTTAAAATGCAAGACCTTTTTTAAAAAAACTGAAAATTTGTGTAAGTTTTCCGCTATCCTGCATATACTGCATTAGTATGGCGAACTATTTATAAAAATATGCAGGAGGGAATGAAAACAGGGTGCCGCAACATAGAAAAGAATTAGAACGGATAGAAAAACCAAGTGTAAAGACGCCGCGGGAAATAAAGAAAATTGAGATAGAGGACATTGATGATTTGATTTTCCGTGACGGCTATGATATTAAAACGCATTCAGAACGGTGAAAAAAAGAAATCCTTTGGCAAATGTAGATGCCTAAGGATTTTTTTATCGGCTTTTTTGCATAAATTTCCCTGAAATTCTCATAATTTCCGTTTGATGAGGGCATGATAGAAAAGAATATCACGCCACAAACAGAAAAACGGCAAAAGAAATGAATGGAGAATTTACGTGCAAACACAAATATGGAAAAGAACACTCCGACAGCAGGAAAAAGGCATTCGACGGGCATATGAAACGGTGCGGCAGGACGCAGGAACCGGAGAAACCGTCTGCGCTGCGGGACAGTGGTTATATGATAATTATTATTTGATGCAGCAACAACTTGATATGATAAAAGAAGAATTTCCGTGGCGGGCGTTTTTGCGCCAAACGGAAGATGGGACAGTGCCGCGCGTTTTTCTGCGCGCGCAGGAAATTTTGCGGCATAATGCCGCCCTGCAGCCGGAAACATTGGCACAGCAGCTTTGTGCATGGAAAGACTGGTACTGCGAAGAATTGTGGGTGCTGCCGGACGCGGTGCGGCTGGTATGCTTCCGGCGTTTGGCGGCGCTGTGCGAACAGGTGGAACAGACGCAAACTGCCTATGCAGGGGCGCGCCGTGCGGAAACGACCTATTTGCAAGGCGGCACGCTGCCGTTTGCGCAGAATCACAAGCAGCGGCGCACCTATATTCAGCACTTGGCACAGCGGCTGCGGCAGCAGGGAAATGCAGGCAGACAGGCAATGACGAGATTGCGGAAACAGTTGGAAGCGGAAGGGCAGGAACTGGAGACGCTTAGTGCGGCGGAATATGAATGGCAGGCGAAATGGCAGGCGCGTATGGGAGAAGCGGTTCGGGCGCTGATTTCTGTGCGGGATATAGACTGGCGCACGTTGACGGAGCAGGTATGTCCGGCAGAACAAACGCTGCTGCAAGACCCTGCCGGCGTCTATGACAAAATGGATATGGAAAGCCGCAACCTTTATCTGGAAGAATTGGTTCGGCTTGCGAAAAAATTACGAAAAACAGATTTGCAATTGGCACAAAAAGCATTGAAACTGGCACAGGGTGGACAAGACGAGCAGACGCGGCACGTGGGATACTATTTGGTGGGGGAAGGACAGCATTTGCTGACAGGTGAGAGAAAACCCTCCGGCGCTGTGCCGCGATATATTGCGGCGGTTGTGCTAACCACACTGCTGATGGGTATCGCGGCGGCGATTTGGACGCGCTCTTTGGTAGCCGGAATCGTTTTGTTAATACCGTTTTTGCAGATTGCGGCACAAATGGTGCAAATGATACTGCGCCCGCAAGGACGGCGGCGCGGCGTGGTGAAACTGGATATCAAAAAATGTGAAGAAACGCCGTCTGTGCTGCTGGTCGTTCCTGCGCTGGTGCCGAATGCACAGCGGGGAAAAGAACTGCTGCGGCAGATAGAGCAATATGCTTATGCCTGCCGCTTGCAGGGCGTTTGTTTTGCCTTAGCGGGCGATTTGAAAGAGGCGAACCAACAAAAACTGCCGGAGGACGATGAAATAGCAGAGACGCTTTGCGGCATGGTGCAGCAAATGAACGCGGGACGGACGCGTGAAACGTTCTTCTATTTACAGCGGGAGAGACAATATGCGCCGGCGCAAAAAGTTTATACCGGTTGGGAACGCAAGCGCGGCGCGTTGATGGAACTGAACCGACTGATAGCGGGACAGGAAAACGGCTATACCGTGCAAAGCGGGAAACTTCCGCCCATCGACTATGTCCTTACGCTGGACGCAGACGCGGTTTTGCCCTATGACACAGCGGCAAAACTGATTGGCGCGGTTATGCATCCGCTAAACCGTCCGCAGGTGGAGCAGGGCGTTGTGACAAAAGGATATGGCATTGTGAAGCCGGGCGAAGTTGTTTCCGTAGAAGCGGCGGAACAAACAGCGTTCACCAAAATTTTTGCGGGACGCGGCGGCATCAGCCGCTATGCGTCTCCGGCGGATTATTACCAATTGACATTTGGTGAGAGTATCTATATGGGGAAAGGGATTTATGACCCCAAGCTGTTTTTGCGGCTGCTGGAGGAAACAGTTCCGGACAACCGCGTTTTGAGCCACGACCTTTTGGAAGGTGCGTTTGTGCGCTGCGGCTATGCGGCGGACGCCGTGTTTTTGGAATCCTATCCGGCAGGGTACCTGTCGTTTATGCAGCGGGAACACCGCTGGATACGCGGCGATTGGCAGTTACTGCCGTTTTTGCTGCCACACATTTGCGACCGGCAGGGAAGACGGCAGCGCAATCCACTGTCCGCGCTTTCCAGATGGGAGATTTTGGACAATTTGTTTCGTTCTTTCACGCCGCTTGCGCAATTGACCGCGCTGGGCATAGCGCCTTTTTACGGCGGCTGGAAGCTGGCGGTCATTGCATTGATGAGTATATTTTTTCCGGCAATCGTCACGGCAGCAAAGGAATTGCTGCGCCGCCGCGGCTGGAGAAATACAAGACGGTCGCTGCGCGTTTGTCTGTGGCAGTTTGTGTTTTTGGCGCATCAGGCTTATGTGGCGCTGGACGCGGCAGTGCGCACAGTGTGGCGGCTGTGCGTGACCAAGAAAAATTTGTTGGAATGGACAACGTCGGCGGAAACGGAACGTAAACGAAAAGATGCATGGACAGCCTATCAGCGGTGCATGTGGTTTTCTTCGTGTATAGCGGTTTATATGCTTTTTGCTGCAATGGTACGTCCGCCGTTTTGGGGCTGGAATATTGTGTTTGCCGCCATTTGGTTGGCGGCGCCTTATGCGGCGTGGTATATCAGTCGCCGGAAAGAGCAAACGGAAGAAAAATTGGCGGCGGCAGACCGGCAATATCTGCGGCAAACGGCGCGGAAAATGTGGCGGTATTTTGAGGACTACAGCCGTCCGGCAGCGCATTATATTCCGCCGGACAACATACAAATCAATCCGCCCATTCCGCCGACAGACCAAACCTCGCCCACGAATATCGGACTGGCATTGCTAGCCGCGCTGGCGGCATGGGATTTCGGGTTTATTACCAAATCGCATATGACGACCTATCTACAGCGGATTGCGGGGACGGTAGACCGTTTGGAAAAATGGAACGGGCATTTATATAATTGGTATGACACCAAAACGCTGCGCGTTCTGCCGCCGCGCTATATTTCCACTGTGGACAGCGGAAATTTGGCAGGCGATTTGCTGGCGTTGGCACAGGGCCTGCGGGAAGCGGCGGCGCAGCCATTGCAGACAAAAGAAAACCTGCGGCAAGGGCTGCTGGATACGCTTGCGCTGGTGCAGCAGGAAGGCGCGGCGATAAACGAATCTATACTCTGCGAACAGGACTGGAACCGTTTTTTGCAGGAGACACTGTCTTGGCTGAAAACAATAGAAAAGTCGCCATGGCAGGAAATCTGTATCAGACAAGTGCAGGAAATCATGGACGAACAGAACATGGATGAAACCTGCGTGAACAGAGACTGCCTGAACTTGGCGGACTGGGCGTTAAACTTGGCAGAACAGATGGACTTCAGCGCATTATATGATAAAAACAAAGGGCTGTTTACCATTGGATATCAAGAGGAACAGAACCGGTTTACACCGTCTTATTATGACTTGCTTGCGTCCGAAGCGCGGCAAACCAGTTTTGTGGCAATTGCAAAAGGCGATGTGCCGGCGGAGCACTGGCAGCGGCTTTCCCGCGTTCCGTTGTATGAAGGCGGGCACGCGGGGCTTGCTTCTTGGTCGGGCACCATGTTTGAATATTACATGCCGCGGCTGCTCCTGCGCAATGTGCCGCATTCCGTGTTCGCGGACACCTATCAATATGTGCTGGACGCACAAAAGCAGTATGCGCAGCGGCGGGGCATTCCGTGGGGAATGTCGGAATCCGCCTATGCAACGTTTGACGGCAGCTGGCGTTATCAATATTATGCGTTTGGCAATCCGGCGCTGGCATTGAAAAGCGGTCAGGGCAAAGACGCAGTAGCAGCGCCTTATGCGACGCAGCTTGCGTTAATGGAAACGCCAAAGGAAGCAATCCAAAATTTGAAATGGCTGGAAACGCTGGGCGCGGGCGGTCGTTATGGATTTTATGAAGCGGTGGACTGGACGCCGCGGCGGCAGCTGCGCGGCAAAGACTATACGGTGGTGAAAAGCTACATGGTTCATCATCTGGGTATGGGACTGCTGGCGATGCATGATGTGCTGCAAAACCATGCCATGCAGCGGCGGTTTTTGCGTGACGCGCGTATGCAGTCGGCGGACTATTTGCAGCAGGAAAGGATGGCGGAACGAATGAAAAAAAGCAGCAGATATCCGGAAACGGCGAATCCGGTCGTGCAAATGAAATTTCATGAAATCTCTTGTGCCAGAACCGTGTCGGATTTGCGTCAGGATGTGCCGGAGGTGCAGTTGCTGTCCAACAGTATGTTCAGTACGCTGGTGGACAGCGGCGGCGGTGGTTATCTGAAAGGCGGCGATACCATGATGACACGGTTTCGCGCCATGGGCGGTGCGCCGCCGTACGGTACGTTTTTCTATTGCCATGAAACGGGACGGGAGCCATGGAGTCCGGCTCTGCTGCCTGTGGGCGGCGCACAGCAGTATGAAACAACGTTTACCACGCATATGGCGGCATTTCGCGCTAAAATGGAGGGGATTGCCAGCACATATGAAATCACGGTATCGCCGGAAGACCCGCTGGAAGTGCGTAAGCTGACGTTCCAAAATGAGACGGAGCAGGAGCGGCGGCTGGAGGTGACAAGTTATGTGGAGCCTTGTATGATGCGGCAGCAGGCAGATGTGGCGCATATGGCGTTTGGAAAGTTGTTTATCCGGACGCAGTATGTGGAGGACAGACAGATGTTGCTGGCGGAAAAACGCCCGCGGGAAGCGGAGGAGTTGCCGTTGTTGCTGTTTCATCAGATATGCACGCAGGAGACGGACGGTAACATCACATTTGAAACGTCGCGGGAACGGTTTATCGGTCGGTGCCGCAGTCTGCGCGAACCTGCCGCCTTGCAGCAGTCGCTGAGCTGTATGCAGGGAGCGGCGGTAGACCCCTGTCTGTCGCTGCGCTGCACCGTGACAATTCCACCGCTGGAAAGCGTGACGCTCTATTATTTGACCGGAATGTCCCGCAGCAAAGAGGAAGCATTGCAGTTGGCGCAGAAACACCGTTATGCGGCGTCCTGTGAGACGGTGTTTGAACGCAGTTTGGCAAGAAGCAATGTGGTGCATGAATATTTGCACATTTCGGGTGAAGAAGAAGCACTTGCCATGCAGCTTTTACGGCATGTTTTGTATCGGACGCCGCACGCGCAGGCACAGGTGCAGCAAAGTACGAATAAATTGGGACAAGCCGCACTTTGGCGGCTGGGCATTTCGGGCGATTACCCCATTGTACTTTGTACACTGAAACAACAAGCCATCCTACCGGAATTGCTGCTGAAAATCCATATGTTTTGGAAACTGCGCGGATTTGCTTGCGATTTGGTGTTTTTGTTGGAGGAACAGGACAGCTACCACCGACCGGTGGAGGAACAACTGCGGGAATGCATGAATCAGTCGCAGAGTACAGAAAGCGTGTTTATCTGCCGGCGAGAACTGTTGCAAAGCGGGGAAGAAGAATTGCTGCGGACGGTGGCACGTATCCGGCTGGACGGTGGAAAAGAACTGGAGGGACAGTTGCATCTGCCGCCGGAGGTGAAACCGCCAAAGCTGCAGCAATTACAGGGCGGTGCAGTGGAACAGAAGCGTCCGCCGCTGCTGTTCTGGAATGGAATCGGCGGATTCGACCCACAAAGCGGCGAATATGTCATTTGGTTGGAGGAAGATATGAAAACGCCGCTTCCGTGGGTCAATGTCATTGCGGGAAAACAATTGGGATTTCTGTGCAGTGAAAGCGGCAGCGGTTTTACCTATGCATATAACAGCAGGGAATATAAACTTACGCCGTGGAGCAACGATTTTGTGGAAGACCCGCCGGGCGAGTGGTTTTTGCTGCAAGATGTGCAGAAAGGAAACAGTTGGAGCGTTACCCGCAGTCCTGCGCCCAGCGCGGGCGTTTACCAGATTCGTCACGGATTCGGTTATTCGGTGTACCGGCATGACGCTTATGAAATTGCGGGAGAATTGACTGTTTTTGCGGCGCAGGAACAGCCGGTGAAAGTTAGCCTGATAAAACTAAAAAATCTGGGAAAAGAAACGCGCCGCATATCTATCAAATATCATGCCGTTCCGGTCATGGGCGTGAGTGAAGCGGAAAATGCGCGTTATATGCAAACGCAGCAGCGGGAGGGTATGATAACCGTACGAAATTGTTATCCCTCCGAACTACCGAACAACCACATGACGCTGTGTGCAGCGGGGGCGGAAACAGCGGTGGAAGAATGGAACCGCTGTCCCTGCCTGACGCTGGTGAAAACAGTGGAATTGGAACCGGACGCTTGTATCACCGTTCCATTTTTGATGGGGTGCGGCGATACCGCCGCATGGCAGTCATTACAGCAGGAAAAGGACGCTTACACGCAGTTGCAGCACGTCAAGGCGTTCTGGACAGATTTTCTGGGAAAAATACGCGTGGAAACACCGGACGAAAGTATCAATCTGTTGGTGAACGGTCGGCTTTTATACCAAACCTATGCTGCCCGTATGCTGGCGCGCAGTGGATTTTATCAAACGAGCGGCGCATTTGGATTCCGCGACCAGTTGCAGGACAGCCTTGCACTGCTCTATGGAAACGCGCCGCTGTGCAAACAGCAAATTTTGAAACATGCCGCCAAACAATATGAAGAAGGCGATGTGCAGCATTGGTGGCACGACAGTTTGGACGGGCAGGAAACCGTCAGCCGCGGCATACGCACGAAATTCAGTGACGATTTGGTGTGGCTGGCATATGTGACGGCGCAATATGTGAAAAAAACGGGCGATACAGATTTATTGCACGAACAAGTACCGTTCTTGAAAGATACGCCGTTGGAAGAGGAAGATGAACGCTATGGGTTGGCGCAAGTCAGCGAAAAGACAGCGGATATCTATACGCATTGCGTGCTGGCAGTGAACCGTGCATTGCAGAGGGGCAGTCATGGATTGCCGCTGATGGGAAGCGGCGATTGGAACGACGGCATGAACCGCGTCGGGAACCATGGCACGGGAGAAAGCGTTTGGCTGGGATTCTTCCTATATAAAGTGATGGAAGAATTTTTGCCGCTCTGCCGCCTTTATGGAGACAGTGAAACAGAAAAAAGATATCAAACGGAACTGCAGACGTTAAAAACAGCACTAAACCGGACTGCGTGGGACGGCGAATGGTTTTTGCGCGCATTCTTTGACGACGGAACACCGCTGGGCAGCCGCGGGAACGAGGAATGCAAAATAGATTTGATTGCGCAAAGCTGGGCGGTTATCTCCGGTGCGGCAGAGCAGGAGAAAGCACGGCGTGCAATGCGGGCGGCACAGGAACATTTGGTGGATAAAGAAAATAAATTGATTCGGCTGCTTGCACCGGCATTTGACACGGCGCCTATGGACCCGGGCTATATTAAAAGCTATCTGCCGGGCGTGCGGGAGAACGGCGGTCAATATACTCATGCGGCGGTTTGGTATGTGTGGGCGTGGGCGGCGCTGGGAGAGACAGAACAAACAGCGCAGCAATTGGCACTGTTAAATCCGATTCTGCATGGAACAACGTGGGAAGAAATCCAACAATACAAAACAGAGCCGTATGTTGCGGCGGCTGATATTTATTCGGCAAACGGTCAGGAAGGACGCGGCGGCTGGAGTTGGTATACCGGCGCGGCAGGGTGGATGTATTCGTTGTTGATAGAAATGATATTGGGCATAAAAAAAGAAGGAAATACGCTGCGGATAGAACCGGTTGTACCGCCCGAATGGAAATCGTTCCGCATTCATTACACGTATGGAAGCACTGTCTATGAGATTACTGTCATGCAAGATGACGAGAAGGCGGATACAGCAAGTATCCATCTTCAAGATGATGGAAAAAAACATGAAATAACAATATATTGTAAAAAGGAAGCGCAGTGTTAATACTGTGCTTCCTTTTTATAGTATGTTTGTGTAGTACTTTTTAGGTGATTTACATAAAAATGGAAGTGGATATTGTGAAAATAGCCAGAATGTGAAAAAAATAATGGGGGCAATAGTGAAAAAGCACAAAAAAATGGAGAAATATTGGTGAAATAGTTGACTGTCTGGGCAAGACATGATAGAATAAAGAAAACGAATATGTAAAGTGGAGAAGTTTGAATCCAAATAGATGCAAGAGGGGGAAGGGGTATGACACAAAGAGTCAAAGCTTTTGCGTTAAGATGGATTGGTTTATCCATGCTTTTTTTCATGTGTGCGGCATTGCTCCCCATCTGCGCGGCTTACGCGGAGGAGGAAAGAGTCTTATCACAAGCGATGACAGCGGATTTCGGCGAACGGCATGGGGTAGCCGCAGTTGATGGAGCTGTTTATGCGTGGGGGCGAAATGCTTATGGACAACTCGGAACAGGAACGATAAGCGATGTCAGCACAGCGCCGCAATTGATATCTTACCGGGTGTTTCAGGAACGGGTGCAGCAAGTAGCGGCTGGAGAGAATCATTGTGTTGCCTTGACGGAAGGAGGACGTGTGTTTGCTTGGGGAGACAACAGTAACGGGCAAGCGGCGTCTGTTAATGGAAATGTATTGATTCCGACAGAAGTCGGTGAAGACATTTTTTCCGTTGATGCGGCTGTAAAGATAGACGCGAATTATAGTAACACGATAGTGATAACAGCAGGACATGAGGTATATGCCTGCGGGAACAACCTATATGGACAACTCGGAAACACAGATGGAAACAGTGCTGCGTTTATCAAACTAACTGGTTATGAAGGAACAGCACAGGACGTTGCGGTAGGCAATGGTTATGTGGTTGTTATGACAGAGACCGGTGTTTATGTCATGGGAGACGGTCAATATGGACAGTTTGGAAACGGTACGCAGACCGGTGAGGCGGCGCAGTTTTACAAAGTGAATTTACCGGAAGGAAGTACAGCAGCCGCTGTTGTGTGCGGCAACAAGCATATGCTTGCCAAAATGACGGATGGAACAGTGTATGGTTGGGGTTCTAACGCCTATAAACAATTGGGTGTGGACGAACGGTATGTAACGGAGCCGGTTCGGTTGCCTGTGGAGAATGTGAAACAGATTGCGGCCTATGCATATGGCTGCGCTATGCTGGATGATGCTGGTGCAGTTTCTATTTTTGGGTCTAATGAACGAGGCGAATGGGGAATCGGTGAAAGACGGTTTACTTCTAATAAAAATGGAACAAAGTTAGAAAACATAGAAGGTGCTGCAATTTCAAGTATTGGCGTGGGAAGAAATAACATAGCGGTGCGGACAGAAAATGGAAAAGTATATACATGGGGCGCTAACATGTATTATCAATCTGGTATATCCAGTGCAGCAAATGATGATTATGTATTATTGCCTACCTATATGAAAGTTCCGCTTAACGATATTCCCTATGGAGTAGGGTCTACTTTGGAGTTGCGTGTAAATGACCAGCCAATTACAGAGGAACTTGTTTTGGATGCTGGTTCTATATTTACGATTGACGTCTATATCAGCGGTGTAAAAAAAGCGGATGCGTTTGTGCTGCCGCTGAAGTTTGATCCTCAAAAAATGATTTTAACAAACAGTGAAGGGCAGGTTCTGCCGGGCGGAACCATCACGGAATGTTCTGAGCGTACAGGTTTTTCTTCCTATAATGAAAGTTTGATTTTGCAAAACGGTTATCCGTTTGTCAACAATAGTTCCGGTCTCATTAAATTGATGGGGCGCAATACGACGGGAAATGAGGGCATGGAAGAACCGACAAAAATTTGTTCTATGACATTTCGTGGACTGGGAAGAACAACGGCTAAACTGGAAATTGCAACCAAAGAAAACGGAGCGGTGTATGATTATTTGTATCCGGAAGGACCTTGTTTCGGACTGAACGATGGCTCTAATTTTATGGCGGTTCATTGGGATTTTGAGAACGTAAGGGCACAGGAAATTCAATATCAATACATAGATATGGAAGATTTTTCATTCCAGTTAACGCACGGAGAAGAAGTGCAGCAAGACGTATCAGAACTCAAATTAGAATTTAATAATCACGATACATATATCATTGCAGCTGTGCCGAATCCGGAAAACGCTTCAGACCCGGGATTTATTTGGAAAACACCGGTAACAAATACGAAAAACGACTGGAGCGACTATATCACAATCGAACAAAGTGAACGGTCGGCGGAGATTCGGGTAAAGGATGCGCTCAGCGAGCCGGTCAAAATTCAGTTCCCTGTTCAGGCAAACGGCAGAGAGGGAACGATTGAAAAAATATTTACCGTATCTATTACAAAACCATTGCCGGAATCTGTGGTAATTACAAAACCGGAAGATATGCCGGAAATATTAACAGATTTAAATCAGACATATACCCTCACGGGGACAGTGCTACCTGATAAAGAGGGCATTAATAAAACGATACTATGGAAGGTTTCGGACGAAACAAAACTGCAATTGACGCCGAATGCGGATGGAAGCAGTTGTACGATTCGCCCGCTTGATTCGGCAGGAGAAGAGGTTATCAAAATAACGGCGTCTGCGCAGGATGATGATACTATTTTGGCAGAAATTGAAATCAAGATTCAAATTGCAATTGACAGCTTCTCTATCAAAGGGGAAGATGTTGTCTTGCTTGAGGTTGGAAAAGCGCAGACACTTGAAACAGAGGTTTTGCCGAAAGTGGCTTATGTGAAAGGCGACGTAATGTGGAGTACATGGCTGCTGCAAGACAGTGACTATATTGACGTGAATGATAAAACAGGCGAGGTTACTGCAAAACCTGATTCTGAAGGCAAAGAAGTGAAAGTGCGGGCAGTGCTGGTACAAGATAAAGGTTTGCCGACACAAAAGATAACACAGGGAGCTGTTAAAAACATTAAAATTGTATCAGCCGATGCAAAACTGTTTTATGCCGATATTGAACTGGTCAACAAAAAAGATGCACCGGATTTGATTAAAATTACTTTGACGGATGAATCTGTCAAGATAGGTGATGTTGTTTGTATCTATACGGATAAAGATCAGGATCAGCCGGTGGCAACAATACCTGTGACAAGTCAGACGACAGAAGCAGAATTGGCGGAAGATATTTTGCGTAAAGACGGCGGACAAATTTTAGTAAGTGTACGCGACGGCGAAACGGAAACAGATAAAATGCCGGTTACTTATGAATCGGAAAAAGGGCTTATCTATGGAACTGTAGCAAGGTGGGGACGCAGTGAGCAGGCAAATGCAGGTGTTACAGTCACTTTGAATGGCACTAAAACAACAGTAACGGACCCAAAGGGTTATTTTTGCTTTGAAGACTGCGAACCGGGTGAATATACCATTACCTTAACCAGCCCTAATTACTATACGAGAACAGAAATCCGCTGCACACTGCGGGAAGATGAGGGGATTGAGGTATCTTCCTCCACCAGTAAACTGGATATCTATCCGGGTGATTTTGATGGTGCTGGTGGAATAACAATATCCGATACGGACTTTTATTTGAAAAACTATGTTGGAACAGCGCAAAACAGTAAAATGTATCAGGGGGAAGATGGTCAGGCGCTCTTTGATGCTGTGAACTTCTATGATGAACCTGGTGCAACGATAGAGTATATTAACATCAGAT